>DASZKO010000061.1:0-18748 GCA_035605655.1 Caulobacteraceae bacterium | reverse complement strand
GTGCGCCTGGTTCCCTTCGCCCCCTTCGTCCTGATCAACATCACCGCCGGGGTGACCTCGATGAGCTGGTGGGCCTTCCTGATCGGCACGGGGCTCGGCATCCTTCCCAAGATCGTGGTGATCGCCTTCGCCGGCCAATCGGTGATGGCCGGCGGGGCGTGGATCTGGCTGGCCCTGGCGCTGGGCGTGTGGCTGGCGGCCGGGCTGGCGGCGCGACGGTGGCTCGCCCGATAAGCAAATCTACCCTTTTGGTGACGCGGTGTTCAACGCCATGCGCCAGGTCGTCCCGCACGAGGCCGTGCCGCGCCTCTTCCAGGTCACGCGGGTCACCGACGGGACCGCCGCCCAGGCCCAGGTCTCCGTGCGCCTCGAGGATTACGGCTACATCGCCACCGGCGAGTCGGCCGACACCGACACCCTCACCGCCAGCCCATGGCCTACGTCAGCGCCGCTGAACCACCTCTTTGCGCGCAAGGAGAAATCCGCCCCAGTCCCGACCGCCCCGCGCCGATTCTGAGGTATTCGACGCTCGCCCAGTCGGGCGCGGAGGCGAGACGGTGTGGATTCCGGTCACCCTGGGCGCGGCCTCTCTGCAGGTGGCGCGCAACGCCCTGCAGCGCGGGCTGCTGGCCGGAGCCGGGCCCTGGGGCGCGACCCTGGTGCGCTTCCTCTTCGGCCTGCCGTTCTCGGCCTGCTTCGTGATCATCGCCTTGGCGCTGACGCCGGGCGCCCATCCGATCCTGGTTGAACGATTCTGGATCGCCTGCGCGATCGGCGGGGCGGCCCAGATCCTCGGCACGGCGGCCATGCTGGTCTCCATGCGCCGCTCGAGTTTCGCGTTTGGGACCGTTTTCCAACAGAGCGGCATCCCGCTCGCGGCGGTATTCGGGGCGGCGTTCGGCGATACCCTGGGCCCCTCGCGATGGGTGGGCCTGGGGGTCGCCGCGGTGGCGCTCGGCTTGCTCGGCTGGCCGCGCGGCCGCATCGACTGGACCGCCGCCCCCCTGGGCGTGGCCGCCGGAGCGGGCTTCGCCCTGGCCTCCAACGCCTTTCGCCAATGCGCCCTGGCCATCGACCCCGGCCATCCGGTCCTCGCCGCCCAAATCACCCTCTTCGCCGTCCAGGCGATGCAGTCGGCGGCGCTGGTCACATGGCTCCTCATCAGCGATCCGCGAGCCCTCCTGGCCGCGGTGAGGCCCTGGAGATTCTCCCTTGCGGCGGGCTTCTTCGGCGCGGCGGCGTCGGGCCTGTGGTTCACCGCCTTCGCCCTCTCGCCGGCCGGGCCAGTGCGCGCCGTGGGCGTGGTCGAGGCCCCCATCGCCGCCCTGGCCGGGCGGCGGCTGTTCGCCGAGCGGATGGCCACCTGGCAGTGGCTGACGGCCATGGTCGCCGTCGCCGGCGTGGCCCTGGCGGCGCTCGGCTGACCCAGGCCGGGCGCCGAAGATTAATGCCTTGAATTCGGCCCCCCGGCGGGGCACAGCACTTCGCGCGTTCGCGGGTCCGCGAATGGCGCCGACCACCCGTTCCTCAAGAACCCCTCGACCGAGCCCTGAATGTTTTCGTCCCTATTCGGCGCCATCTCCAGCGACATCGCCATCGATCTCGGAACGGCCAACACCCTCGTCTACATGAAGGGCCGTGGGATCGTGCTCAACGAGCCTTCCGTGGTCGCCCTGCGCACCGTCGGCGGGCGCAAGAGCGTCTATGCGGTCGGGGCCGAGGCCAAGATGATGCTCGGCCGCACGCCGGGCCACATGGAAGCGATCCGGCCGATGCGAGACGGGGTCATCGCCGACTTCGAAGTCGCCGAGGAGATGATCAAGTACTTCATCCGCAAGGTTCATAACCGCAAGGGCTTCGTGAACCCCAAGGTGATCGTCTGCGTGCCGTCGGGGGCCACGGCCGTGGAGCGGCGGGCGATCAACGATTCCTGCCTCAACGCCTCGGCCCGCCGGGTTGGGCTGATGTACGAGCCCATGGCCGCAGCTATCGGGGCCGGCCTGCCGATCCATGAGCCCACCGGCTCGATGGTGGTCGACATCGGCGGGGGCACCACCGAGGTGGCCGTCCTGTCGCTCTCCGGCATCGTCTATTCGCGCAGCGTGCGGGTCGGTGGCGACAAGATGGACGAGGCGATCATCAGCTACATGCGCCGCCACCACAATCTGCTGGTCGGCGAGACCACCGCCGAGCGTATCAAGAAGGAGATCGGCACCGCTCGCCCGCCCGAGGATGGCCATGGCCTCAGCATCGACGTGAAAGGCCGCGACTTGATGCAGGGCGTGCCGCGCGAAGTGACGGTGAGCGAGAAACAGGCCGCCGACGCCGTCGCCGAACCGGCCTCGCAGATCATCGAGGCGGTGAAGGTCGCCCTTGAAGCGACCCCGCCGGAGCTCGCCGCGGACATCGCCGACAAGGGCATCATGCTGACCGGCGGCGGGGCCCTGCTGCGCGGCCTCGACCTGGAGATTAGCGACGCCACCGGCCTGCCGGTCACCGTGGCCGACGATCCCCTGACCTGCGTGGCGCTCGGCGTCGGCAAGGTGCTCGAGCACCCGCAGTGGATGAAGGGCCTGCTCGAGAACAGCCTGTTCTAGCCTTCAGGGAGGCCACCGGGAGGCCATTTGAGGTGTCGCTTCGCGACGGACCACTGGGGGAGATCAAGCCGCCGCTGATCTGGCTGGCCGGCGTCGCCCTCATCGCGGCGATGGCGCTGGGCGTGGGCCTGTTCGTGACCGACGGACAGCGCGGCCAGACCTTCGCCGGCCTGCGCCGCGCCGCCGACAGCCTCGCCTCGCCGGCCGGGGCGGTGCTGAGCGCGCCGGTGCGGTGGACCGGGGACATCGTCGGCGATATCGGAGACTATCTTCGCGCCGGTTCGCAGAACCGCGACCTGCGTGCGGAACTCGCCGCCGCCAGAACCTGGAGGGACCAGGCGGTGGCCCTGCGCCACGAGAACGAGCGCCTGCGCGGCCTTCTGGGCATCGCCACGGCGCCGGCCATGCCCATGATCTCGGCCGACACGGTGCTGGACGCCCGCGGACCGTTCTCCAACAGCCGCCTGGCCGACGCCGGCGCCGACCAGGGCATCACCGAAGGCAACCCGGTGCTCAGCGAGCACGGTCTGGTGGGCCGCATCACCGGCGTCGGGGGCCGTGTCAGCCGGGTGATGCTGCTCACCGACGTGGAGAGCCGCCTGCCGGTCCTGCTGGTGCGCACCAACGGCCGAGCCATCCTGACCGGCGACGGCGGCCCCAACCCGGCGCTGGCCTATCTGCGCACCCACGACGCCCTGCGCGAGGGCGACCGGGTGCTGACCTCGGGCGATGGGGGGGTGGCGCCCCGCGGCCTGCCGGTGGGGACGGCGGTGCGCGGCTTCGGCGGGGTCTGGCGGGTCGCCCTAGACGCCGACGCCGCGCCGATCGACTTCGTCCGTGTGCTGATCTTCAAGGACTTCTCGCAATTGGCGCAGCCGGCCGATCTGGCCCCGCGCGAGCTGCCCTCGACGGCCACCGAGGCGCCCGAGGCGCCGGTCACGCTGGTCCCCGCCCCGTCGCCCGCCGCCAAGGCGCCCGCGCCATGATTGCCAGGCGACGCGCGCCCATGTCGCCCCTGGTCTGGCTGGGCGTGCCGGCGATCGCCTCGCTCGCCGCCTCGCTGATCCTGGCGACGCCGATCAGGGTAGCCGGCCTGCAGGCCCCCGAGCCGGTTTTCGCGCTGGTTCCCGCCTTTGCCTGGGCCATGGCCCGGCCCTCGATCTTCCCGCCCATCGTCCTGGTCGGCCTTGGCCTCGCCCTCGATCTGCTGTGGGGTGGGCCGCTCGGGCTGTGGCCGACCTGCCTGCTGGGCGCCTACGCCCTGGTGTTCGCGGCCCGGCGGATCCTCTCGGGACAGGATGTCCTCGGCCTCTTCGCCTGGTACGCGGCTGCCTGCGCGACCGCCATGACTGTGGGGCTCGCCCTGATGAGCCTGCGGGCCGGCCATGTGCCCAGTCTCTTCGGCGCGGCGGCGCAATTCGCCGTCACCCTCGTCCTCTATCCGTTCGCCTGGCGCCTGATCGAGCGCTATGAAGCCTCCGAGATCCGCTATCGATGAGCGAACCCGCTTTCCATTTCGACGAGGTCAACGAGCGGCAGTCCCGCTTCCATCGCCGCGCTTTCCTGTTCGGCGGGATAACCGGCGTCGGCATCCTGGCCCTGGTCGGCCGCCTCGGCCAACTTCAGATCCTCGAGGCGGGTCGCTACAGGATGCTCTCCGAGCACAACGAGTTCGAGTTCCGCCTCACCCCGCCGCCGCGCGGCCTTATCCTCGACCGCAATGGAGTGGTGCTGGCCTCCAACCGCCCCGCCTTCCGCCTGCTGGTGGCCACCGATACGGGCGTCGATGTCGACGAGACCCTGGCCAACATCGCCAGGCTCGCGCCCATGGATGACGCCCGCCGGGCCCGCCTAGCCGCCGACATCGCCGCTGCTCCCCGCAAAGCCCCCGTGGCGGTCATCGAGGACATGACCTGGGAGGAGTTCGCACGGATCAACGTCCGCGCTCCCGAGCTGCCCGGCGTCACCGCCGACATGGGCGAGGTGAGGGTCTATCCATTCGGCGGGGCCTTCGCCCACGTCGTGGGCTACGTCGCCAAGGTCAATGCCGCCGACATCGCCAAGACCGGCCCCAACGCCGACCCGATCCTGCTCAATCCGGGCTTCCGTATCGGCCGCCAGGGCGTGGAAAAGGCCTACGATCTCGATCTGCGCGGCAAGGCCGGGGCCCGCAAGGTCGAGGTCGACGTCAAGGGCCGGGTGGTCCGCGATGACCCCGGCGGCGACATTCCCTCCGTCCCCGGCGCGCCGATCCGCCTCACCCTCGACGCCGACATTCAGAACCGCGCCCTGGAGGTGTTCGGCGAGGACAGCGGCGCGGCGGTGATGATGGATTGCCGGACCGGCGACGTGCTGTGCCTGGCCTCGGCCCCCAGCTTTGACGCCAACCGCTTCGTCAAGGGCCTCACGGGCCCTGAGTACAAGGCGCTCGCAGGGTACGACCGCAAGCCGCTGTTCAACAAGGCGCTCACCGCCAACTATCCGCCCGGCTCGACCTTCAAGACGATGGTGGCGCTCGCCGCCCTGGAAGCCGGCGTCGATCCGGCCCGGACCTATGTCTGCAACCGCGTCTGGTTTTGGGGCGGGCGGCCCTGGCACTGCGACAAGGCCCATGGGGTCGTGGACATGCACAACGCCATCAAATCGTCGTGCGACATCTTCTTCTACCAGACGGCGCTCAGCGTCGGCCCCGACAAGATCGCCGCCACCGCCCGCAAGTTCGGCCTCGGCCAGGTCTTCGACCCGGGCAACATTCCGGGGCAGAAGGCCGGGATCGTTCCCGACATCGCCTACAAGCGCCGGGCCTTCCCCCACGATCCGGTCTGGCACCCGGGCGAGACGCCGAGCATGGGGATCGGCCAGGGCTATGTCTCGGTCAACGCCCTGCAGCTGGCGGTGATGGTCTCGCGCTTGGCCAATGGCTCGCGGGCCATCCAGCCGCGCCTGATCCACTCGATTGGCGATGCGGTGCAGCCGCTGGGCAGCGAAGCGCCGGAGCTGCCGTTCGCCAAGGCGCACCTCGATTTCGTCCGCACCGCCATGGCCAGCGTCGCCAACGACGCCGGCGGCACCGCCTTCAAGGCCTCGCAGCTGGGCCTCGGCCCCATCAAGATGGCCGGCAAGACCGGCACCGCCCAGTCGCACAGCTACACCGCCGCCGCCCACGGCGCGCACGGGGCGCAGGGGGTGTGGGCGATGCGCGACCATGCCTGGTTCGTGGCCTTCGCGCCCTATGACGATCCGCGTTACGCGATGAGCGTTCTGGTCGAGCACGGCGGCTGGGGGGCGGAAGCGGCCGCGCCCAAAGCCGCCCAGCTCATGCGCATCGCCCTTCTGAAGGACCCGGAGGTCCGCTCGCGCATCGTCTCGCCCCTGCCGCGGGAAGGCGGCGCCGCTGCCCCAGGCCTGCCGGACGGATCGGCAACGTGACCGACAGCGTCATCAGCCGGCCAGGCGAACGGGACCGCCTCTCTTTCAAGCTCGGCGAGATCGACTGGGCTCTGTGCCTGGTCATCTCGGCCATCGCGCTGGTCGGGACGCTGATGCTCTATTCCATCGCCGGCGGCTCTTGGAACCCGTGGGCCGACCGGCACCTGGGCCTCTTCGTGGTCTGCTTCCCGCTCATGATCGCCCTGGCGGTGACGGACCTCCGGGTCTGGTTCGCCCTGGCCTATCCGCTCTATGCCCTGGGTCTCGTCCTGCTGCTCGCCGCGGCGGTGATCGGCCACACCCACATGGGCGCCCAGCGCTGGCTGGATCTGGGCCCCATCCACCTGCAACCCTCGGAGATCATCAAGCTCGGCCTCGTTCTCGCGCTCGCCCGCTTCTACCATTCGCTGCCGGCCCGCTACGCCAGGCTGTCGTGGTGGCTGCTGATCCCGGCTGGCCTGATCCTTGCCCCTGCCGCCATCGTCGCCCACCAGCCGGATCTCGGCACCGCGGTGCTCATCGCGGGCACCGGCGGCTTCATGATGATTCTCGCCGGCCTCAGCCTGCGCCTGGTGGGCGTGGGCCTGGTGGGCGCGGCGGCGGCCCTGCCGGCGGTGTTCATGTTCGTCCTCAAGGCCTACCAGCGGGCCCGCCTGCTCACCTTTCTCCATCCCGAGGCCGACCGCTCCGGGGCCGGCTATCACATCATCCAATCCAAGATCGCACTGGGCTCCGGCGGCCTGCTGGGCAAGGGCTTCGGCCTCGGCACCCAGAGCCAGCTCAATTTCCTGCCGGAGAAGTCCACCGACTTCATGTTCTCCTCGCTCGCCGAGGAGTTCGGCTTCGCCGGCTGCGTGGGGGTGCTCATTCTCTACGCCGCGGTGATCGCCATCGGCCTGCGGATCGCCTCGGTGGCCTACAGCCATTTCGGGCGGCTGGCGGCGGTCGGGGTGATCGTCACCTTCACCCTCTGCGTCCTGATCAACGGGGCCATGGTCATGGGCCTCGCCCCGGTGGTCGGCGTGCCTATGCCCCTCTTGTCCTACGGCGGCACGGTAATGATCACCATGATGGCCGGCTTCGCTCTGGTCCTGGCCGTCCGCGTCCACCGCTACAGCGAAGTCACCAGCGGACGCGGCGCGCTGCTCTAGGTCGCCAGGGCCTGGTCGGTGGCGCGGACGAGGGCGTCGATGATGCCGGGCTCGGTGGATGCGTGGCCGGCGTCCCAGACCACTTCGAAGCGGGCCTCTGGCCACGCCGCCTTGAGCGACCAGGCGCTCTCCATCGGAGTGACGACATCGAAGCGGCCCTGGACAATCCACCCGGGGATGGCCCGCACCGAGTCGATGTTCTGCAAGATCCAGCCGTCCTCGGCGAAGAAGCCGCGGTTGGCGAAGTAGTGGCACTCGATGCGGGCGAAGGCCTGGGCGAACTCGGCCTCGTTGAACTTGGCCGGGCGGGCCTGGGGGCCGCGCAGGGAAAGGGTGTCGCCCTCCCACTGACTCCACGCCGCGGCGGCGGCGTCGCGGGCCTTGACGTCGGCGCCGGTGAGGCGGCGGTAGTAGGCCGCGACCATGTCGCCGCGCTCGGCCGCGGGAATGGGCGCGGCGAACCGCTCCCAGGCGTCGGGGAACATCATCGAGGCCCCGTCCTGGTAGAACCAGTCGAGCTCGCGCTTGGTGAGCAGGAAGACGCCGCGCAGGATGAGGCCGGCGACGCGATCGGGATGGCGGATGGCGTAGGCGAGAGCCAGGGTCGAGCCCCACGAGCCGCCGAACACCGTCCAGGTCTCCAGACCCAGGCGCTTGCGCAGGCGCTCGATGTCCTCGACGAGGTCCCAGGTGGTGTTGTCGTCCAGCGAGGCGTTGGGTCGGCTGCGGCCGCAACCGCGCTGGTCGAAGAGCACCATGCGCCAGCGCGAGGGGTTGAAGAACCGCCGCATGGTCGGGTTGATCGCCCCGCCCGGACCGCCGTGCAGAACGACCGCCGGACGGCCGGAGCGCAGGCCGCACTCCTCGTAATAGATCTCGTGCCCGCCGGCCGACATCCACCCGGAGTTGAACGGCTCGGTCTCCACATAAAGGCTCCGCCGGCCGGCGGAGGACATGGGAGCGGGGAGAGTGGCGCGGTCCATCGCCGCCTTCTACTGCGGAAAGCGGCGGTCCAGCCAGTCAAGGATGGCGTGATTGACCTCTTCCGGCTTCTCCTGCTGTGTCCAGTGGCCCGAGCCCTGAATCAGAACCTTCTTCAAATCCGGCACGAAGGCCTCCATGCGATCGGCGGCCGAGGGAGGCAGGACGGCGTCCATCTCGGCCATGACCATGAGGGCAGGGACGTTCACCATCTCCGGCAGCCCCTCGGCGGTGCGCCAGTTGCGGGTGAAGTTGCGGTACCAGTTAATTCCCCCGGTGAAGCCGGTGCACTCGAAGGTCTCGACGAAGACCGCCAGTTCGTCCGGGGTGAGGAACGCCGGGCGCGGATCGAAGGCCGGATCGTAGGCCTCGAGCATGGTGATGAGGGCGAAGGCGGATTGCCCGGCGGGCCGCTCCACCTCGGCGGCAAGGCCCCCGGCGGCCGGCGGCGTTCCCGGCATGGGCCGGCGCAGGAAGAAGCTCATCGCCCTGGCGACATCGCCGTCCAGCACCGCGTCGGCCGCGCCCGGGCGCTGGAAGTGCACGATGTACATGTCCTCGCCGAAACGGGCGCGCATGATCTCGATGGGATCGGCCGGCGGGCGCGGCATGAAAGGGGTGTTGAGGCCGATCACCGCGGCCACGCGGCCCGGATGGCGCAGCGGGGCCTGCCAGACGACGATGCCGCCCCAGTCGTGGCCGCAGAAGATCGCCTTCTCCACGCCCAGGTGATCCAAAAGGGCGACCATGTCGCCGGTGAGGTGGTCGATGTCGTAGGCCTCCACCGCCTCGGGCCGCGAGGTGAGGCCATAGCCGCGCTGGTCCGGCGCGATCACCCACCGCCCGGCGGCGCCGAGGGCGGCGAGCTGATGGCGCCAGGAAAAGGCGAGCTCGGGGAAGCCGTGGCAGAGGACGATCGGAACGCCGCGCCGCGGCCCGGCCTCGTAATAGGCCAAGCGAACGCCGTTGACGTCAGCGTACTTCACCGGCGGCATCATGGTTTCCAGCGCGGACATGGATGGGGTTCCCCTCCTGATTGGGCTGCCAGCTTAGCGACCGGCAGGGGGTGAGGGCTAGGGCGGCCGCCCTTTACGCTCCGTCAGTGTTGCCAGGGGCTTTGCTCCGATCCTAGGGTCGCGCGAGCTGAAGGAGACGGCCATGGCGCTGACCCGGGGCGACGACTATCCCATCCACCAGACCAGCGAACCGATCGCCTTCGCCGGGACCGACCGCAACTTCTACGATCGCTACTATTTCGGCGGCTATGGGGCTGAGGGCGATGATTTCTTCGCGCTGGCATTCGGGGTCTATCCGCACCTCAACATCGCCGACGCGAGTTTCTGCGTGATCCGCGACGGGGTGCAGACGGCCCTGCACGCCAGCCGGTGGCTGCAGATGGAGCGGATGGACCTTTCCGTCGGGCCGATCCGCATCGACGTGGTCGAGCCGCTGAAGCGCCTGCGCCTGATCGTCGAGGCCCCGGACCAGGGCCTGGCGGCCGACATCCTCTTCGAGGGCCGCGCCTTTCCTGTGGAGGAGCCGCGGTTCATCCGCCGCCAGGGCCCCCGCGCGATCATGGACTACACGCGCCTCACCCAGAACGGCCGCTACACCGGCTGGATCGAGCTCGACGGCGTGCGCCGATCGGTGGATGGGTTCACCGGCACCCGCGACCGCTCGTGGGGCGTGCGGCCGGTGGGGGCGCGCGACGGGCAGGAAACCGTGCCGCCCGCCCCGCCGCAGTTCTACTGGATTTGGTCGCCGTGCAATTTCCCCACCGGCAGCTTCTTCTTCCACTCCAACGAGGATGGGGCCGGCGAGCCGTGGAACCGACGGGCGGTGTGGGCGGTGGACGCCGTGGGGGCGGACCGCCTGCGCGAGGTCGAGGGCTGTTCCATCGCCATCGACTGGAAGAAGGGCACGCGGCACGCGGCCCATGCGCTGATCTCATGGAGCGACGGGGAGGTGGAGTTCGAGCCGCAGTTCGAGTTCTTCATGCTGGGCCTGGGCTATGGCCATCCCAAGTGGGCGCACGGCCTGGCGCACGGGGAGCTCAGCCTGGAGCGGGAGGACATCAAGCTCGCCGACATCGATCCGCGCGCGCCCCATCACCTGCACATCCAGGCGATCAGCAAGGTCACCTGGCGCGGCCGGCAGGGCGGGACCGAGGTCGGACGGGGCCTGCTCGAGCAGCTCGTCTTCGGGCCCCACGCGCCCTCGGGGTTCACCGATACCCTTGATTTCGCCAAGTGACGCTCGCTGACCGCCTCGCCGCCTACCTTTCCCGCACCGCCGGCCGGCCGACCGCGGTGGAGAATCTGGCGCGAATATCGGGTGGGGCGAGCCGCGAGACCTATCGCTATGAGGCGGTGGCGGACGGTGTTCGCGAAGGCTTCATCCTGCGCCGCGATCCTCCCGGCAGCCTCATCGAGACCGATCGGCGCTCGGAGTTCCTGGCCATCCGCTCCTTCGCCGGCAAGGACGTGGCCGCCCCCGAGGCGGTGGTCCTGGAGAGCGACGGGGCGGAGCTGGAGCGGCCGTTTTTCATCATGCGGCGGGTGGACGGCGGGGCGGCCGGCAGCCCATTTTCGCCCGATCCGTTCGGGGCCAACGCGGCGGCGATCGGCGAGCAGTTCTTCGCCATTCTTGGGCGGATCGCCGGCGAGCCGATCGAGGGGCTGCCCCTGTTGGAGGCGGCCAGCGCGCCGGCCCGGGAGGACTGCTGGCGGCGCGAGCTGGGCTATTGGGCCGGGGTGATCGACGCCGACGAGCAGCATCCGCAGCCAATCGTGAGGGCCGCGATCCGCAGGCTGCGAGCGACGCCGCCGCCTCCGGCGGCCCGGATCAGCGTCGTCCATGGAGATTATCGGGCCGGCAACTTCCTGCATGACGGGGCCGGCAAGATCCTCGCGATCCTCGACTGGGAGATGGTCCACCTCGGCGATCCCCTCGAAGACGTCGCCTGGGCCATGGACCCCCTGTGGTCGCGGCCGGACGATGAGCGGATCTCCGGCATGGTGGCCAAGAACGTGGCCCTCGACATCTGGCGGCGCGCGAGCGGCCTGCCGGTCGATCCGGCGGCGCTGGCCTGGTGGCGGCTCTTCGCCTCGGTGAAAGGCCAGGCGATCTGGACCTCCTCGGCCAAGGCGTGGCGCGACGGCGGCTTCGCCGAGCCGATCCTCGCCTTCTCCGGCTGGTACACGGCCAGGCGCCAGGACGAGATCCTCGCCGACCACCTCGCCGCCCTGGGGCCGGCATGACCCCGGC
Source organism: Caulobacteraceae bacterium (assembly GCA_035605655.1). Lineage (GTDB taxonomy): Bacteria > Pseudomonadota > Alphaproteobacteria > Caulobacterales > Caulobacteraceae > Acaudatibacter. The sequence goes on along the minus strand of DASZKO010000061.1, from coordinate 7,323 downwards.
GCTGCCCGATATCCTGGTCGGCCAGATGGTGGCCTTGATGATCCCCCTGCCGCCGGAGGCCGGGGGCGACTACCAGGCGGGGCGGGCTGGGCTGCTGGCCATGCTCGCCGGCCTCGCCGCCCAGGAGGCCGAGCGCGGGACGGCCGCGCGGATATGGGAGAACGGGGCCATTCGCGAGCTGCTCGGTGAGAGCGGGGTCGACAGCGATTTCTCGTGGCGGGCCCTCGACGCCGCCAACGCCGAGCTGAGACGCCGGCTCATCGCCGCCCACGAGGCCGCCGAGGCGGCCCGCGACGAGGGACGGCAGCGGGACATCCTCGCCCTCTACCAGGCCATGGCCAAGGCCCGCCGCCTCGACCTGCCCGTCTGACACAAGGAGACGACCCATGCGCGCCATCGAACTGAGCGGCGGGATCGGCCTGGAACATCTGAAGGTGGTCGAGCGGCCCGACCCGAAGCCGGGGCCCTCCGAGGTGCTGGTGCGCATGCGGGCGGTGTCGCTGAACTACCGCGACCTCCTGATGGTCGGCGGGGTCTATGGCCGCGCCACGCCCGATCCCATGACGCCGTTCTCCGACGGCTGCGGGGTGGTCGAAGCGGTGGGCGAGGGGGTGAGCCGGGTGAAGGTCGGCGATCGGGTGGCGACCCTCTTTTTCCAGAAGTGGCTGGCCGGCAAGCCGACGCCGGCGGGCTTGGCCTCGGCGCTGGGGGCCCCGATTCCCGGGGTCGGGCGGGAGCTGGCGACTTTTCACGAGGACGGCGTCTCCAAGGTCCCGGAGTTCCTGACCGACAACGAGGTCGCCACCCTGCCGTGCGCGGCGCTCACCGCCTGGCGGGCCCTCTTCGAGGACGCCCGTCTGCAGCCGGGCGACTGGGTGCTGCTGCAGGGGACCGGCGGGGTGTCGATTTTCGGTCTGCAATTCGCCAAGGCGGCGGGCTACCGGACGATCATCACCTCCTCGTCGGACGACAAGCTGGAGCGGGCCCGGGCGCTGGGGGCCGATCAGGTGATCAACTACAAGGCGCTGCCGGGCTGGGGCCGCGCGGCGCGGGAGATCACCGCCGGGACGGGCGTCGCCTTTGTCATGGAGGTGGGCGGGGCTTCGACGCTGACCGAGAGCCTGGCGGCCATCGCCCTTGGCGGCCACATCGCCATCATCGGGGTGCTGGGCGGGGCCTCGGAGCCGCTGAGTATCGGGTCGATGATCGGCACGGGGGCGAAGCTGCAGGGGGTGATGGTCGGCTCGCGGGCCATGTTCGAGGCCATGTGCGTGGCGATCGAGACCCTTAGGATCACCCCGGTGGTGGACAAGGTCCTGCCGTTCACGGAAGTGGTCGCCGCCTTCGAAGCCATGCGCGCCGGCCAGCATTTCGGCAAGATCGTGCTGACGTTTTAGGCACATACCTCCGCTTTTCCCCGCGACCCCGGGGACCCAGGTTTTTTTTGTTTTCCTGAGCCCGCCAATCCCATCGGACGAGGGCCAAGCTGGACACCACTGGGCCCCCGCGTTCTCGGGGGTGAGCGGATTAACGAGAAACCTCGCTCGCGTGTATTCCGCTATTCCAACGCGGCGATGATGCGGTCGGCGGCTTGTTCGGCGGTGAGGGAGGCGGTGTCGACGGTGATCTCGGCGGCTTCGGGGGACTCGTAGGGGCTGTCGATGCCGGTGAAGTTCTTCAGCTCGCCGCTGCGGGCCTTGGCGTAAAGGCCCTTGACGTCGCGCTGCTCGGCAATGGCCAGCGGGGTATCGACATAGACCTCGAAGAACTCGCCCTCGCCCATCAGTTCGCGGGCCATGCGCCGCTCGGAGCGGAACGGGCTGATGAAGGAAACCAGCACGATGAGGCCGGCGTCGACCATCAGCCTGGCCACCTCGGCGACACGGCGGATGTTCTCCACCCGCTCGGCATCGGTGAAGCCCAGGTCGCGGTTGAGGCCATGGCGGATGTTGTCGCCGTCCAGGAGATAGGTGTGGCGCCCGCGGGCCAGGAGCTTCTTTTCGACGAGATTGGCGATGGTCGACTTGCCGGCCCCCGAAAGGCCGGTGAACCACAGGACCAGCGGCTTCTGGCCCTTGGCCAGCGCCCGGGCGCCCTTGCCGATGTCCACCGCCTGCCAGTGGATGTTCTGCGAGCGACGCAGGGCGAAGTGGATCATCCCGGCCCCGACCGTGGCGTTGGTGATCCTGTCGATGAGGATGAAGCCGCCGAGATCGGGATTGTCCTCATACGGATCAAAGGCGATGGACTTGTCGAGGCTGAGGTTGCACACCCCGATCTCGTTCAACTCCAGCTGGCGGGCGGCGAGGTGCTCGAGGGTGTTGACGTTGATCTTGTACTTCGGCTCGGTGACCGTGGCGGCGACCGTCGAGGTTCCGATCTTCAGGTAGTAGGCGCGGCCCGGCAGCATGGGCTCGGCGGCCATCCACACGATGGTGGTCTCGAACTGATCGGCGACCTCGGGCGGGGAGGCGGAGGCGGCGATGATGTCGCCGCGCGAGCAGTCGACCTCGTCGGTGAGGGTGAGGGTCACGGACTGGCCGGCGACGGCCACATCGAGATCGCCGTCCCTGGTGACGATGCGGGCGATGGCGGTCTGGCGGCCCGAGGGAAGGATGCGCACCAGATCGCCCGGCCGGGCGGTTCCCGAGGCGATCTGGCCGGAGAAGCCGCGGAAGTCGAGGCTGGGGCGGTTGACCCACTGGACCGGCAAGCGCAGGGGGCCGCGGGCCAGGCGGGCGGCGTCGACCGGGGCGTTCTCCAGCTGCTCCATGAGGGTGGGGCCGGCGTACCAGGCCATGCGCTCGCCGCGCTCGGCGACATTGTCGCCGCGGAGCGCCGAGATCGGGATGGCGGTGATGTCGGTGAGGCCGATCTGGCCGGCGAAGGTTGTGTAGTCGGCGACGATCTCGTCGAACACCGCCTTGTCGTAGCCCATCAGGTCCATCTTGTTCACCGCCAGTACGACCTGGCGGATGCCGATCAGGCTGGCCAGGAAGCTGTGCCGGCGAGTCTGGGTGAGCACCCCTTTGCGGGCATCGATCAGGATGACGGCGAGGTCGGCGGTAGACGCTCCGGTGACCATGTTGCGGGTGTATTGTTCGTGGCCGGGGGTGTCGGCGACGATGAACTTGCGCTTGTCGGTGGAGAAGAAGCGGTAGGCCACATCGATGGTGATGCCCTGCTCGCGCTCGGCGGCGAGGCCGTCGACCAGGAGGGCAAAGTCGATGTCGCCGCCCTGGGTGCCGACGCGCTTGGAATCGGCTTCCAGGGCGGCCAGCTGATCCTCGAAGATCATCTTGGAGTCGTAGAGCAGGCGCCCGATCAGGGTCGACTTGCCGTCGTCCACGCTGCCGCAGGTGATGAAGCGCAGCAGGGACTTGTTGCGATGGGTATCGAGATAGGCCTCGACATCGGCGAGGGCGAAATCTTCGGCCAACGCCATCAGAAATACCCCTCGCGTTTCTTCTTCTCCATGGAGGCGGACTGGTCGTGGTCGATGGCGCGGCCCTGGCGCTCGGAGGTGGTGGTGATGAGCATCTCGCGGATGATCGCCGGAAGGGTGTCGGCGTCGCTCTCCACGGCCCCGGTCAAGGGGTAGCAGCCGAGGGTGCGGAAACGGACCTTCTTCATCATCGGCGTCTCGCCGGGCCTCAGGCGCATGCGCTCGTCGTCGACCATGATCAGCGCGCCGTCGCGCTCGACCACCGGGCGCTCGGCGGCGAAATAGAGGGGGACGATGGGGATGTTCTCGAGATGGATGTATTGCCAGATGTCCAGCTCGGTCCAGTTGGAGAGGGGGAAGACGCGCAGGGATTCCCCCTGAGCGCGGCGGGTGTTGTAGAGCTTCCACAGTTCGGGGCGCTGGTTCTTGGGGTCCCAGCCGTGCTGGGCCGAGCGGATGGAAACCACCCGCTCCTTGGCCCGGCTCTTCTCCTCGTCTCGACGAGCGCCCCCGAAGGCGGCGTCGAAGCCGTATTTATCCAGCGCCTGCTTGAGCCCCTCGGTCTTCCACAGGTCGGTGTGCAGGGACCCGTGGTCGAAGGGATTGACGCCGCGGGCCAGGGCGTCGGGGTTCTGATGGACGATGAGTTCCATGCCGGTGTCGGCGGCGGCTCGGCCGCGCAGCTCGTACATGGCCTTGAACTTCCAGGTGGTGTCCACGTGGAGGAGCGGGAAGGGCGGGCGCGAGGGGAAAAAGGCCTTGACCGCCAGGCGCAGCATCACCGCCGAATCCTTGCCCACCGAATAGAGCATGACCGGCCGCTCGCACTCGGCCGCGACCTCGCGGAGTATCTGGATGCTCTCGGCCTCCAGGCGCCGCAGGTGGGTGAGAGAGGGGAGGGCGTCGTCCACGGAATTGGGCCTCGTTGCGAGATCGAGCGACATGTCCTCCCCACGCTCCGATGGCCAACGAAATGCCCGCCGCCGCATGCCGCGGTCGACCGACGGCCCTTGGCGGTCCATTTATTGGCCCGAGCCGCGAGGCGCAAGGGAAGGCGCTCCGCCCGCCGACACGGGAACCCCGGGGCCCTTCGCCGATTTCCCTCAGAAGGCTCACGAACAAGGAATCGAGTAGGTGGCCAACGACGGTCAAGCGGGGGGCCCGAACCGGCGCGTCCTTCTGACGGGCGCCATCGGGGGCGCGGCGGCCTTGCCGCTGGCCTCGACGGCCGCCCGGCCAGCCCCGCGGTCTGCCGATGCGAGAGCGAAACTGGACGTCGCCCTGACGGTCAATGGGCGCGTACGCCGGCTGTTGCTCGATTCGCGAACCACCCTGCTCGATGCGTTGCGTGACCATTTGGACCTCACCGGCTCGAAGAAGGGCTGCGATCAGGGACAATGCGGGGCCTGCACCGTGCTTGTGGACGGGCGGCGAGTGCTGAGCTGCCTCACGCTGGCGGCCGCCGTCCAGGGCCGCCCGATCACCACCATCGAGGGCCTGGCGGAGGGGGAGCGGCTGCACCCGATGCAGCTCGCCTTCATCGAGCACGACGCTTTCCAGTGCGGCTACTGCACGCCTGGTCAGATCATGTCGGCGGTGGCCTGCGTCGGAGAGGGCCATGCCGGCGACGACGACCAGATCCGCGAGTACATGAGCGGCAACCTGTGCCGCTGCGGGGCCTATCCCAAGATCGTCGCCGCGATCGGCGACGCCGCGCAAGCCATGCGAGGCGCCTGATGCGCCCGTTCCACTATCATCGCGCCTCCAGCCGGGCCGACGCCATCCGCCAGGCCGGCGCTCATCCCCAAGCGCGGGCCGACGTCCCGGGCGCCGTCCAGTACCTCGCCGGGGGAACCACGCTCGTCGACCTGATGAAGCTCGACGTCATGCGGCCGTCGACGCTCGTGGACATCAACGCCCTGGCCGGCGGCGACGGCGAGATCCGCGCCGACCAGGGTTTCCTGCGGCTGGGGGCCTTGGCGAGAATGGCCGACGCCGCCGACCATCCGGTTGTGCGCCGCGACTATCCGGTGATCGCCCAGTCGCTGGCGCTGGCCGCCAGCGCCCAGATCCGCAACATGGCGAGCCTTGGCGGCAACGTTTTGCAGCGGACCCGCTGTCCCTATTTCCGCGACGTGTCGTGGAGCGCCTGCAACAAGCGCCGGCCCGGTTCGGGCTGCGCCGCCATCGGCGGCATCACGCGCAGCCTCGCGATCCTGGGGACCAGCGATCGCTGCATCGCCAACTATCCAGGGGACTTCGCCGTCGCCCTGGCGGCCCTGGAAGCGAGCGTGGAACTTGAAGGGCCCCTGGGGCGCCGGGCGATGGCCTTCACCGATCTCCACCGACTGCCGGCCGATGCCCCGCACATCGAGACCACGCTTCGCCGCGGCGAGCTGATCGCGGGGTTCAGCGTTCCTGCCCGGCCGTGGACCCGGCGCTCGCTCTATCTGAAGATCCGCGACCGGGAATCGTACGAGTTCGCCCTCGCCTCGGCCGCGGTGGCGCTCGATCTCGCCGGCGGGGCGGTCCGCGAAGCGCGGGTCGCCCTGGGCGGGGTGGCGGCCAAGCCATGGCGGTCCACCGCGGCGGAGGCGGTCCTGCGCGGCCATCCGCTCACCGAAGCCCAGGCCGCGGCCGCGGCCGAGGCCGCCTTCGCCACCGCCGCCGCGCCGGGCGACCGCGCTTTCAAGCCCGAGCTCGGCCGCCGCACCTTGGTGCGGGCCCTGATGGCTTGCGGGGCCCTGGAGGTCTGAGATGGCCGGCTCCACAGGACCCTTGATCGGCAGGCCCGCGCTACGGGTGGATGGGGTCGCCAAGGTCACCGGCGAGGCCCGCTATCCGTCCGACGAACCGGTCCAGAACCCCGCCTTCGCCTGGCTGGTCACGAGCGCCATCGGGCGCGGCCGGATCTTAGGCATGGACCTCGCCGCCGCCCGCGCCGTCCCTGGCGTGCTGGAAATCCTCACCCACGGCAATGTCGGCCAAGACGTCAAATCGCCGCTGGGCCCCGACGGCGGCCCCACGACCACGACGCTGGAGAGCGACCGGGTGTGGCACGACGGCCAGATCATCGCCGTAGTGGTGGCCGACACCTTCGAGGCCGCCCGCGAGGCCGGCTACAAAGTCGTCGCCCGTTACGAGAGCGAAACACCCAGCGCAGGCTTCGACAGCCCGGGCGCGCAGACCGAGCGCAAGGTTCCCGAGGGCCACAAGGACCCGGCGGTCGGCGATGCGCCCGGGGCCTTCGCGGCGGCGGCGGTGAAGATCGACGCCCGCTACGCCACCCCGACCCAGCACCACAACCCGATGGAGCTCTTCACCACCACCTGCGCGTGGGACGGGCCGAGACTGACCATCTACGAGCCGAGCCAGTCGATGTACGGTCTGCGGGCGGCGGTCGCCCGGCAACTCGGCATGGACCCGGCCATGGTTCGCACCGTCTCCCGCTATGTGGGCGGGGCGTTCGGCTCCAAAGGCGCGCCCACCTCGCGCACCGCCTGGATCGCGCTCGCCGCCCGGCGGCTGAAGCGGCCGGTGAAGCTGGTTCCGACACGCGACCAGGGATTCACGATGGCCACCTACCGCGCCGAAACCCGCCAGCGCCTGCGGCTGGGGGCGACTCGGGCCGGCAAGCTCACCGCACTCATCCACGAAGGCGCGGAGGTCACGTCCCGACCGTCGAAGTACAGTGTCTCCGGCGTCGAGACGACGGCGCGGATGTACGCCTGCCCGAACGTGGCGACCCAAGTGGACATCGTCCATGCCGATCGGAGCACCCCCGGCTACATGCGCGCGCCGCCCGATACGCCGTACATGTTCGCCCTGGAGAGCGGCATGGACGAACTCGCCTATACGTTGGGCATGGACCCCGTCGA
>DASZKO010000043.1:0-6433 GCA_035605655.1 Caulobacteraceae bacterium | reverse complement strand
CTCACCGCTTCGCCCACTCCCCCGCCCGTTCGATGAGGTCGTCGAGATTGGCGCCGAGCTGCTCGAGGGCGAAGGCGAGGCCAAACAGGCGGGCGACCTCGTCGGCGGCGAGGCCTCGCGTGGCGCCGGCCCCGCGCAGGGTGGCGATGGCCCTGGCGAATGCCGCGCGGGCCGCCTTCTCGGGCTCGGCCGAGGGCGGCGGCCGGCGGGCGGTCAGCGCCGCACCGACGCGTCGCATCAGCTCGGCCGTCGCGGCGGCGAAGGCCTGGGCGGGCGGGGCCAGGGCGTCGGCGGCCGGCAGGGGTTCGAGCGTGGCCCGGTGGATCATGATGAGATCGTGATAGGTGCGCCGCAGCGTCCGCGAGAGCGGGGCCGGATCGAAGGCGCCGGCCAGCGTGACGTAGCGCTCGCGATGGACCTCGGCGGCGGCGGCCTCGGCGGCGGCCAGGGCGGCGCGGATGCGGGCGTGGAGGGAGTCGAGCGCATCCGGCGTCCGCTCGCGGGTGAGCCGGTCCATGGCGGCCGTGACCAGCTCGGCCATGGCGTCCAGCGCGGTCGCGGCCGCGTGGGCGAGGTCGGCGGCCGCCCTCGAAGGGGCGAGCACGAGCGCCACGGCGGCGGCCACCAAGCTCCCCACCCCCACCTCCAGCATGCGGTTGAGCGCCGCGGCCACCGGTCCGAGGGTGTGGCTGGTGGGGGTGAGCAGCAGGATGATGGCCGTCACCGGGGCCACCCGCCAGGCCGGGTTGAAGGCGGTCGCCACCGCCAGGGGCGCGATCGCCAGGGCCATGGCCAGACCCAGATGGAGGGTGTCGCCGTGGGGGACCGCGATGGCGACGATCACCCCCCACACCGCCCCGGCCAATGAGCCGATCAGGCGGTCGGCGATCGCCTTGATCGCCCCGCCGACCGTCCCCTGCATGACGATGATCGCCGTCAGCACCGCCCAGTAGGTCTGCTGCAGGCCCAGAAGATGGCCGAGCGTAAAGGCCGCCATGGCCGCGATGACGATCCGCACGCTGAGCATCAGCGGGGCGCGGTGACGGGTGAGCCAGGCGGTGGGCAGTGCTCTCATGGGCCAGCCCCTGCGCGCCGCTCAGGCCGGAACGTACGTCAGCCGGATCGCGTCCTTGGCGATCTCCTCGTGGGCGGTGAGGCGCAGCGGCGGAGTGGGACCGGCGAAGAAGGGTTTGCCGGCGCCCAGCACCAGCGGACGCAGGTAGAGCTGGTATTCGTCGATGAGGCCGAGCGCGGTGAGGCTCGCCGCCACCTCCGGCCCCGCCACCTCGATCTGCCCTTCCACGCGATCCTTCAGCCCACGGATCATCGCGCCCAGGTCGCCCTCGATGAGCTCGGCGTTCGGCCCGACCGACTTCAGGGTCCGCGAGGCGACCCACTTCTTCTGGCCGCGCCAGGCCGCCGCGTAGGCCCGCCTTTCATCATCCCACTGCGGATCGTCCTCGTCCCAGTAGCGCATCACCTCGTACATTCGCCGCCCATAGACGCTGCCGGTCAGGCCCCGCGCCTCCTCGACGAAATGATGGAAGAGCTCGTTGCTGGGTGCGAACTCACTCGCCAGTTCGCCTCCGGCCCCGCCGACATAGCCGTCCAGCGATACATTCATCCCGAAGAACAGCCTGGCCATGCCGATAATTCTCCTCCTCTTGGAGCACCCACTTTGCCACGCGCCTCGGCGAGGCGGAACTGGAGCCGGGCGCCGGCTCTTGCCGTCCGCGCGGACGGACCCCAGCATGGGCGCAATGCGTCGCTTCTCAAGCCCCGGCCCGGCCCTCGCGACGCGACTGGCGTTCGTGGTCGCCGGGTTCGTCAGCGCCGGTTGGGCGCCGCTCATTCCCTTCGCCAAGTCCCGGCTGGCGGTGAACGACGCCCAGCTCGGCCTCATCCTGCTTTCCTTCGGCGTCGGCTCCCTCGTCGGCGTCGCCGCCGCCGGCCTCGCCGCCGCGCGCCTGGGCGCCCGCCCGGTGGTCATCGCCGGAGGGCTCGGGATGTGCCTCCTCCTGCCGGCCCTGTCGCTGGCCGCCTCGCCGCTTGGCCTCGGCGCGGCGCTCTTCGCCTTCGGGGCCTCGCTGGGGGCGCTCGACATGGCGATGAACGCCCATGGCGTCGAGGTCGAGACCGCCGCCGGCGTCCCCCTGATGTCGGGCTTTCACGCCCTCTTCAGCCTGGGCGGCGGGCTCGGCGCGGGCTGGATGACGCTCGCCCTGCGCGCGCATCTGACGCCGCTCACGGCGACGATCGCCGCCGCCGTGGTTGGCGCCGGGCTGATCGCCGCGTCCGCCGCCGGCCTGCTGAACGCTCGGCCGAAAGGCGGCCGCGGTCTCGCCCTCGTCATGCCCAGCGGGGTGGTGGTGGTGATCGCCGCCCTGGCGGCGATGATGTTCCTCTCCGAGGGGGCCATCTTCGACTGGAGCGCCCTTCTCATGGTCGATCGCGGCCTCGCCGGCCGGGGGGGCGCCGGGGTCGGCTTCCTCGCCTTTTCCGTGGCCATGACCGCCGGCCGCCTCGCCGGCGACGCCGTGGTCGCCCGCCTGGGCGCGCGGCGCGTGCTGCGCTGGGGCGGCGCCTTGGCCATCGCGGGCCTCGTCCTCGTTCTCGCCTCCCCTGTCGCGGCGCCGGCGATCGGCGGTTTCCTGCTCGTCGGCCTCGGCGCCGCCAACGTCGTCCCCGTCCTCTTTAGCGCCGCCGGCCGGCAGAGCGCCATGCCGCCCACCGCCGCGGTGGCCGCGGTGACCTCGACGGCCTACGCCGGCCTCCTCGCCGGGCCTCCCGTGCTCGGCTTCGTCGCCCACCGGCTCGGCCTCCCGACGGCCTTCTGGCTTGTCGCCGGCCTGCTGGTCTGCGTGCCCCTCCTGGCCGGACCGGCGACGAAGGCGGCGTGAGGGATCTCGGGCCCGACGGCAGGGCGCGCCATTCAAAGCCCCTCCGCCGCCGGGAGAGGGGCTCAAGGTCCGCCCAGCACCCCCCTCTGTCCCACATCCCGCCCGGCCGGATCGATGAGCACGCCGGGGTTCATCACCCCGGCCGGATCCAGGGCCGTCTTGGCGGCGCCGAGGGCGGCGCGGAAGAGCGGCGGGATCTGTCTCTCATACCCCGGCCGGTGGTCGCGGCCGACGGCGTGGTGGTGGGTGACCGTGCCGCCCTCAGAGACGGTGATCTCGTTGGTCGCCGCCTTGATGTCCCGCCAGCGGGCCAGGCTATCGCCCAGCTTTCCCTCCGCCGTCCCCACCGCCGAGAAGGAGAAGTACGGCGCCGGGCCGTCCGGATAGACGTGGGTGAAGCGGCAGGAGACCCGCGCCTCGTGGCCGCAGATCTCGCCGATCGCCTTGGCCGCCCGCCCCCGCACATTTTCGTAGAAGCCCTCGAAGCGGTCCCAGGTGATGGCGCTCTCGAAAGTGTCGCCGATCATCCCCAGCCCCACCGAGAGGTTGCGGCCATAGGGCATGCGGATGAAGGCCTCGCGCCACACCCCGGCCGCCCCCGCCGCGCCGGCCTCCCGCGTCCCGCCATGGTCCTGCGTCAGCTCCAGCGCCCGGGCCATCCAGGCATCGAGCGGATGGTCGGCGGATTCGAACCCCAGGACGAGGATCGCCACCGTCCCGTCGGCCACGCCGTTGGCCGCCGCCTCGGCCGGATCCAGGAGGCGGCAGTTGCTGGGAAAAAGGCCCGACTGGGAGAGCGCCCGCACCGCCCGGGCGGCCGCCCCCATCGTCCCGAATGCGACGCTCGCCGAGGCCTGCCATTTCGGCCGATCCTGCAGGCGCATCCAGGCCTCGGTGATCACCCCCAGCACCCCTTCCGAGCCGATGATCATCCGGTCGGGCGAGGGCCCGGCCCCCGAGCCCGGCAGGCGCCGCGTCTCCAGCGGCCCGGCCGGAGTCACCGTCGTGGTCGCCTCCACGAAATCGTCGATGTGGGTGTAGAGCGAGGCGAAATGGCCGCCGCTGCGGGTGGCGATCCAGCCGCCAAGGGTCGAGAGCTGAAAACTCTGCGGGAAGTGGCGCAGGGTGAGGCCGTGCGGGCGCAGCTGCGCCTCGATCTCCGGCCCGAGCGCCCCGGCCTCGATCCACGCCGCCCGGCTCGCGCGGTCGATTTCGACCACCTTGTTCATGAACTGGGTGTCGATGACCACGGCCCCGGCGTAGCTCGCCCCCACGTCGGCCTCGATGCCGCCGGCCACGCTCGAGCCGCCGCCGAAGGGGACGACCGCCAGGTTGGCGCCGGCCGCCCAGTCGATGAGGGCGGCGACGTCCGCCGCGTTCCTGGGGAACGCCACCAGGTCCGGCGCATGGTCGAGCCGCCGCATCCGCCAGCGCACCACGTCGCCGAAGGATTTGCCCAGCGCATGGGTAAGGCGATCGTAGGGGCTGGCCGAGACCATCGCCGCCAGCGCCGCGGGTGGCGCCGCCCGCGGGGCCGGCAGCTCGAAGTCACTCTCCACCGGCGGCGGGACTTCCTCGGGCGCATGGCCGATCGCCTGGGCCGCGGCTGTGCGGACGCGCGCCACCTCCGCCTCGGTCAGGTCCTCGTCCTCATACCCCCACCCCCAGAACCTCAACGGCCGGCGGTGGGACAGGGTGGAAAATTCGCTCATGCCGGCCGCCATACCGCACGACCCGGCCCGCGAGCGCAACGCCATTCCTCCCCGCCAGGGGCGAACGCATCGCCGAGGTTGAACGCCGCGCGTGGGGCCGCTACCCCTGGCGGCCAGTGCCGGCCAGTGGCGGCCAGGGGGCGGGGCGATGACGCAGGCTTTGGAGCCGGAAAGCGCCGCCGATCCGCCCGCCGATGATCAAGGGGGGGCGATGCATATCCACAAGCCGGGGCCGGTCCACGGCTGGGGCGAGTTCCTCAGGGAATACGGCATCATCGTCCTGGGGGTGCTGACCGCCCTCGCCCTGGAGCTGGCGGTCGAGACGGGGCATCGCCATGAGATCGTCGCCCGCGGCGAAGACGCCCTGCGCGACAACTTCGCCCGCTTCGTCCGGTTCAAGGCCATCGCCGATCGCGAAGCCCCATGCATGGAGGCCCGCGCCGGCGAGATCAGGGCCATTCTGGACAGGGCGGCGACGTTGAGGCGCCTGCCCCGGGTCGGGCCGATCCCGCAGCCCGAACCCTTGCCCTGGCAGATCGACACCTGGGAGGCGATGATCGCCTCCGGCGCCGCGCCCTGGCTGCCGCATGACAAGGCGGTGCTCTACTCCCGCGTCGCCATGTCCGGCGTCGACCTCTACGCCATCGCCAACCGCCAATGGGAGGAATGGGGCGCGCTCACCAGCCTCACGGGGCCGCCGCGCCCTTTCAGCGAGGCCGAGGAGGCCAAGGACCGCGACACCCTCGCCCGCGCCCTCGACCAGGCCCGGCTGGTCAGGTTGCTGGCCGACCACACCGTCACCCGGATCATGAGCACCCATCTGCTCGACCAGACGGCCCACGACCAGGCCATCGCCGCCGGGCGCCGTTCGGACCTGGCGGTCGTCATGTGCCGGCCCATCGCGGTCGGTGAACGCTGACCGGGGCGCGGGCGGGAGGCCCGCCCATCGGCGCCTCTAGACCCCCGGGGCGGCGTCGTCGTAGGTGAAGTCGATGGTCACGCGCACGCCGGCCCCCGGCGTGGACCGGATGGCGATCTTCGCCCGCGCGTTCTGCTGCAGTGAGCGGACGATCAGCGCCGAGAGCTTGCCGGGCCTGGGCCACGTGGCGCCTGGCGGAAGGCCCACCCCGTCGTCGGCGATGACCACCCGGCAGCCGCCCGGCCCGGCGGAGGTGCTGTGGAGGGTGATCGTGCCGCCGTCGCGATCTGCGAAGGCGTGCTTGAGCGAATTGGTCAGCAGTTCGTTGGCCACCAGGCCGGTCGGCATGGCCACATCGATCGACACCGGCCAGGTGTCGACCTTCAGGTCCAGGCGGATTCCCTCCGGCGCATGAGCCCGCATCACCGCCGAGGCGATCTCGCTCAGGTAGACGCCGAGATCGACGCCATCGCCCAATTCGCTTTCCGTCAGGGCGCGGTAGAGCAGTCCCAGCGCCTCCACCCGCCCGGCCAGGCGGTCGAAGCCCTCCCCCGTCGAGCGGTCGGTGACGCCGCGGGCCTCGACCCGGATGAGCGCCGTGATCATCTGCAGGTTGTTCTTCACCCGGTGCTGCAGTTCGCGAAGCTGGGTGTCCTTCTCCCGCACCCGCGCGTGCAATTCGTCGAGCACCGTGGCGCTCGGGGCGGTGTTCTCCACCAGCGCGACGAGCCGGAACACCGGCGCGCCCTTCTCGTCTTCGATGAGGTTCGTCCAGGCGTCCACGGTGATCGCCGCGCCGTTCCCCGCCAGGGTGAAGACCCCGACGTAGTCCGTCTCGTCCACGACCGCCCGGGCCAGGGCCGACTCCTCGCCGTCCGCCGCGCCGCCCACCGCCTCCCAAC
>DASZKO010000039.1:0-4325 GCA_035605655.1 Caulobacteraceae bacterium | reverse complement strand
CCGCTCGTCCCGCTCATCGCCGAGACCGGCGGCCTCAACGCCATGCTGGTCGACTCCACCGCCCTCCCCGAACAGGTGGTCCAGGACGTCATCACCTCGGCGTTCCTCACCGCCGGCCAGCGCTGCTCGGCCCTGCGGCTCCTCTGCCTGCACGAGGATGTCGCGCCGCAGATCCTGGAGATGCTCAAGGGCGCCATGGACGAGCTCGTCATCGGCGATCCGGCCGATCCGGCGACCGACGTCGGGCCGGTGATCGACGAAGCCGCGCGGGGTCGCATCGAGGACTGGGTCGAGGCTCACATCGACGCCGTCCTGCACCGCCTGGCCCTGCCGCCCGCCGCCGCCCACGGGACCTTCGTCCCGCCGACCCTGCTGCACGTCGATCGCGTCGCCGACCTCGACCGCGAGATCTTCGGGCCGGTCCTGCACGTCACCACCTTCGAGGCCGGGGCGATGGAGGCGACCGTCGATGAGGTGATGGCTTCCGGCTATGGCCTGACGCTCGGCGTCCACACCCGCATCGGCTCGGCGGCCGACGCCGTCCGCGCCCGCGCCAGGGTCGGCAACCTCTATGTCAACCGCTCGATGATCGGGGCGGTGGTCGGGGTGCAGCCGTTCGGCGGCGAGGGCCTTTCCGGCACCGGGCCCAAGGCCGGCGGACCGCACTATCTGCCGAGGTTCTGCGTCGAGCGCACATGGACGGTGGACACCACCTCGGCCGGCGGCAACGCCAGCCTGCTGAGCCTTGAGGGGTGACGACCTACGATCTGATCGTCGTCGGCCTGGGGGCCATGGGCGCGGCGACCGCGCTGCAGGCGGCGCGGCGCGGGGCGCTCGTGCTGGCCATCGATTCGCACCATCCGCCGCATGACCAGGGCTCCAGCCACGGCGAGACCCGCATCACCCGCCGCGCCATCGGCGAGGGCCTGGACTATGTCCCGCTCGCCCTTCGCGCCCATGAGATCTGGCGGGCGCTCGAGGCCGAGACCGGCGAGACCCTGATGCGGACGCCCGGCGCGCTCCTCATCAGCACGCCGGGCATGGGGGTCGCCCATCACGGCAAGCCGGACTTCCTGGAAACGACGATCGAGGCGGCGCGCGCGTTTGGCGTCGAACACGAGAGTCTGTCGCCGGCGGAGGTGCGCGCCCGCTGGCCGCAGTTCCGCATGCGGGACGAAGAGCGGGCCTATTTCGAGCCGGGCGGGGGTATCCTCTATCCGGAGCGCTGCATCGCCGCCCAGCTGCGCCTGGCCGGAGCAAGCGGCGCCGAAATCCGAACCGGCGAGACCATCCGCCAGATCGATTCTGCAAATGGCCGGGTCACCGTCTCAACCGATCGGGGGACCTACGAGGCCGATCGCGCGGTGGTCTGCGCCGGCGGCTGGACCGGCCAGCTCCTGGGCGGCGTCTGGGCGCGGCGCCTCAGACTTTATCGCCAGTGCCTGCACTGGTTCGAGCCTGCCGACCCGGCCGCATTCGCGCCGGAGCGCTTCCCGGTGTTCATCTGGATGTATGGCGAGCGCGACGGCGACTGGTTCTACGGCTTTCCGGTCGACCCGGATTTCGGCGGCGTGAAGGTCTCGGGCGAACAGTTCGGAGTCGAGAGCAACGATCCGGACGCCTGGGACCGGCGCGCGACGCCTGAGGAGGCCTTGGCGTGCCACGCCCGCCACCTCGCCGGCCGTCTGAACGGCGTCCCGCCCGCCTGGCTGCGCTCGGCGGCGTGCGCCTACACCCTGGCGCCGGACAGCCGGTTCATCGTCGACGAGGATCCGGAGCGGACCGGGGTCATCGTGGTCTCGGCCTGCTCTGGGCACGGCTTCAAGCATTCGCCGGCGATCGGCGAGGCGGCCGCCGCCTGGGCGCTGACCGGCGGGCGTCCGGCGGTGCTTGCGCCATTCGGGCTACCCTGACGCGTCGAATGAATTCACGAACGGTCGGACGAGGGCGTTGTCGGCCAAACCATCGGAAACCTACAGCAACTACTTCTACTACGAGCCGCCGACGAACTCGGAACTGCATTCGTTGCGAATGGCGCAGGCAAACTTCCAGGAGGCTTCCGGTAAGGCGGTTCTGGAGCTTCTGTGCGAGTGATTCCTGCTGGTCAAAATTTCAGCCGGGGCGGACTGCTTTCTCAATTCTACAAGACCTACGGACTTCAGGACGGTGATCAATTTATAGTAAAGACCGGACCATGACGGGGTAGGCATGTCGATTCGACACGAATTTGAAAAATGGATTGCGAACCTCGAAAGGCTGAAACTTCCGGTCGTGGATATGCTTTTGCCCGGCCTAAATTCGGCTTATATTCGTTCCGAACTTGCGAGAATAGGTCTCGATTGTAGCGAGGATATCGTTGAACTATATAATGTTTGCGGCGGCGTGGGTCCACGTCGAGGAGTATTGCTGAATCAGATGTGGATGTACGGTTCGCATTACCTTCTACCCTTCGACCGAGCAATTTCGAATTATGGGAATTTTTCCGGAGATGCTCGGTGGAACGCATCATGGTTCCCGGTTTTTGGAAATGATGGTGGTGATTTTTATTCTGTTTGCAGCCTAAAGGCCCGCGACGACTGGGAGATGATTGCCTATTTCATGGTAAATACGGGCGAAGAATCGCAGATTAGATTCTCTTCTCTCTTAAACATGCTGGTCGTGATCAATGAATGCTTCGATCAAGACGTTTGCTTTTTGGATGATCGCGGGAATCTAGGGACCAAATTCTTTGAAGCCAGTTTGATCGCGATGAGACATAATAAAAATCTGCCATTTTATCAATGAGTTGACTGCAAGATCCCAATCGCCGTTTCCGAGCTGCGCTGTGGGTGCTCCCACCTCCTTGATGCTTCACCCGGTGCGCGACCCGAAGCCCCAAGCTTGGCTGATCGGAATCGACGGCGTCATGCCGAGGGGGCTGACGACGCTCCTCAAAACGCCAGGTTCACCCGCTGGAGCACGCTCGAATCCGCCGGCTTGGCCATGGCGATCGGCGGCTTGGCCTCCAATTGGCCGCCGTCGATTTTCACGTCGCCGGAGATCTCAACCTTTCGCGGGCTTCTTGCGCTTTGCAGCCCCCGCCTTGGCCTTCAGCTCACCGAGGAACGCCTGTTCCTCCGGCGTCGAGGCGCGGCCCAGGGCCGCGTTGCGGGTCGGAAACCGGCCGAAGCGCTCGATGACCGCCGCGTGATCCTTCTGATGCTTCACGGTCGATTGGGCTTCGCGCAGCCAGGCGGCGAACTTCTTCAGGCTCAGAGCCTGCAGCTTGGGGTCCTCGGCATGCACCAGCGGCATGTAGAAGAACTGGCGCTCGGCAAGGTTCAGGGGCCTGTCCATCTTGGCGGCCAGGCCCTCCAGCACCAGACTCTGGGCCCTGGCGTCGCCGGCGAAGGCGCCGGGCGTTCCGCGGTGGATGTTGCGGGTGAACTGATCGAGCAGGAGGATGAGGGCCAGGCGTCCGCGCGAGGTCTCGGCCCAGGCGTCGAGTTGGCCATTCAGGGCCGCATCGACCCAGCGGCTGAAGCGGCGGCGCATGTCCGCATCGAGCTTCTTCGAGCCCAGGAACCAGTGCCGGGGCGCCAACTCCCGGAACCAGAAATCGAGAATGACGGCAGGCTCCACGGCGGGCGCGCTATTTCAGCTGGCTGTCCTTGGAGCCGCGCCGATTGATCGTCCCGAAGGCGACGCTCAGGTCGCGGCCCGACTGGCAGGCGACGCAGGTCCGGGCGCCCGGCAAGGCGCGACGACGAGCTTCAGGGATCTCTTCGCCACACTCCTCGCAATGCGTCGTCCCCTGGCCGTGGGGGAGGCGCGCGCGAGCGGCCGTGACGGCGTCGCTCACCGTGTCTTCGATCTGGTCTGTCACCGCGCCGTCGCGCGTCCATCCGCCGGCCATGGCCTCAGCTCCATGCTTGCAGAGGAAAGTTAGGCGCTTGACCCGCGGTCTTCAAACGGCGGGAACGGCCGACCTGCCGCGCCGCAGGACGAAGAACGCCGCCAGTGCGATCGCGGTCACCACCAGGCTGCAAAGAAGCTGCGGTCGCAGCGAGGGGGTCAGGCCCATGGCCGCAAGGATGACCAGAATGGCGAGGATCGCCGCGTAGCTGCCCGCCGGGAACAGCCACATGCGGATGGTGAGCTTTTCGGGCGCCTCGGCCTCGAGCTTTCGGCGCACCGGGATCTCGGCCGCCGCCACCATGCCGTAGACGATCAGCATCAAGGCCCCCGAGGCGTTGACCAGGAAGGTGAACACCGCCTCGGCCCCCAGCATCGACGGCGCGCCGGCCAGGAGCGCGAAGACGGTGGCGATGAGGATGGCCCGGGTC
>DASZKO010000036.1:0-1574 GCA_035605655.1 Caulobacteraceae bacterium | reverse complement strand
CTGGAGTTTGCCGACGGCCTCGGCTTCGACGGCATCGGGGTCAATGAGCACCACCAGAACGGCTATGGCATCATGCCTTCGCCCAACATCATTGCCGCCGGCCTGGCGCGGCGGACGCAGAACGCGGCCCTGGTGGTGCTGGGCAATTCCATCGCTCTCTACAACCCGCCGGTCAGGGTGGCGGAGGAGTTCGCCATGCTGGACTGCATCAGCGGCGGGCGGCTGGTGGCTGGATTCCCCGTCGGCACGTCGATGGACACCAACTACTGCTACGGCCAGATCCCGGCGCTGACCCGCGAGAAATACGCCGAGGCTCATGACCTGATCATCAAGGCCTGGACCACGCGTGAGCCGTTTGCGTTCAACGGCCGCTACAACAAGCTGAGGCATGTCAACATCTGGCCAAGGCCGATCCAGCAGCCGCACCCGCCGGTGCACATTCCGGGCGGCGGCTCGGTGGAGACCTACGACTTCTGCATCGACCACACCTATTCCTATTCGTACCTGAGCTTCACCGGCTACATCCGCGCCAAGGCCCTGCTCCAGGGCTACTGGGACCGGGTGGCGGACCGGAACTCGCCGGACGCCTCGCCCTATCGCGCCGGCTTCGCCCAGACGATCTGTGTGGCCGAGACCGACGCCGAGGCCGAGCGGCTCTACGCCAAGCACGTGAACTACTTCTACAACCGCTGCCTGCACGTCTATCCAGGCTTTGCCGACGCGCCGGGCTACCGCACCATCAAGACCATCCAGACCGGCGCTCTGTCGCAATACGCCCCGCCGCGCGGCTTTGGTGAGCTCACCTGGAAGGATCTTACCGAAGGCGGCCATGTCATCGCCGGCTCGCCGGAGACCGTCCGTCAACGGATGGAAGAGATGATCAAGGGCCTCAATGTCGGCCACGTCTTCTGCCTGATGCACGTCGGCGATATGCCGGCCGACAAGTGCATGCATTCCACGCGCCTCTTCGCCGAAAAGGTGATGCCAAAACTGCGAGGGCTGCTGCCCGAGTGCGAGGGCGATGAGCGTTTCTGGGCCCACCCCATCGCTAGGCGCGCCGTTCCAGGATCGCTTCCCGCCGAATACGTCCCCGAGCACGAGCCCGCCTGATGAGCATGGAAACCAAGACCGTCACTGTCCAGCACGCCCAGGTGAAGTACCTGGAGGGCGGCGATGGGCCGCCGCTCCTGTGGCTGCACGGCGCGGGCGGCGCGACGGCCGGCGACCCCATCTTCGCCGAACTCGCCAAGCGCTGGCGCGTCTACGCCCCATTCCTGCCGGGCTACGGCGAGACCGAAGAGTGCGGCTCGCTGCGCGACATGCTGGATTTCACCCTGCATACCGCCGATGTCGCCGACGCCCTGGGCCTGAAGGATCCGGTGCTCGCCGGCCATTCCATGGGCGGGATGATCGCCGCCGAGATGGCGGCCACTGCCCCGAGCGACTTCAGCCGCCTGGCCCTCATCGCCTCGGCAGGCCTGTGGCTCGACGATCATCCGATCCCGGACGTCTTCACCTTGTTGCCCTACGAGATGCCGGGCTACATGTTCCACGACCCCGAGGCGGGGACGAGG
>DASZKO010000031.1:0-2194 GCA_035605655.1 Caulobacteraceae bacterium | reverse complement strand
CGAGGTCGGCGTCCTCCTGCATCACCCGGGCGATATCGCCGTTGTAGTCGATGACGATGTCGATATCCCCGGCCAGCAGCAGGTCCTGGCCGTCGTCGTGGTGGAAGACTTTGATGTTCGGCTTCTGGCGGATGTACATCTGGGCCACCCGCTCGATCACCGCCGGCGGGATGTTGCGCACCGAATGGCCGAGGTATTTGGCGCCGAGCTCGATGAGGTCGTCGGCCTCCGAGACGAGGCCGATGCGGCCCCTGTAGCGGTCGGACGCCATCACCCACTTCCAGCTGTCCGGCACCCCGTCGATCTTCGACTTGCGGTAACCGAGGCCCTGGACGAGCCAGGTGTAGGGAACCGACCAGCGCCGTCCGGGATCGAACGGCGCGTTCAGGAACGCCGGCTGGATGTTCTTCAGGTTCGGCAGCCTGGCATGGTCGAGGGGCTGGATGAGGCCGGCGATCCGCAGGCGCGTGACATATTCGTTGGAGGGCACGATCACGTCGAAGCCGGGATTGCCGGGCCGAAGCTTGGCGAAGAGTTCGTCGTTGGTGGAAAAAAGGCTCATCTTCACCGCGACGCCGCTCGCCGCTTTGAAGTCGCCGAGCGTCGTGTCGCCGATGTAGTTGTCCCAGTTGTAGAAATTGAGCCGCTTCTCCTCGCCGTTGCGACCGACCGGGGCGCGGTCCGTGCAGCCCTCCAGCGTGAATCCGACCGCCGCGGCGCCCAGGCCCGCCAGCAGCGAGCGCCGGCCGGAAATCAACGGATCTCCCCCTGCGAAGCGGAGCACGACCCCCTCCCGCCGAGAAGAACTGAACCCAATTTCTCTCCCCCCTTAGGGGGGAGGGCCGGCCCCCGGGTCCGACCGAAGGTCGGCCCGAGGATGAACTCCGCCGGGAGGGGGGTCAAAGTTCGGCGCCGATGACCCCCTCCACCCCTCCGGGGTCCCCCTCCCCCTGAGGGGGAGGAGAGGGGAGATCCGAAACGGTGAGTACGGCCCCTAGGCATTCTTCAGGCCCCAGTCGTAGTCGAGGGGCGAGACGACCTCGTTGAAGCGGTCCTGCTCGGCCCGCTTGACGGTGGCGAACATGTCGACGAACCGCGCGCCGAGGTAATCCTTCAGGACCTCAGAGCCCGCGAACTGGTCGACCGCCGCGTACCAGTGCGCCGGAAGACGCTCCGACGAAGCGGCCGCGGCGGCGTAGCCGTCCCCTTCCACCGCCGGCCCGGGACCGATCCGCCCGGTCAGGCCATGGTGGACGCCGGCCAGCAGGGCGGCGAGCGCCAGGTAGGGGTTGGCGTCGGCGCCGGCCACGCGGTGCTCGATGTGGCGCGAGGCCGGCGGCCCGGCCGGCACCCGCAGGGAAACGGTGCGGTTGTTCACCCCCCAGGTCGGGGCCACCGGGGCGTAGGAGTTGGGCCGGAAGCGGCGGTAGGAATTGGCGTTGGGGGCGAAGATGGCCATGCTCTCGCCGAGCAGGGCCTTGAGGCCGCCGACCGCGTGGGCCAGGGGCGGCGCGCCCGCCGGGGCCGCCGCCGCGAAGATGTTCTCGCCGGCCTTGTTCAGTACACTGACGTGCAGGTGGAGGCCGCTGCCGGCGTGCTCGGCGAACGGCTTGGCCATGAAGGTCGCTTCCAGGCCGTGGCGAGCGGCGACGCCCTTGGCCAGGCGCTTGTACATCAGCGCTTCGTCTGCCGCCCGCAGGGCGTCCGGACCATGGCGCAGGGTGAGCTCGATCTGGCCGGGGGCGTATTCCGAGATCGCCGCTTCCAGCGGCACGCCCTGGGCGTCGGCGGTCGACCACAGCTCGCGCAGGAAGGGCGCGAAGTCCTCCAGTTCGCGCAGGCCATAGACGCCGTGCTGGGTGGGCGGGAGACCATTTCGCGGCGCGGCCAGGCGCGGGGCGGCATTGGCCTCGCGAGCCGGATCGACCAGGTAGTATTCGAGCTCGCAGGCGACCACGGGGGTCAGGCCTTCGGCGGCGAAGCGGTCGACGACGCGGGTCAGGACGTGGCGCGGGTCGAGGTCGTTGGGCGTCCCGTCGAGCTCGTACATCGAGGTCAGGACCTGACCGGTGTCCTCGCCCAGCCACGGCGCGGGAACGAGGGTTCCGGGCGCCGGCCAAGCCAGGCGATCAGCGTCGCCGTCCTCCCAGACCAGGCCCGTGGCCTCGACGTCGCGGCCGGTGACATCACAGAC
>DASZKO010000026.1:0-3404 GCA_035605655.1 Caulobacteraceae bacterium | reverse complement strand
TCGAGGTAGGGGTGCATGGGAAGGGCGAGGACCACGCCGGCCTTGGCTTCGGAGACGGGGAGGCCGCCCGGGCCACGGGGGAAGGCGGCGTAGGGCGCCTGGAGGTGCATGGGGACCGGGTAGTAGAC
Organism: Caulobacteraceae bacterium; assembly: GCA_035605655.1. Classification (GTDB taxonomy): domain Bacteria; phylum Pseudomonadota; class Alphaproteobacteria; order Caulobacterales; family Caulobacteraceae; genus Acaudatibacter. The sequence continues at coordinate 3,276 of DASZKO010000026.1, read as the reverse complement.
GGCGGTGGGGATGCCCTGGGTCCTCAGGTGGGCGGCGAGGCCGTCGCGGTTGGCGTGCTCGATGACGTATTGCGCCCACACCGAGACGCCGCCGTGGACCTTCGGGGTCGTCAGCACCGCCCCGGCGAGCCCCTCGGCGTAGCGGGCGGCCACCGCCTGGCGGACCTCGATCTCGTCGGCGAAGACGGCGAGCTTTTCGAGGAGGATGGCGGCTTGCAGGGTGTCCAAACGGGAGTTCATGCCGATCCGGGCGTTGAGGTATTTCGGATCGTGCGGCGAGGCGGCGGTGGGGCCGTCGCTCTTCACCGCCTTGCCGTGGATGCGCAGAGAATCCATCCGCTCCCACAGCACCGGATCGTTGGTGATGACCGCGCCTCCGTCGCCGTAGCAGCCGAGCGGCTTGGCCGGAAAGAAACTGGTCGAGACGGCGTCGGCCCAGGCGATGGGGTGCTGGCCGCCCAGGGTGCAGCCGAAGCCCTGGGCCGAATCGGCGATCAGTTTGAGGCCATGGCGGCGGCAAATGGCGCCGATGGCCGGGTAGTCGGCGGGGCGTCCGAAAAGATCGACGGCGATCACCGCCGCGGGCCGCAGCTCCCTTTTCGCCTTCACTTCGGCGATCGCGGCTTCCAGGTGGGCCGGATCGAGATTGTAGGTGTGGGGCAGGATGTCGACGAACACCGGGCTGGCCCCGGTCCACGGAATGACCTCGGGGGTCGCCGTGAAGGTGAACGAGGGGCAGAAGACCGCGTCGCCCGGCCCGATCTCCCAGGCCATCAGGGGCAGGGCCAGGGCGTCGGTGCCGTTGGCGCATGAAAGGGCGAGGCGGGCGCCGCAGAATTGGGCGAGGGCGGCTTCGAAGCGGGCGACCTCCGGGCCCATGACGTAGGCCCCGTGGTCGAGGACCCTGGCGATGGCAGCGTCGAGGGCCGGCCGGATGGCCTTCTGCTGAGCGGCGAGATCGATGAAGGGGATCATGGCGCGCGCTCCTATGGGCGGCCCGGGAGAGCGGCCAAACACTTGCTGTATCGCTTCATTTCGGAAGGGCGAGGCCGGCGATGAAGGCGTCCAGGTCGCCGCCGGGGAAGAGGACGCCGGCCACGCCGGCCCGCCGGCCGGCCTCGAGGTCGCGGTCCTTGTCGCCGATCACGAGGGCGCGGGCGGGGTCGATGGAAAAGTCGGCCAGGGCGCGTCGCACCATCCCCGCATTGGGCTTGCGGTCGGGATGATCGGGGTGGGCGAAGGCGGCGACGGGGGCGTCGGGCAGATAGGGACAGACGTAGAAGGCGTCGATGTGGGCGCCGGCGGCGGCGAGGTCGGCGCTCATCGCGGCATGCACGGCGTCCACCGCCGCGAGATCGAAGAGGCCGCGGGCGACGCCAGACTGGTTGGTGGCGACGATGACCAGCAGGCCGGCATCGTTGAGACGTTTCACCGCCGCCTTGGCGCCGGGCATCCAGTCCAGCCGTGCGACGTCGCCGACGTAGCCGTGGTCGACGTTGAGCACGCCGTCGCGATCGAGGATCACCGCCGCCTTCACTTGGCCTCGAACCATCAAAGCTTCCAGCCGGCGCTCGCCCGCTCTAGGATGAGCCCGTCCAAGGACGGGCAGTCGGAAGGTAGCCTCAGTTGCCGGCAACACAAACGGTGAGAGCCGTGGTCGTCGATCACGCGCAGTCGGCGGTGCGCACGGTGGCCGCGGAGATCGAAGGGCTGAGGGTTCTGGCCGCCGCCCTGGAGAATGGCCTCAGGGCGCCGTTCGCCGCCGCCGTAGGCAAGATTGCCGAGGCCAGCGGGCGGGTGGTCGTCTGCGGCATGGGCAAGAGCGGCCACGTGGCGCGCAAAGTCGCCGCCACCCTCGCCTCCACCGGCACCCCAGCCCTCTATCTGCACCCCGCCGAGGCCAGTCACGGCGATCTGGGCATGGTGGCGCGCTCGGACGTTCTGCTGGCCCTGTCCTGGTCGGGCGAGACGCCGGAATTCAAGGACGTGATCAATTACTGCAAGCGCTTCGCCGTGCCTTTGATCGCCATTTCGTCCGAGCCGGGCAGCGCCTTGGCCGGGGCCGCCGACATCGCTCTCATCCTGCCCAAGGCCGAGGAGGCCTGCCAGAACACCCGCGCGCCGACCACCTCCACCACCATGCAGATGGCCTTCGGCGACGCGCTGGCCATGGCTCTGCTGGAGGCCCGCGGCTTCTCCGCCGCCGACTTCCGCAACTTCCACCCCGGCGGCCGCCTGGGCTCGCGGCTGGTGACCGTGGCCGACCTGATGGCCAGCGGCGCCGATGTGCCGATCGTCGAAGCCGGCGTCAGCCTGTCGGAGGCCATCGTCGAGATGACCGGCAAGCGCTACGGCGGTGTCGCCGTGGTCGACGGCGCTGGCAAGCTGGTGGGGGTGTTCACCGACGGCGACCTGCGCCGCGCCCTGCCGTTGGCGGACCTGTCGGCCAAGGTCGCCGATCACATGACCTGCTCGCCGGTGTTCGTCGATCCGCACCTGCTGGCCACAGAGGCCCTGCGCCTGATGAATGAGCGCCCGCATCCGATCCAGCTTCTGTTCGCCTGCGAAGGCGATCGCCTGGTTGGCGCGGTGGGCATGCACGACTTCCTGCGCGCCGGCATCGCCTAGATCAGCCACCGGCCGCCTCGTCCAACTGCAGGACGGCGCTGACGATATGGTAGAGTGAGCTGGCCGGCGCCGTCAGATCATCCGACTCCAGGCTGTCGCGCCACAGGCCGGGGGTTTCCACGGTAAGGAAGCGGCGCAGGCTCTCGGCCGCCTTCAGCGCCGGGTCCCAGCAGGCGCCATCGCCGGTGACGGCGGCGGCGAGGGCATGAGCGCGCAGGCGTTCGGTTTGCGGCCACAGCCGCGCGCCAAGGTCGGTCGGACCAAGATCACCGTCCAGGGCGTTGACCGCCACGTTACGCTCCGGATCGACGCCGGCGCGTTCGCCAAGCTCGATGAGCCACAGCGCCGTTGCCAGGGCGGCGGCGTCGCCGGCGATCTGGCTCCAGCGCATGAGGAGCCAGGCCCATTCGAACTGATGGCCAGGTTCGACCCGGCGATCGGCGGGCGCCGGCGGCGCCGTCCACCCAGGACCGAAGAACTCGCCGACCGCCCCAGTGTCGGTATCGATCAGTCGGGTCATCGCGAGGCGGGCCTGGCCGGCTGCCAGCTCGCGCCACGGACCTTCCGCGCCGGTTTCCGTCCAGGCCAGGAAGGCCTCGAAGAGGTGCATGTTCGGGTTTGCGCGCAGATCGGCGCCAGTGAAGTCGG
>DASZKO010000018.1:0-5665 GCA_035605655.1 Caulobacteraceae bacterium | reverse complement strand
GGGCCGGGGGCGGCGAACCTCGTGCCCTCCTTCGGCTCCTCGCCGGCCTGGTACTTGCCGGTCAGCATGCCGCCGCCCAGCGGGCTCCACGGAATGACCCCCAGGCCGAATTTGCGGCAGGCCGGCAGGATCTCCACCTCGATGTCGCGGGTCAGGATGCTGTACTGCGGCTGCAGGCTGACCAGCGGCTCCCAGCCCTTGGCCGCGATGACGAGGCACGCCTCGACAATCTGGGCGGCGGTCCAGTTGGAGACCCCGATGTAGCGGACCTTGCCCTGGCGGACGAGGTCGTTGAGCGTGCTCAGCGTCTCCTCGAGCGGCGTCGTCTCGTCCCAGCGGTGCATCTGGTAGAGGTCGATGTAGTCGGTGCCGAGCCGGCGCAGGCTGTCCTCGCACGCCTTGACCACGTGCTTGCGGCTGGAGCCGGAGTCGAACGGGCCGGGCCCCAGGGGCGAGGAGGCCTTGGTGGCGATGACGACGGCGTCGCGGCGGTCCTTCACCGCCTTGCCGACGATCGTCTCGGATTTCGTGCCCGAGTAGACGTTGGCGGTGTCGATGAAGTTGTGCCCGCCATCCAGATAGGCGTGGATCACCCCGATGGAGGTCGTCTCGTCGCAACCGAAACTCTCGTTGCCGAAATTCATCGCCCCCAGGCACAGCGGAGAGACCCGAAGGCCCGATTGACCGAGGTTGCGCAGTCCGTGTGCCGCCATCTCCGCGTTCCTTTATCCTCGAGGGCTGGGCGCGGCGGGCCGCGCGCGCCGGCCAAGCCTTAGGCGGCCGGTCGGACCCGGGCAAGCGGCGTGACTTCGCGCCCGTGGCCATGGCAGGGTGATGTTCCCCCGCAATCAGCAGCAGAGGCGCGGCCGTGACGAGTGAGGCGCGCGCGGTTTCCCCCACCGAGGCGGTGGCCAACGCCATGGGGCTGCTGGCCGGCAATCCGGCCGCCGCCGAGCGCCAGGCGAGGGCGATCCTCGATGTCCTCCCGGACGACGCCCGGGCGGTGTTCATCCTCGCCGCGGCGCGCCGCCGCCAGGGGGATCCGGCCGCGGCGATCGATCTGCTGCGACGGGTGGTGGCGGTCCATCCGGAATCGACCAACGCCCACCACGAGCTCGGCCTCACCCTGGCGGGGCTGGGCGAAGGCGAGGCGGCCATCGCCGCCCTGCGCCGGGCCAACGCCCTGCGCCGCGACCTGCCGGGCGCCTGGCGCGACCTCGGCGACCAGCTGACCCTGGCCGGCGACAAGGATCACGCCGCGCTGGCCTATGCCGAACAGGCCTACGCCGAAGCCCCGGAGGGCCCGCCGCCGGCCGCTCTGGCCGCTCTGCGCGAGGGCAAGCTGGGCGAGGCGGTGACGCTGCTCCAGCGCCATCTGCGCCTGCGCCCGCGCGACACCGTCGCCCGGGTCCTGCTGGCCCAGAGCGCCGCCCGCCTCGGTCATCTCGAGGACGCCGGCGAGATTCTCGAGCGCTGCCTGGAGCGCGAGCCCGACTCCGCCGACGCCCGTTTCGTCTACGCCCAGGTGCTGCATGCCCAGAACCGCCCGCACGACGCCCTCGGCCAGCTGCAGCCGATGCTGGCCCGCGACCCGGGCGAGGTGCGGCTGCGCTTCCTGGTCATGACCTGCCGCCTGCTCGCCGGCGATTACGAGATCGCCGAAGCGATGGCCTCGGCGCTCCTCGCCGAGCATCCCGGCGAGGCGGCCTTCTGGCTGAGCCACGGCCAGACGCTGCGCATCACCGGTCGCGCCGAGGAGGCGGCGGCGGCGTTCCGCCAGGCGCTGAGCCTTCGCCCCCACTCCGGCGAGGCCTGGTGGTGCCTGGCCGACCTCAAGACCACCGCCTTCAGCCAGGCCGATCTGGCCGCCATGCGGGGCGCCGCCGCCAACCCCGCCCTCACCGTCGAGGACCGCATCCAGGCCGGCTATGCGCTCGGCAAGGCCCTGGAGGACCAGGGCGACTGGGCCGCGTCGTTCGCCAGCTATGACGAGGGCGCGAAGTTGCGGCGGGGCACGATACGCTACGACCCCGACCAGAACACCGCCGCCTCGGAGCTGACCCGCGCCCTCTTCACCGCCCCCTTCTTCGCCGGCCGCCCGCGCGGCTCGGCCAGCAACGCCCCGATCTTCATCGTCGGCATGCCCCGGGCCGGGTCGACCCTGGTGGAGCAGATCCTGGTCAGCCACCCCGACGTCGAGCCGACCATGGAGCTGCCCTACATCGCTCACATCGCCCTTGGCCTCGGCCGGCCGGGCCGCAAGGGCCACGGCGACGACTTCTACCAGGCCGTGGCGGAGCTGGACGGGCCGGCCCTGGCCGACCTCGCGGACCGCTACCTGGAGCAGGCCGGCCGCCACCGCCCGGGCACGGCGCCGCGCTTCGTCGACAAGCTGCCGGGAAATTTCATCCACACCGGCCTCATCGAGCTGATGCTGCCCAACGCCCGGATCATCGACGTGCGCCGCCATCCGATGGCGGCCTGCTTTTCGATGTTCAAGCAGCTCTTCTTCGGCGGCCAGGAATTCACCTACGAGCAGACCGAGCTCGGCCGCTACTACCGCGACTACCTCTCCGTCATGGCCCATTTCGAGGCGGCCCTGCCCGGCCGGGTGCATCGGCTGATCTACGAGGACCTCATCGACGACACCGAGGGGGAGATCCGCCGCCTCCTCGACTACTGCGGCCTTGCCTTCGCGCCGGCCTGCCTGCGCTTCTGGGAGACGGAGCGGCCGATTTCCACCCACAGTTCCGAACAGGTGAGGCGGCCGGTGTTTCGCGGCGCCCTCGACCGCTGGCGGCGCTACGAGCCGTTCCTCGGGCCCTTGGCCGACACCCTCGGTCCGGCGCTCGGCGATTGGCGAGGACGCTTGGGCTCCGTCTCGGCTTGACTTAGCCGCCGCACCGCCGTCTCCTCGATTCTCGCGACCTTGGGGGTGGCCTTGCTGTTACTCGATCGCCGACCTGACGATCCCATCACGCTGGCCGCGAGCCGCGAGGCCGCGACGACCGGGGTCGCCGGCTACGCCGCCGTCACCGACAGCGCCCTGGGGCCGGTCATCGTCGCCCAGCCTCTGAGCGCGGCGCCGACGCCGATCACCCTCACAACCTCGCCGGCGTTCACCGACCGCGCGATCGCCGCCGCCAACCGCTCCGATACGGCCGGGGACGATTCGACCCCCGCCACGGGCCTGGCGGCCCTGACGCTCGCCGGGCCGTCCGCGCCGGGCGACGCCGCCACTCTGGGAGACCCGGTCAAGCCGAGCGCCGGGCTCACCCTGCCGTCCCCCTGGTCACAGGCAGCGACGGATTCGCCGGCCGGCGGGTCGGTGTCGCCGCAGATCGTAATCAACCAGGCGGCCCTGGCCAGCACCCAGCCGCAGGTGCTCGACTTCAAGGGCACGAACCTGCCGGTGTTCGGGGCCGACACCAGCTTTTCGTTCTTCCTGCCGAGCTTCCTCTACCAGCAGTTCGGGGTGAGCACCGGCGTATCGTTCGCCGGCTTCGGCCTGAACGCCGGCCTCTCCGTCGCCGGCGGGGTCAAGGGCGGCGTGGCCCTCAGCCTCGGGCAGATCTCGCCGGACTTTCCGGTGACCATCGACCCGGGCGTGACGCCCTTCGTGCAGGACGGCCAGGTGTTCGCCGTCGACCCGAGCCTGATTTCCACCACCGACGCCCAGTTCGCCCTCAACCTGCCGGAGGCCAACGCCAGCCTGGATTTCGGCCTGCAGGCTCAGGCCAACCTGACCTTCAGCTTCCCGGGCATCCCCATCGGCTTCAGCCTGCCGTTCATCGGCTTCGTCGGCTACACCATCCACATCCCCTCGGTGTCCATCGGCTTCAAGTCAGGCACCATTTTCAAGCTGCCGAGCAGCACCACGATCAAGATCCCCGGCAACGGCTCGGTGACGGTGAGCGAGCTGCAGGCCTCGACCGTCAATTCCGACCCGCAGAGCGCCTATGAGAGCCTGCCGACGCTGGAGATGAGCGGCGACACGGCGCCCTTCTTCAGCGCCAACATCGACCTCGTCACGCTGCTGGCCGAGAAAGTGCCCGACCCCTTCGCCTTCCTGGCCGGCAGCAAGATGTTCGCCGGCGGCCTGGCCAGCCTCAGCTACCACCTGTTCTCCCTGGTGGTGTCGACCAACCTGTGGCTGCACGAGGACGTCAAGCTGACGCCCATGTCGATCACCGAAACGGTGACCGACGAGCTGTCCGGCGAGACCCACTCCGGCCCGCTCGGCAGCGTCCTCGACTTCACCGCCCCCGGCAGCGGCAACGGCATCGTTCCCCTGCAGTTCACCTTCTCGCTCGTGGTGGCGGTGGACACCGAGCTCGATCTCGACGGCAACGTCGAACTGACCGCGGAAGGGCCGTCGGTCGGGGCCTCGGTGCTCGGGGTCTCCAAGACCATCGGGCCGCTCGGCAATTTCAACCTGTTCAACCTGAGCGGCAAACTGGCCGAGCTCTACAGCCACACCTCCTACGAGACCCTGACCAGCACCGCCACGGTGGATCTGCAGAACTTTTCCACGGCGGTGAACAAGACCATCAGCGCCGCCTCCGGGGCGGTCAGCATCACCCAGCCGGCCACCAATCTCGTCGTTTCCTCCACCGGGACGGTCAAGGGAACCGCCGTCGCGGTGAACACCAGCACGCTCAGCGCCGCGATGATCGACGATTCGGGCCTGATCACCGCCAGCGGCATGGGCATCCAGCTGCAGGCCGGAGGCAGCGTCGACGTCGAGGCCACCGGCCGCATCACCGGCATCGGCGCGGCGACAGGCGCCGCCATCATGGCGATGAAGAATCCCTTCGACGCCGTCATCAATGACGGGAGCATCACCGGCTTCGCCCAGGGCGTCGACATGCTGGGCGGCTCGGTGAAGAACGACACCGGGGCGACGATCAGCGCCGCCCAGATCGGCGTTTCGATCACCAACGCCCATGCTTCGGTGGTCAACAACGGCCTGATCTCAGGGGCCATCGGCATCGATCTGGCGAACGGCGGCGGCATCTACAACGCCCAGTCCGGGACCATCGTCGCCAGCGAGTACGGCGTCTATTCGCAAGGGGTCGTGGCGATCGAGAACCACTGCACCCTGACCGGCGGGGGGAGCGGCGTGCGCGGCGTGGCCGGCGGCGAGCTGATGAACCTCACCAATGCCTATATCCACGGCGGCGCCGCCGGAGTGATCCTCGACGGGGTCGGCGACCAGATAGTGGGCAACGCCGCCGGCGGGACGATCAGCGGCGGCAAGGTCGGCGTTTCTCTCACCGGCGCCAACACCACCCTCATCGACTACGGCCTGATCTCCGGCAGCTTGGCGGCCGTCGAGCTCTATGGCCAGGTGAGCAACACCCTCGTCCTCGATCCGTCGGCCAGCCTGCAGGGGCAGGTCCGCATGGACGGCAGCAGGGTCACCAACACCATCAGCCTCACCGGCGCCTATGGCGGGGTCGGAACCCTGACCGGTCTGGGCGAAGCCGCCTTGCCGTTCAACGCCGTGGTCGACATCTCGCCGGGCGCGGCGTGGAACATCACCGGCGCGCTGGACGCCTCCTACTTCAGGGGCCTCGGCGCCGCCGACACCCTGACGGACACCCTCATTACCTATGCTCCCGGCGAGCGGGTGGCGCTGAACCGCAACGACGATGTCCTGGAG
>DASZKO010000221.1:0-2671 GCA_035605655.1 Caulobacteraceae bacterium | reverse complement strand
CGCCTACGCCGGCGGCCTCAACGTTCGCGATCCGGCCATCCGCGGGCGGCTCGGACCCCGCAGGCTGGCCGCGGTCCTCGGCGCGGGCCGGGTGCATCCGATCCCCTGGCGGGCGCTGAGGGGGGACTGATAGCCGGAGCGGTACTTCAGAACCTGGAAAACAGTCCGCATTCGCCGGCGGCGCGCTGATTGCGGGATTGCTCCTGGCAATGCATCGCGCTGCAGCCGGCTAGCAGCGCCGCCACCACCATCGCCAAGGCCAGTCTCGCCGCCATTCCGCTCTCCCCAAATGCGCAACGCCGGCAAAGGCATTGGCGCATTCTATCAATAGCCGGACGCTCGCCCGTAGATCTGGATTGGGCCAGAAGCCCTGACAGGTCGCCCGACACGGGACTGCGTCCACCCTGCCGCCTTGTCTTAGGTGCGGCTTTGTCCCAAGACGGCCGGCCATGGATCCTGCCGAGAGCGTTCACGAAGCCTTCCGCGCGAGGCTGACCACCGGCGACCTACCCCACGCCGAGGCCCCGGCCCTCCCGGCGGGACTGACGCCGGAAAAGCTTTCCGAGATGTTCGCCTCCCAGGCGCTCTCCCGCCAACTCGACCGCACCGCGCGCTTCCTGCAGGCGCGCGGCGAGGGCTTCTACACCATCGGCAGTTCAGGCCATGAAGGGATGGCGGCGGTGGCCGAGGCGTTCCGCGTCTCGGACATGGCCTTCCTCCACTATCGGGACGCCGCCTTCCAGATTCAGAGGTCGAAAAAGGTCCCTGGCCAGACGCCGGCCTGGGATTTCCTGCTCTCGTTCGTCGCCTCGGCAGAGGATCCGATCAGTGGCGGCCGGCACAAGGTGCTGGGGTCCAAGGCCCTATTCATTCCGCCCCAGACCAGCACCATCGCTTCGCACCTGCCCAAGGCCATGGGCGCGGCCTACGCCGTGGGTCTCGGAAAGCGGCTCGACATCGCTGAGCGCGTCCTGCCGGACGATGCCGTGATCGTGGCGAGCTTCGGCGACGCCTCGGCCAACCACTCCACCGCCCAAGGGGCGATCAACGCCGCCAGCTGGACGGCCTGGCAAGGCGGACCGATGCCGATCGTCTTCGTCTGCGAGGACAATGGCATCGGCATCTCGGTGCGCACGCCCCGCGGCTGGATCGAGGCGGCGTTCGCGAACCGGCCGGCGGTGAAATACATGGCCTGCGACGGCCTCGATCTCGTCGACACCTGGCGGGTGGCGAGCGAGGCCGCGGCCTTTGCCCGCAAAACCCGCCGGCCGGTGTTCCTTCACATGAGCTGCGTGCGCCTTTACGGCCACGCCGGCTCGGACGTGCAGGGCGCTTATCTTTCCAAGGCCGAGATCAAGGCGGCCGAGGCGGCCGACCCGCTTCTGCGCTCGGCCGGGCTGCTGGCGGACCTCGCGGGCCTCGAGCCAACGGAGATCCTCGCGATCTACGATGAGACCGGCGAGACGGTCGCGCGCGTTGCCGAGCAGGCGATCGCCCGGCCCAAGCTCACCACCGCCGCCGAGGTGATGGCGAGCCTGATCCCGCCCAGGCGCACGCCGGGGCCCTCCAACCGGCAATCTCACGAGGCACGCACGACGGCCTTCGGCACGGAATTCCAGGCGCTGGACAAGCCGGCCCACCTGGCGCGCCTGATCAATTGGGCGCTTACCGACCTGATGCTCGATCACGGCGAGATCGTGCTCGCCGGCGAGGACGTCGGGGCCAAGGGCGGGGTCTACAACGTCACCTCCAAGCTGCAGGTCCGCTTCGGATCGCAGCGGGTGATCGACACCCTGCTGGACGAGCAGAGCATCCTGGGGCTCGCCATGGGTCTCGCCCACAACGGCATGATCCCGATCCCGGAGATCCAGTTCCTGGCCTACGTCCACAACGCCGAGGACCAGATCCGCGGCGAGGCTTCGACCCTGAGCTTCTTCTCGTCTGGCGAGTACACCAACCCGATGATCGTCAGGATCGCGGGACTTGGCTACCAGCGCGGCTTCGGCGGCCACTTCCACAATGACAATTCGATCGCCGCCCTGCGCGACATTCCCGGCGTCATCATCGCCTGCCCGTCCAACGGGGCCGACGCGGTGGGGATGCTGCGCGAGTGCGTACGCCTGGCGCGTGAGGAGCAGCGGGTGGTTGTCTTCCTCGAGCCGATCGCCCTCTACATGACCCGCGACCTGCACGCCGAGAAGGATGGCTTGTGGACCTTCCCTTACGAGCCGCCGGGGTTGGGGAGGGGCATCGCGCTCGGCGAGGTGGGCGTCGCTGGCGAGGGGACTGACCTTGCCATCGTCAGCTACGCCAACGGCTATTACCTCTCGCGCCAGGCGCAGAAGATCCTCATCGAACAGCACGACGTCGACGCGCGGGTCATCGACCTCAGGTGGCTGGCGCCGCTGGATTTCTCGAAGGTCATCGAGGCGATCGGGCCGGCCACGCGGGTGCTGATCGTCGATGAATGCCGGATCACTGGTTCGCCTAGCGAAGGCCTGATGGCGCGCCTCGCCGAGCAGGCGCCGCAGATTTCCGTCTCGCGGATCGCCGCCGAGGACAGCTTCATTCCGCTTGGCCGGGCGGCGACGGTGACGCTGCCCAGCCGCGACTCCATCGTTGCGGCCGCTTTGGCGGCGGCGGGCGGGTCTGCGAAGAAAAGGCGGAGCGC
>DASZKO010000207.1:0-3322 GCA_035605655.1 Caulobacteraceae bacterium | reverse complement strand
GCGCCCGCCCTCACCCGCGCCCAGGTCTCTCGGTAGCGCTTCATCAGCCAGCGGTTGAACTGGCCCTGGGCCCCTTCCTGCCAGGAGTAGCGGCCGCGGGTGGCGAAGCGGGAGTTGAGACCGGCCTGGACGCGCTCGTCGACATGCATGTCCTGGGCGATGATCTTCTTGGCCGAAGTCATGATCATTTCCAGGCGATGCTCGAAGGCCGGATCCTCCAAGGCGCCGGGGGCGACGATGAGGCCGGTGTCCTGTTCCATCGCCTCGGCGGCCGTGGGGCGCAGGATCAGGTAGATGACGAGGTCGGCGGTCATCACCAGGGACAGGGTCGGTGGAATGTTGGCGAAGGTCATCCGTGAACGGTCTTCTTCCGTCAGTGCAGGGAAGATCGGCAGGACTGCCCGCTGGGTCGGGTTGAAGCTGGCGTCGGGATGGAGAGTGCCGTTGTACCGCAGGAAACCGGCGTCGCCGGGGTCCGCGTCGGGGAAAATCGCCCGCTCGCTCGGTACGAAGTCGTGCAGGGGCCCGCGATGCAGCTTGCTGGCGTGGTAGCCGTCGTTGTTGTTCTCGAACATCACCTTCCAGTTCCAGGGGAACTGGCCGGTCATGGGAGTGAGCGTGGTCGCCGCGGTGAGATCGTACCGGCCGATCGCCGCCGCCACGGCCGCCAGTCGCGGGGCCAGGGGCGCGGCGTCAGCATCGAAATTGACGAATATGAAGCCCTGCCAAATCTCCACCTCGAGGGCCGGCAGACGGACCCCGCCCTTGTCGAAGTCGCAGGTTCGCTCCATGGCCGGGGCGTTCACCAGCTCGCCGTCCAGGGAATAGACCCAATGGTGATAGGGACACACGAACCCGCGGGCGTTGCCGGCGCCCTCGGCGACCAGCATGGCCCTGTGTTGGCAGACCGCCGACATGGCGCGGACCTCGCCGGCCCGGTTGCGGGTGATCAGCAGGGGCTCGCCGATGATCCGGGTGGTGAAATAGTCACCCGGCTCCTTCAGCTGGGCTTCCCGGCCGACGCACAGCCACTCGTGGTTGAACAGGGCTTCCTGCTCGAAGCGGTAGAACTCGTCGCCCGTATAACAGGCGGGCGGCAGGGTACAGGCGGTGGCGATATCGCCGTCTGAACTGTCGAGGCTGGCGAAGAACGCGTCATTCAGCAGGTTCGCGCTCATTCTTGCCTGAATTTCCTCTTCGAGGGGCGCCAATGGAAACGCTAGTCGCCCGCCACGGTCCGCGTCTTGCCCAGGGACGCACGCCCACTTGGCGGGCGCCGGAGCGGCGTTCGTCCTGCCGTCAACATATCAAACACCTGCGGGCAAGACCGCTCATCGCCCCAACCCCTAGTCTCATGGACCATGGCGCTGAAAGTCAAAGAATTGAAGCCCGGCTTCGGGGCCGAGATCGAGGGGATCGATTTCGCCGCCGCGGGCGAAGCCGAGCGGGCCGGCGCGGTCCAGGCCTTCCACCATCACGGGGCGATTCTGGCCCGCGGCCAGGCCATGGAGCCCGCCGACCTGATGACCTTCATCGAGGCCTTCGGCGAGCCGGAGGGCCACACGCTTTCCGAATTCACCCTGCCCGGCTTTCCGAAGATTTACATCCTCTCCAACCGACTGCGCGCCGATGGCACGCCGATCGGGGCCCACAACGATGGCGTCGGCTGGCACACCGACTACAGCTACAAGGCTCAGCCGGTGATGTGCACCATGCTCTACGCCGTCGAGACGCCGCCGGAAGGCTCGGACACCCTGCTGGCCGACGGCTGCGCGGCCTACAACGCCCTGACGCCCGAACGCCGGGAAGAGCTGTCGCGGCTCAGGCTGCACCACAGCTACGCCCACTTCATGTCGACAAGGCAGTACGGGGCGCGCGAGCTTCCCGAAGACATCCGCCGCGACAATCCCGACGTCGTGCATCCCCTGATCCGCACCCACCCGGCCGATGGCCGCAAGGCCTTGTGGCCGTCCACCGGCACGGTGACCGAAGTGATCGGCATGGAGGGCCCCGCCGGCCTCGCCCTCATCGACGAGCTCGTGGCATTCATGACCGCCGATCGCTTCGTCTATCGCCACAAGTGGCGTGAGGGCGATCTTCTGATGTGGGACAATCGCTGCACCCTGCACACCGGCACCCTCTACGACGATCAGAAATACCACCGCACCATGCACCGCCTGTGGGTGAAGGGCGACACGCCCTACTAGGCCCCTCCCCTTTTCGGCGAGGCCCCGACGGGCCATACCGGCCCGATGGGCGGGCTGACCGGCAACTGGAACTATCCGACCGCGATCCGATTCGGGGCGGGGCGCGTCGCCGAGCTGGCCGAGGCGTGCCAGGCGGCGGGGATCAGCCGGCCCCTCCTGGTCACCGATCCCGGCCTCGCCGGCCACGCGATGATCGCCGGCGCCGTGGCTCTCGTCCGCTCCGCCGGGCTGGATGTCGAAGTTTTCAGCGACATCTCTCCCGACCCGACCGGTGACGACGTGATCAGGGGCGGCGAGGCTCTGAAGGCGCACCGGGCCGACGGGGTGATCGCGTTCGGGGGCGGGGCGTCGCTGGACGCCGGCAAAGCCATCGCCTTTGCGGCGCGGCAGGAGCCGCCCCTCTGGGCCTTCGAGGACATCGGCGACAATTTCAAGCTTGCCGATCCGGCGAAAATGGCGCCGGTCATCGCCGTGCCGACCACCGCCGGCACCGGCTCCGAGGTCGGCCGGGCCAGCGTGATCAAGGATGAGGACGCCCGCCTCAAGCGGATCATCTTCCATCCCCTGATGATGCCGAGGCTGGTGATCGCCGACCCCGCTCTCACCGTCGGCCTGCCGCCGCATCTCACCGCCGCGACCGGCATGGACGCCCTGTCGCACAATCTCGAGGCCTTCTTCGCCCCGGCCTACCACCCCCTGGCGCGCGGCATCGCCGTGGAGGGGGCGCGGCTCGTGAGGGACTGGCTGGCGATCGCGGTCCATGACGGCGCCAACCTCGAAGCGCGGGCCAACATGCTGGCTGCCGCCGAAGCCGGGGCGACGGCCTTCCAGCGCGGCCTGGGAGCCATGCACGCCCTCGCCCATCCGCTGGGAGGTCTCTACGGAATCCATCACGGCCTGCTGAACGCCGTCCTCATGCCCTATGTGATCGCCGCCAACCGGCCGGCGATCGAGGCCGAGGCGGGGGCCCTGGCGCGCATGCTGGACCTCGGCGTCAGCGCCGACGATCTGACGGCCTGGGTGCTGGCGCTGCGCCGCGAGGTGGGAATTGCCCACACCCTGGCGGAGGTCGGCGTGCCGGCCGACGACATCGCCCGCGTCGCCCGCATGGCCAC
>DASZKO010000179.1:0-2004 GCA_035605655.1 Caulobacteraceae bacterium | reverse complement strand
GATGATCTCGCTCTCGCCGGACGGCGAGTTCATCTCCAAGGCCGCCGCCCGCCTGCACATCCCGCCGCTGAGAGGCTCGACCGGAAAGGCGGCCATATCCAAGGGTGGCGCGCGCGCCTTCCGCGACGCCCTCGGCTTCATCCGCTCCGGCGGGGTGATGATCCTGACGCCGGACGGCCCCCGCGGCCCGGCCGAGGTGCTGCCGATCGGGCCGGTGCAGATGGCCCGCGCGGCGGCGTGCCCGGTGTTCGTCATGAGCCTGGCGGCGGCCCCGGCCCTGACCCTGAAGAGCTGGGACAGGGCGCGCATCCCGCTGCCCTTCGCCCGCGGCCAGGTGGTTTTGGAAGGACCGCTGCGCCTGCCGCCCGATCCCGACGAGGCGGCGTTGGAGGCGGCCAGGATCGACTGGCAGGCTCGGATGAACGCGGGCCAGGCCAGGGCCGAGGCCCTGCTGACGGGCCGCGCGGCGTGAGACGTCCGGCCTCGCTGGCGCTCTATGCGGCGGCGATGGGCGCGGCCTCGCCCCTGGCGCCCTGGCTGCTGAAGTCGCGCGCCGCCCGCGGCAAGGACGATCCGGCGCGCCTTGGCGAACGCCTCGGCCGCGCCAGCCGGCCCAGGCCCGACGGCCGGCTGATCTGGCTGCATGGGGCCAGCGTCGGCGAGGGCCTCGCGCTGCTGCCGCTCGTGGAGCGGCTAAGCGGCCTGGCGCCGGACGCGACCCTGCTCGTCACCAGCGGCACCCGCACCTCGGCCGAGGTGCTGGGCGCGCGCCTGCCGGCCGGCGCAATCCACCAGTACGTGCCGCTCGACACGCCGGCCGCCGCCGCCCGGTTCATGAGCCACTGGCGGCCCAACCTCGCCGTCTTCGTGGAGAGCGAGCTGTGGCCGAACCTGATCGCCGCCGCCAGGGGATCGGGCGCCCGGCTGGCCCTTGTCTCGGCGCGGATGTCGGAGGCGAGCCTTGCCGGCTGGCGCCGCGCGCCGGCCGCGGCGGCGGCCGTGCTCTCGTCATTCGACCTGATCCTGGCCAAGGACCGAGCTGCCCTCGCCCGCTTCGAATCCCTGGGCGGCCAGGTCGCCGGCCTGTGGGACGCCAAGCTCGGCGCGCCGCCGCTCTGCGCCGACGAGACCGAACTCGCCGCCCTGAAAGAGGCTTTGAGCGGCCGGACCGTCCTGCTCGCCGCCAGCACCCACGCCGGCGAGGAGGAGATCGTGCTTGAGGCCTTCGCCCGCGCCGCTTCGGATCGGCGAGACGCCCTCCTGATCGTCGCGCCACGCCACCCGGCGCGGGGGGCCGAAGTCGAGGCCCTCGTCGAGGCGGCGAGGCTTGCCATCGCGCGCCGAAGCGCCGGCGGCGATCCGGCGTCCGCCAGGGTCTATGTCGCCGACACCCTGGGCGAGCTTGGCCTCTTCTTCCGCCTGGCGCGCCTGGCCTTCATCGGCGGCAGCCTCATCCACGGCGTCGGCGGCCACAATCCGTTGGAGCCGGCCCGCCTCGGCTGCGCAGTCGCGGCCGGTCCGCACACGGATCATTGGCCGGTCTACGGCGCCTTCCAGCAGGCGGACGCGGTCCGTATGGTCACGGATGCGGCGGAGCTGGCGACCCTCTTCGGCGAGGCGATGGCCGACGATCCGCGGGCGCTTGCCGAGCGCGGACAGGACCTCGCCGCCCGTCTCGACGCCGACAACGCCGCCGTCGCGCCCCGGCTCCTGGCCCTGGTCGCGCCATGAAGCTCAGGACGCCGCGCGACTGGTACCGGCGCGACCGGGTGGGGCGCCGCCCGGGCCTGCTCTTCCTGTTCGGGTTGCTGGCGGCCGGCGTCTGGACGCGGGTCACCGCCCGGCGGATCGCTCGCGCCCGATCGGTCGATCCGGGGATCCCGGTGATCTGCGTCGGCAACCTCACCGTCGGCGGCGCAGGAAAGACCCCTATCGTCCGGGAGCTGACGAAAGCGCTTATCGCCCGGGGTGTCGCCGCCCATGTGCTCACGCGCGGCCATGGCG
>DASZKO010000147.1:0-32445 GCA_035605655.1 Caulobacteraceae bacterium | reverse complement strand
GCCGTGATCCTCGCCGCCGGCAAGGGCGAGCGGATGAAGTCGCCCCGCGCCAAGGTGATGCACGCCGTCGGCGGCCGCTCCCTGCTCGACCACGCCATCGACACGGCCGGCCAGCTCGGCTGCGAGCGGGTGGTGGTGGTGGTCGGGCCGCACGCCCCCGAAGTCGCCACTCACGCCCATGACCGGCTGGGGACGCCCGGCGTCGCCGTGCAGCATCCGCCGCTCGGCACCGGCCACGCGGTGCTCGCCGCCAAAAGCATCTTGGCCGGTTTCGCCGGCGACATCGTGGTCACCTACGCCGACGTGCCCTTGCTGGAGGCGAGCGCCGTCGAGCCCCTGTTCGATCTGCTCGGCGAGGGGGCGGACCTGGCGGTCCTCGGCTTCGACGCCGCCGATCCTGGGGCGTACGGCCGGCTGGCGCTGGGCGACGACGGGGCTCTCACGCGGATCGTCGAGGCGGCCGACGCCTCGTCTGAGGAATTGTCGATAAGTCTCTGTAATTCAGGCGTCATGGCGGCCGACGCCGAGCAGCTCTTCGGTCTCCTGGCGCGGGTGACGAACTACAACGCCAAGGGCGAGTACTACCTCACCGACGTGGTTGGCCTGGGCCGCCAGGACGGTCTCACCGTCAAGGTCGCCTTCGCCGACGAGGCCGAAGTGGCGGGGGTCAATTCCCAGGCCGAGCTGGCCGCCGCCGAGGGCATGTTCCAGGACCGCCGCTGCGTCGAGCTGATGGCCGCCGGGGTCACCATGACCGCCCCGGAGACCGTCCATGTGGCCTGGGACACGATCATCGAGGCCGGCGCGGTGATCGAGCCCTTCGTGGTCTTCGGGCCGGGCGTGCGGATAGAGGCCGGGGCGGTGATCCGCGCCTTCTCCCATCTCGAGGGGGCGCACGTCCACGCCGGGGCCATCGTCGGACCTTACGCCCGGCTCAGGCCCGGGGCGGTGATCGGCGAGAAAGCCCACATCGGCAACTTCGTCGAGGTCAAGAAGGTCAGGGTCGGGGCCGGCGCCAAGGCCAATCACCTGGCTTATCTCGGCGACGGCGAGGTGGGAGCGGGGGCCAACATCGGGGCCGGGACGATCTTCTGCAACTACGACGGTTTCGACAAGTTCGAGACCTTCGTGGGCGCGGGCGCCTTCATCGGCTCCAACAGCGCCCTGGTGGCTCCGGTGCGGATCGGGGAGGGAGCCTACACCGGCTCCGGCTCGGTGATCACCGCCGACGTGGCGGCCGACGCCCTGGCCCTCGGCCGTGGGGCCCAGGTCGAAAAGCCGGGCTGGGCGAAGACCTTTCGGGCCCGCAAAGCGGCCGAGAAAGCCAAGCGGTGAGCGCCCAGGACGACGAAAAGCGCGCCGCCGGGGAGGCCGCCGCGGCCTTCGCCGAGGCGGGGATGACCGTCGGCCTCGGCACTGGCTCGACGGCCGCGTGGTTCGTCCGCGCCCTGGCCACGCGAGGCCTCGACATTCGCTGCGTGGCGACCTCGGAGGCGACCGCCGCCCTGGCCGCCTCTCTGGGACTCACGGTGATCGATTTCGACGACGCCCCCGCCATCGACCTCACTGTCGACGGGGCCGACGACATCGGCCCGGGGCTTTCCCTGATCAAGGGGGCAGGGGCGGCCCTGCTGCGCGAGAAGCTGGTGTGGTGCGTCTCGCGCCGCTGCGTGGTCATCGCCGACGCCGGCAAGCCCAAGGGCCGCCTGGGGGCCTCTCCGCTCCCCATCGAGGTCATCGCCTTCGGCGCGTCTTTCACCGTCCGCCGCATCGCCGCCGTGCTGGCCGCCGAGGGGATCGCCGCCGAGCCTGTCCTGCGAGTCCGGGACGGCGTTCCGGTGCGCACCGACAACGGCAACCTCATCTATGACGCCGCCTGCGGGGCGATCGACGATCCGGGCGCCCTGGCGGCGGCGCTCAAGGCGGTGACCGGGGTCGTCGACCACGGCCTCTTCCTGGACATGGCCGAACGGGCCCTGATCGGGACGGCGGACGGGGTGGTGACGCTTTATCCTTGAGACACCTGGACGATTGCCCCACCTAACGTCATCTCGGCCGAGCCGCTCCTGGGTCCCGCATCCGCGGACGCCTGACGGCGTCCTTCGTGCGGGATGACGCAAAGAAAGAGGAGCCCGGCGGTGGCGAAATACGACTACGATCTCTTCGTCATCGGGGCCGGCTCGGGCGGGGTGCGGGCGGCGCGGCTGGCGGCGATGAGCGGGGCCAAGGTCGCCGTAGCCGAGGAACACCGGGTCGGCGGGACCTGCGTCGTTCGCGGCTGTATTCCCAAGAAATTCATGGTTTACGCCAGTGAATTCTCATCTCACTTCAAATCCGCCGAGGGCTTCGGCTGGTCGCTGAAGGAGGCGAAGTTCGACTGGCCGATGTTCCTGGCGCGCAAGGACGCCGAGATTGCCCGCCTTTCAGGGATCTATGTCGCCAACCTCGAGAACGCCGGGGCGAAGCTGATCCACTGCCGCGCCGTCCTCACCGGTCCCCACACCATCGAGATCGATGGCGGCAAGGAGACGGTGACCGCCGGCAAGATCCTCATCGCCACCGGGGCGCGGCCGACCCTGCCCGAGGATCTGCCGGGGATCGAGCACGCCATCACCTCCAACGAGGCCTTCCACCTCCCCGAGCTGCCCAAGAGCATCGTGATCGCCGGCGGCGGCTACATCGCCACCGAGTTCGCCGGCATCTTCAATGGCCTGGGAGTGGAGACGACGCTGGTCTACCGCGGCCCGATCCTGCTGCGTGGCTTCGACGACGATGTCCGCGCCCACGTCATGCGGGAGATGGAGCGGCGCGGCGTGAAGGTCATCGTCGGCACGCGGCAGACCTCCCTGGAGAAGACCAAGGACGGCGTGGTCAGCAAGCTCAACACCGAGCATAGCCTCACCAGCGACGTGACCCTCTTCGCCACCGGCCGGGGCCCATACACGGCCGGCCTCGGCCTCGACAGCGCCGGGGTGGCGCTCGACGCGCGTGGGGCGGTCGTCGTGGACGAGTTTTCGCGGACCAACGTGGAACACATCTTCGCGGTGGGCGACGTCACCGACCGGCTCAACCTCACCCCGGTGGCGATCCGCGAGGCGGCGGCTTTCGCCCAGAGCGAATTCATGGGCAATCCGACCCGCTTCGATCACGAGACGGTGGCCAGCGCCGTCTTCTCCCAGCCGCCGGTGGGATCGGTGGGCCTGACCGAGGCCCAGGCCCGCCAGGGGGGCCGCAAGGTGACGATCTTCCGGTCGATCTTCCGGCCCATGAAGGGGACCTTCTACGGCGGTGACGAGCGGATGCTGATCAAGCTGGTGGTGGAGGCGGCGTCCGACCGCATCCTCGGCTGCCACATCGTCGGCCCCGACGCCCCGGAGATGATCCAGATGGCCGCCATCGCCGTGAAGATGGGGGTCAGCAAGGCGCAGTGGGACGACACCTGCGCCGTCCACCCCACCGCCGCCGAGGAACTCGTCACCATGCGCGAGCCCTACACACCGATGGAGCTGTAGATCTAATCCCTCACCATCGGCCGGCGAACCAGGAACATCATCGCGGCGCCGGCGGCCGCCACCAGGGGAACCAGGGCCATCAGGACACCATTCGCCCCGGCGCCGGCGGCCAGCAGGGCCGACGCCAAGAGCGGGCCGACGATGCCGCCGACGCGGCCGACCGCGACCCCGGCCCCGACGCCGGTCCCCCGAATGGCCACGGGATAGAAGCAGGGGGAAATACCGTTCAGCGCCACCGAGGCGCCGATGATGAACACCCCGGCCGCGAATCCCGCCGTTCCCGCCGAAGCGAGGTCGGCGCGCGCCAGGGCGAGGGCGAACATCGCCAGCCCGGCTCCGGCGCACCAGGCGGCGAGCGACCATACGCGTCGGCGAGCTTCGAGCAGCGGGGCGATGGTCACGATGCCGAGCACCCCGCCGAGATTGAACAGCAGCGAAACCAGGCTCGCCTCGGCTCGGCCGATCCCCTTGTCGCCCATCAGGGTCGGGAGCCAATTGAGCAGCAGGTAGAGGGTCATCACCCAGGCGAAGCCACCGACCCACAGCAGCGCGGTGGTCAGCGCCCGACCCTTGCCGAACAGGGCGGCGAGCACGGGGGCGCGCCGCGCCTCGCGCACCGCCAGGAACCGTCCCGACTCGGGGAGCATGAAGATCATCGCCACGGCCAGGGCGATCGGACCGGCGCCGCCGACCCAGAAGATCTCTCGCCAGGAAAGGCTGGCCGCCGCCAGGCCCGCCAGGGCCCCGCCGATCGGATAGCCGGCGGTCACCCAGGTGGTCACGCGCGCCCGCCGCTCCGGCGAGGTCGCCTCGGCCGCCAGGGCGAGGATGTTGGGCATGGCCCCGCCGATGCCCACGCCGGCGAGGACGCGGATGGCCAGCAGGCTCTGAAGGTTCCAGGCCGTGGCCGTGGCGGAGGTGAAGAGGGCAAAGACGAGAAGGGAGCCGATCAGGGTCCACTTGCGGCCGATCCTATCGGCCACGGCGCCGCACACCATGGCGCCGGCCACCAAGCCGATGATGCTGGCGCTCAGCACCGGTCCGAGTTCGGCGCGGCTGAGGTGCAGGGCCGGCCCCAGCGCCGGCGCCGCCACCCCCATGGCCTGGTTGTCGTAGCCGTCGGTGAGCGCCGCAAGCAGGCACAGCCCGAGCGTCCAGGCCGCCGGTCGGACGCGCGACACCTCCAAGGCCAAGGTCATTCCCAGTTCCCCCGAATTGGCGAGACTGTGGCACGCGCCGGGCCGCCGCGTCGACTTTGCCTTTCGGCCGGCGTTGAGTTATGCCCGCGCCCTTCGCGAAGGCCTGATCGAGATGAGTGAGCGTTGGACGCCGTCCTCCTGGCGGGGGCGGCCGGCCCGGCACCTGCCGGACGACTATCCCGACCCATCGGCCCTGACCCGCGTCGAAGGCGAGCTGGCCCGCATGCCGCCCCTGGTCTTCGCCGGCGAGGCGCGGCGGCTCGAGAGCCTGCTGGCCGAGGTCGCCGCAGGACGCGCCTTCCTGCTCCAGGGCGGCGACTGCGCCGAGAGCTTCAAGGAATTCTCCGCCGACAACATCCGCGACACCTTCCGCCTGATCCTGCAGATGGCGGTCGTCCTCACCTTCGCCGGCGGTCGGCCGGTGGTGAAGGTCGGGCGGATGGCCGGGCAGTTCGCCAAGCCGCGATCGGAGCCCACCGAGACCCTCGGCGGCCTCACTCTGCCGTCCTATCGCGGCGACATCATCAACGGCATGGAGTTCGACGCCGCCCTGCGGGCCCCCGATCCGGAGCGCCTGCTCAAGGCCTACGCCCAGTCGGCCTCGACGCTCAACCTGCTGCGCGCCTTCGCCGGCGGCGGCTATGCCGACCTGCACAACATCCATCGGTGGACCCTGGGTTTCGTCGAGGGCAGTCCGCAGGGGGCGCGCTACTCCGAACTGACCGACAAGATCACCGAGGCGCTGACCTTCATGGAGGCCATCGGGGTGACGCCGCAGAGCCATCCCGATCTCCACCGCGTGGAGTTCTTCACCTGCCACGAGGCCCTGCTGCTCGGCTTCGAGCAGGCCCTCACCCGCGTCGATTCCACCACCGGCGACTGGTACGACGTCTCGGCCCATCTCCTGTGGATCGGCGAGCGCACCCGCCAGCTGGGCGGGGCCCACGTGGAATTCCTGCGCGGAATCAACAACCCGATCGGCCTCAAGATCGGCCCGACCCTCGAGCCGGACGACCTGCTGGCCCTCATCGACGTCCTCAATCCGGACAACAAGCCGGGCCGCCTGACCCTTTACGGCCGCTTCGGCGCCGACAAGATCGCCGCCCGTCTGCCCAGGCTCATGCGCGCCACCCTCGAGGGCGGCCGGCAGGTGGTGTGGGCGATCGATCCGATGCACGGCAACACCCTGAAAGCCTCCAACGGCTACAAAACGAGGCCATTCGACCGCATCCTCTCGGAGGTGCGCAGCTTTGTGGAGATCGCCCAGTCCGAGGGCGTCCATCCCGGCGGCGTGCACCTCGAGATGACCGGCCAGGACGTCACCGAGTGCCTGGGCGGGGCCCGCGCTCTCGCCGAGGGGGAGCTGGGCGACCGCTACCACACCCACTGCGACCCGCGCCTCAACGGCGAGCAGGCTCTGGAGCTGGCCTTCCTGGTGGCCGAGAAACTCAAGGCCCAGCGCGGCGGCCTGACCGAGGCGGCGGAGTAGGGGGTTCCCCGCTCTCTTCCCCTTGTGAAGGCAGCAGGGGGGATTCTAGGCTGGCGGGCTTTTTTTCGGCCCAACTCCACCGCTTGGAACCGTTATCCCGCTTCTCGATTTGGGGCGGATAGAGGTGGCTCGTGGGCAGAAACTGTCGTCTGACCCCGGTGGGGATGGTCCCTGTCCGGTGTTGCGGCCGGTGCAAATGCGGCTGACGTTTGCAAGGGGGGCCGACCCCGAATGAAGGGGTGGCAGCCGCTTGACTCGCGCGACCCCCGCGCGGACTGTCTGCGGGTGCTTTGAGTAGGGAAAGCCGGCGCGGCTGGGGACACGGCAAGAGGCGTGATCGGCAAGTCTCCGCATCACAAACCGGGGTTCGCGTCCGACAAGGGATTCACGCCATGACCACCAGGACTATCTCCGGCTACTACAGCAACAGTTACGACATTTCATCGAACGTCAGCCAACTGCAGATCACTGCGCGCGGCGGGTTTTACAGGGGCGTCACTTCATACCACTACGCGACGATCTCAAACGCCGGCAGGCTAGGCGTGGGTGCTTCGGTCGGCTTCTACTCAAAGGGCGTCTACGTGGAGGCTGGCGGCGAGATTATCAACAGCCCAACCGGCTACATCGCCGGCCGCTATGGCGTGGTGGGGGAGGCCGTCACCCGCGTCATCAATTATGGGACCATCGCGGCTTACAGCCCCTACGGCAGCCAAGGCGTCTACCTGGGCGGCGGCGGGAGCGTGACCAACGGCTCGGCGACCGCCACCGTCGCCCTCATCGAGGCTAACGCCGGCGTCCACATCATCGGCGCGGCCGGCACGGTGACCAATTTCGGAACCGTCGAGGGCCGGAGCGGGGCGGGAGTCTTCCTGGCGGCCGGCGGGACGGTCACCAATGGCGGCGGTGTCGACCGAACCGCGACCATCGAGGGCAGTTACGGCGTGCTCAACGCGAATGGGACGGTGAAGAACTTCGGGACCATAGTGGGTAGCAACACTGGGGTCTTAATGATCCAAGGGGCGCTGACCAACGGCTCGCTCAACAACCGCCAGGCGCTGGTCGAAGGTTATAACGGGGCGAGCCTGAATGGATCGGCTGTCTCTACCAACTTCGGGACCATCTTGGGGGCCGGGGACACCGGCGGCTATGGCGTCTATATGGGCGGCGGCGCGAGCCTGACCAACGGGGCGGCCGGCCATGCCAGAGCGACGGTCGAGGGGTTCGTCGGCGTCGACGCGGCCGGCTATGCCAATACGGTGATCAATTTCGGGACCATATCCGGGGCGGCGGGGGTCGCGGTGCAATTCTTCTCGGCCGCCGACGTCCTGGCGGTCGAGGCCGGCTGCGAGTTCGACGGTCAGGTGCTCGGCGGCGGCGGGACGCTCGATCTGGCCAGCGGGACGGGAACCCTCACCGGCAATCTGGCCGGCGGGACGGTCACCGTCTCGGGGAGCATGGCGGCGACCGCCTTCCAGGCCTTCAACACCGTGGAGGTCGGCGCGGGGGCGACCTTCGCCACCTCCGGCGCGGTGACCATCAAGGCCGGCCAGAGCGTGATCGACGCCGGCGCCCTCACCCTGGGCAAAAGCACCGCCGGCGTCGCCAACGCCGGGATAGTCGAGACCCTCGGTGGCACGATGACTGTGGCCGGCGCGGTAACCGGCCTGGGCCATGCCATCGTCGATGGCGGGACCCTCGATTTCGCCTCCGCCTTCAACCAGAACGTCACCTTCACCGCAGCCACGGTGGGAATCATGGAACTAGCCCGCTCGCAGAGCTACACGGCGACGATCACCGGCTTTTCCAAGACCGGTAAGACATCCCTGGATCTCGACGACATCGCTTTCGTCAGCGCCGGCGAGGCGACCTATTCGGGAACGACGACCAGCGGGGTGCTCACCGTCACCGACGGAACCCACACCGCCCAGATCAACCTGAAGGGCAACTATCTTTCCTCCGCCTTCATCGCCGCCAGCGACGGCCACGGCGGGACCATCGTCCACGATCCCAAGACCCTCGCCGCCCCGCCCCAAGCCCTCATCGCCGCCATGGCCGCCCTGGGGGCGGGCGGGGCGGGGCTCGAGTGGGGGGCATCCTACAGGCCTCACGCGCCGCCGACGCTGGTGGGGCCGCGAGCTCAGGTGGCCTGACGCCTTCCGTTCAGACCGCCGCCTTCAGCGCCGCGCCCAGTTCATGACGGCGGCCGGCCCATCACCGCTTCTCGCCCTTCCGCGATCGGAGTTGACCTAGCCGGTCGTGAGATATCTCCCCCGTTTACGCGGTCGCGGGAAGAGCGGATCGCCTCAACGGCGAGCAGGCCCTGGAGCTGGCCTTCCTGGTGGCCGAGAAACTCAAGGCCCAGCGCGGCGGCCTGACCGAGGCGGCGGAGTAGGGGGCGTCGCAGCCCCCATCCTCGCCCTTGAACGCCCGTGAACGGGGGCTATCGAATTTGATCATCGGTCACCATCTCGCGTCATCTCGGGCGAACTGCAGGTGAGACCCGGACCGAGGAGGCTGGCGCAAGCCGCTCTGGGTCCCGGCTCTGCGCACGTCTGGCGACGCCCTCCGGCGGGGATGACGCGTGAGATGCGGCGGGCCGCGTCATATGAGATAGCCCCCTGTGAGCGGGGAAAGATTCTCTCGCGCTAGGGAAGTTCGGCCCAGGCTTTCAAGTCACTCAGGGCGCGAACGCCGATCGCCCGCTTCTTGGCTCGGCCGCGCTCGCCGCGGCGTCTGGGGCCCTCACCACGGGACGGAGGGTCGATGGGCGGGAGGAGGCCGTAGTTGATGTTCATTGGCTGGAAGGAGCCGGAGCCGATGCTGAGGTGGCCCCCGGTGACATGGCCGACCAGGGCCCCCAGCGCGGTGGTCGGCGGCGGCAGGTCGAGCACGCGCCCGGCCCGCTCGGCGGCCGCCAGGCGTCCGGCGACGAGGCCCACGGCGGCGCTTTCCACATAGCCCTCGACCCCGGTGATCTGGCCGGCGAAGCGCAGGCGGGGGTCGGCCTCGAGGCGCAGGCGGGCGTCGAGCACGCGGGGGCTATCGAGGAAGGTGTTGCGGTGCAGGCCGCCCAGGCGGGCGAAGACCGCCTTTTCAAGGCCCGGGATGGTGCGGAAGATCTCGCTCTGGGCGCCGTGCTTCAGCTTGGTCTGGAAGCCGACCATGTTCCACAAGGTGGCGAGCGCGTTGTCCTGGCGCAGCTGGACCACCGCCCACGCCTTGTCGCCGGGGCGATGGGGATTGGTGAGGCCTACCGGCTTCATCGGCCCGTGGCGCAGGGTCTCGCGGCCGCGCTCGGCCATCACCTCGATGGGCAGGCAGCCCTCGAAATAGGGCGTCCCCTCCCAGTCCTTGAACTCGGCTTTCGGGCCGGCGAGGACGGCATCGACGAAGGCCTCGTACTGGTCGCGATCGAGCGGGCAGTTGATGTAGGCCGCCGCCTCGCCGGCCGGCCCGGGCTTGTCATAGCGCGACTGGCGCCAGGCGATATCCATATCGATGGTCTCGGCGTGGACGATGGGCGCGATGGCGTCAAAAAAGGCCAGAGCCTCGGCGCCCGTGAGCTCGCCGATCACCGCGGCCAGGGCCGGCGAGGTGAGGGGGCCGGTGGCGATGATCACATTTTCCCACTCCGCCGGCGGGGCGCCGGCCACTTCGCCGCGCTCGATAAGGATCGACGGATGGGCGGCGATGGCGGCGGTGACCGCCGCGGCGAATCCCTCGCGGTCCACGGCCAGGGCCCCGCCGGCCGGGGTCTGATGGGCGTCGGCGCAGCCCAGGATCAAGGAGCCCAGGGCGCGCATCTCGGCGTGCAGCAGGCCCACGGCGTTGTGCTCCCAGTCGTCGGAGCGGAAGGAATTGGAGCACACCAGCTCGGCGAAATCCCCGCCCTGGTGAGCCGGCGTGCTCACGAGCGGGCGCATTTCGTGCAGCACCACGCGGGCCCCGGCCCTCGCCGCCTGCCAGGCCGCCTCGCAGCCGGCGAGGCCCGCGCCGATGATGTGGATGACCGGTTCCGTCATGAGGTCAAAGTCTTACGCTTAGCCCCCGGCGCGCGGAAGTGTCGCGTGGCGACGAAACTTGTCTATGCTGTAGCAAAAAGAAAAAGACGCGGCAGGGATTCGGATCATGGCGAGCTTCAACATCGAGGACGCCGCCTTCGTCGGGCCGGGGCTCATCGCCCGCAAACCCCTGGCGGTGATCGCCTGGACCGCGATCTGGGCCGTGTTTCTCGTCGTGCTCACCGCCCCCTTCGCGGGGATCATGGCCGCCTTCATCACCCTGAACGTGAAGTCGCCAGGCCACCTGGATCCGGGCGCGGCCCTGCCGTTGGTGGGCGCCCTCTGCGCCTGGGCCCTGCTCCTGTGGATCGGCTCGCTGCTGCTCGGGGCGATGGTGCAGAGCGCCGTCATCCGCGCCGTGCTTAAGCCGCAGGACAGCTCCCTGGCCTATCTGCGCTTCGGCCGCGAGGAGACCTTCGTCCTGTCGGTGAATTTCGTCAAAAGCCTGATCCTGGTGGCCATCTCGATAGTGGCCGGGGCGGGGTTGGGAATTGTCGAGGCGATGCTCGGCGGGGCCGGAGCGGGCACGCTCGCCACGGCCAGGGTGGTCGGCGATCTGGTGATCCTCGGGGTGGCGGCGTGGGTCAATCTGCGGTTCTCGCTGGCCGCCGCCATGAGCTTCCGTGAGCGCCACTTCCGCCTTTTCGAGGCCTGGACCCTGACCCGCGGCATGGATGGTCGCCTCATCGGAGTGCTGACGATCGTGATCCTGATGGCGGCGGCGACGTGGCTGGTCACGGCCTGCGTGGGCCTGGGCGGTGGGATCCTGATCCAGAACGGCGGATCGCATGTGACCGACCTGCGCAACCTGCTCGCCCTCGAGCCGGGCGCGTGGGGGCCGGTCGTGGCTCCCTATGTCGCCTTGGCCGGCCTGATGAGCCTCGTCGCCGGGACTCTCATCACCCCTATCGCCCTGGCCCCTTGGGTGCATATCTACCAGGTTCTGAGCGCCACGGCGGAGGTTGAAGCCGAGGCAGGCTGACGGGGGGGGGAGACATGGCCGCCATTTCGATCGGCGAGGCGATCGGCGAGGGCTTCGGCCTGATCGGACGCCGGCCGCTCCTGGTGCTCATCTGGGGGGCGGCCAACACCGCCTGGGGCGCGCTCATCACCGCCCTGATGATGCCCTCCATGAGGGGCATGCTCGAAGCGCAGAAATCCATTCTGAATTCGGGCGGGGTGGCCGCGACGCCGTCGTCGGCCGAAGTCATGGCGAGGCTCGCGCCCCTGATGCAGTTCGAGGGGGTGCTCCTGCTGATCGGCCTCGTCTCGGCATTCGTCACCGTGGTTCTCAATTGCGCGGTGTTCCGCTCCGTCCTGCGCCCCGAGGAGAAGGCCTTCGCCTATCTGAGGCTGGGCTCGGCCGAGCTGATGTTGTTCTTCTTCTTCCTGGGCGCCTACTTCGTTCTCGCCATCGGCTTCGTCGTCGCCCTCGTTCCAGTGTTCATCCTGGTGGCGATCGCCGGGGCCGCCCACGCCGGGCTGGCGGCGGGGCTGATCGCTTTCCTGGCGGTCGTCGCCCTGCTGGTCCTGCTCGTGTGGATCATGCTGCGCCTGTCCCTGGTCGGGCCGATGACCGTGCAGGACGGCCGGTTCCACTTCCTCGACGCTTGGCGCCTGACCCGCGGCCACGCCGGGGCCCTCTTCGCCGTCGGCCTGTGCCTCCTGGTGATCGCCATCGTGGTCGGGATCCTCAGTTTCGTCGTCACCATGGCCGTGGGCGGGGCGGCGGCGTTCGGCGCCTTTCAGAGCGCCCTGCGCGGGGCGCCGGCTTCGCCGGCCAGCCTCATGCCGGTCATCGGCGTAGGCCTCGTGGTTCGCTACCTGATCGCCATTCCCCTCTCAGGTGGCCTGCTGGCGATCATCGGCGCGCCGTGGGCCCGGGCGT
The DNA here is from genome assembly GCA_035605655.1 of Caulobacteraceae bacterium. Taxonomy (GTDB): domain Bacteria; phylum Pseudomonadota; class Alphaproteobacteria; order Caulobacterales; family Caulobacteraceae; genus Acaudatibacter. The sequence goes on along the minus strand of DASZKO010000147.1, from coordinate 20,296 downwards.
TCCGCGATCTCGCCCAGCCCGACGTGGCGGCGACCTTCTCCTGAACCCGGGCGCGGGCTATCTTCAACGCTCTGCAGGGGGAGAGTCCGTCATGGCCGAGATTTCCATGGGCGAAGCGGTCGGGGCGGGGTTCGGGATCATCCGGCGACGACCGCTGGCGGTCCTGGCGTGGGGCGCCATGAGGACCCTGTTCGCGGCCGGCATGTTCTCGTTCATGGCCCCGATTTACCTCAACCTGTTCAACCGGCTGGCCGCTCAGGCGAGGACGGGCCTCACCCCGACGCCGCCGGATTTCGCGACCATGGCCCAGATGGAGGCAGGGGGCTGGCTGCTTGGCATGCTCGGCGGCTTTCTCATGATCGTCATCTATTGCGCGGTGTTTCGCGCGGTGCTCCATCCGGATCAAAATCGGTTCGCCTACTTGCGGATCGGAATGGCGGAGTTGTTCCTGGCCGTGTTGGGCGTCGGCTTCTACATCGCCTTCATCATCGGCATCGTGGTCATCGCCATTCCGGTGGGGATCATCGTCGCGATCAGCGCGGCGGCCCATTCGGCGGCGATCGGCGCCCTGATCGCCGTGCTGGTGGGGCTCGCCGCCGTCGTCGGTGTCGTGTGGATCATTCTGCGACTTTCCGTGGTCGGACCGATGATCGTCCAGGACGGCAAGTTCCATCTGGCCGAAGCCTGGGCCCTGACACGCGGCCATGCGGGCTCCTTGTTCCTTATCGCCCTGTGCATGTTCGTGATCCTGATGCTGATCGAGTCGGTGATCGGCGTCGTGGCGTTGGCGATCGGGGCGGGGGTTCTGGGACAGATGGCGGGAGGGTTCAGCAACCTGCCGGCCTTCTTCAGCCGGCCGCCGGCGACGATCCTCGCCAACCTCGCCCCGGCCCTGGTGGTCGCCGGCCTGGCCTCGATTCCGATTTCGGGGACGATGATGGCGATCGTCGCCGCGCCGTGGGCCCGGGCGTTCCGCGATCTCGCCCAGCCCGACGTGGCGGCGACCTTCTCCTGAACTCTCGCCCGGCTCTTCTCGCCGGCGCCCTGAGGGCGGCCGTCCGCTTCGCGCCGGCCGCCTGGAGGGACGCGTGGCCGGCCCTCCTGGCCGCGCTCGCCGGCGCGGTGGCCTGGCGGCTCGCCGGCGGCCCATGGGTGATCCTGGCCGTCCTGGGGATGCTGATTTCCCGCGCCGTCCTGTGGCGGCGGGTCCTCGGCGGCGTCGACGAACGACTGCCGGCGAGCGTGGCGCGGCTGGCGGCGGCGTGGCTCCTCGGCGGCCTGTTCCTCGCCATGCTTCTCCTGCTGCTCCTGGTGACCCTGCTCGCCTGCGCCTACGCCGTGGCCTCGGCGGGGCCCGGATTCGACGCGAAGAATGTCGCCACCTGGGCGAACGCGATCCAGGGGCGCGGGCGATGGCCGCTGGGCGCCGCCGCCCTGGCGGGTTGCGCGGGCCTCATCTTCGCGGCCGGGCGCATTTCCCTGGCCGAGCCCGCGAGCCTCGCTGAGGGCCGAATCCAGGTTCTTTCCACCTGGGCGCTGAGCCGCCGGACCTGGCCGGCGATCCTGATCGGAAACGCGGTGATTGCCGCGCCGGGGGCCGCCCTCTTCCTGACGGGACCGGCGACGCCGCTCTGGCGCGGACTGCAAGGCGTGATTCTCGCCGGGGTCTGGCTTCCCATGAACGTCGGACTCATGGCCTATGTGTTCGAAAGAAGCGGCGCACAAACAAAGCCTGACCGATGAAACCTCTATCGCCGTACCGGGCCGCCAGCGAGGGGTTCCGCCTGATCTGGCGCGAGCCGAGAGCGGTGTTCGCCTGGATGGCCCTATGGTTCGCCACCTTCTCGGCGGCCGCCTGGGCCGTGGCCATCAGTCCGGGACCGGCGAGATTCGGCGGCCGTGGCGACAGCCTCGGCGACATCGCCGCGAGGTTCGGAACCTTCGGGGGCCTGGTGGTCATGCTCTTCCTGGCCGTGTGGCTGGTGACCGCGGTGGCGGCTTTTCGGGCCGTCCTCCACCCCGCCGAACGGCGCTGGTTCTACTTGAGGGTCGGGCTCGACGAGGCGCGGCTGGGCGTCCTGACCTTCGCCGCCTTCCTGGTCGCCGCCGCCCTCGGGGGCGCCCCGGCCTATCTGGTCCTGGTTCTGGCCAGTCCGCTCATGCACGCCGTTCCGGCGCTGACCCGCGATATCGCCACCGGCGGGGCGCTGGTCACGGTGTGGATCGACATCTGGCTGGGCGTGCGCCTGTCGCTGATAGCCGTGGAGACCTTTTCCGAGCGGCGCTTTCATCTCTCGGCCTACTGGCCGGTGACCGGCGGCCGGTTCTGGTACCTGCTCGCTTGCTATCTGCTGTTTTTCCTGATTTTCCTTGGGATTACGGGGCTCTCCTTGGGTGTCGGTTCGGTTCTTTACGAAATCGCCGTGACGCAAGTCGGCAACGGCGATCTGGTGCGGCGGGGCGGCCTCCTTCTCATCGCCGGGGCCCTGGCGGTCCTCACCGCCGGCTCGTGGGCGCTCTCGTGGACCATCTTCTGCGCCTGCCAGGCCTACGCCTTTCGCGACATCGTCGGCGAAGGCCGCGACGGCGTGGCCCCTGCCTAGGCCGCCGCGCTCGGCCGACCGCTGACGCGTTCGCGCCAAGCGGTGAGGTTCGCCCGTTCGGGATCGACGGGAAGGCCGATCCAGTCGGCGAAATCGACGGTGGTGAGGGCGCAGATGTCGGCCATGGTGTAGGCCGCCCCAGCGATGAAGTCGCGGCCGGCGAGCTCGCGATCCAGCCAGCGCTGGGCGCGGGCGTAGGCCTCGCGGTTGGACTCCCCGAAGGCCTTGTGCTGGGTGAGGAGGGCGGCGGTGAAGGGATGGGCATGGCGCCAGAATTGGCCCACCGGCATCATCACCTGGAACTCCACCCGCCGGATCCACATGTCCACCTGGGCCTTCTCCACCGGCGTCGAGCCGAAAAGGGCGGGGGTGGGATGGAGCTCCTCGAAATAGCGGCAGATGGCGACGGTTTCGGAAATCGACGTCCCGTCGTCGAGCACGAGGGTCGGGACCTGGCCGAGGGAATTGCGCGCCATGTGCTCATCGGACTTGTGCTCGCGCTTGCGCAGGTCGATCGGAACTTCGGGGATATCAAGCCTCTTTTCGACCAGGAAGATGCGCACCCGGCGCGGGTTTGGGGCGGGCATGGGAGCGCCGTAGAGCTTCATGGCTTGGGGTCCTTGGGTGGCAGGTGAGGCCGGCTTTCCCTGGCGAAGGGGACGGCGAGGAGGGCGGCGAGGGTCAGGATGGCGACCATCGCCCAGGCCTCGTTGATCGCCCGGGTCATGGCCAGATGTTCAACCATCGGCTTCAGCATGGCCAGGGTCGAGGCGTCGACCGGCCCGGCGGGGCGGGCGTGGTAGAGCATCAGAGGGATGCCGACGGCCTGGGCGGCGGCGTCATCGCCGGCCTGAAGGCGGGCGATGAGGTGGCGGGCATGGACCGGGGCGCGGCTGAAGATCACCGTGTCGATGAGGGCTAGGCCAATCGCGCCGCCGAGGTTGCGCATCAGGTTAAAGAGGCTGCTGGCGTCGGGAACCTCGACGGGCGTGAGGCGGCCGAGGGCCAGACGGGTCGGCGGCAGCAGGCAGAACATGATCCCCACCCCGCGCACCGCCTGGGGGACGATCATGGCCGAAAAATCGGTGTCCGGGGTCTGGAAGGCGCTCAGACCCAGGCCGACCCCAAAGACCAGGAAGCCGAAGGCGGTGAGGACGCGGGCGTCGGTCCGTCGTTCCAGGGCCACCGCCAGCGGCGCGGCGACGAGCTGGGCCGCGCCGGTGACCAGCATGATCTCGCCGATCTCCAGGGCGCCATGGCCGCGCACGAAGGCCAGGAACATCGGCATCATGTAGACCGAGCCGAAGAGACCGGCGCCCAGCACAAAGCTCAAGGCGCAGCCGATGGCGAAGGTGGGATCGGCCAGGGTCCGTAGCTCGACCACCGGCGCGCCCGGCCCCAGGGAGCGGCGGACGAATCCCGCCCCGCCGATCGCCGCCGCGACCAAGAGGGCGAGGATCGGGAAGGAGGTCCAGCCGTGGCCCGGCGCGTCCTTGAGGGCGATTTCGAGGGCGGCCAGGGAAAGCGCCATCAGCGCCAGGGCGAAGAAGTCGAGGTGGCGGATGGCCTTGGGATCGGGAGCATCGGCCGGCAGGAAAGCCGCGGCGCCGAAGGCGGCGATGATCCCGGGGGCGATGTTGATCAGGAACAGCCAGTGCCACGACCAAGTCTGGGTGAGCCAGCCGCCGACGATGGGCCCAAGCGTCGGGGCGAGCACCGCCAGCACCCCGGCGATGGTTGTGGCCACGCCCTGCAGGCGGAACGGGAAGAGCAGGAAGACGGCCGAGAACACCGCGGGGATCAGGGTCCCCCCGGCCAGGCCCTGGACGACGCGCCAGGCGATCAGGACTTCGAAGCGGCCGCTGGCGGCGCAGCCGGCCGAGGCCAGGGTGAAGAGACCCACCGCCGCGACCGTCAGCCAGCGCATGGTGAGGGCCCTGGTCAGCAGGCCGGTCAAGGGAATGGCGATCACTTCGGCGATCAGATAGGCGGTCTGGATCCAGCTCATCTGGTCGGGCCGCATGGCCAGGGCGTGCTGGATGGTCGGCAGGGAAGTGGCGACCACCTGGACATCGAGCACGGCCATGAACATGGCCAGGCCCATCATCGAAAAGCCCAGCCAGGTGGCGAGGGTGACCGGCCGCTCGACCACGGTGGATTGCATCGAACCTCTTTTCTTTGTCACCTGGCGGGTGGCGCCAGGGCTGCCTGTTGTAGTGGCGGCCGCGACACCCTAGGTTCATTGCCGACAGACGGGATCACTGTCCACCTTGGGGGTTGGAGTGAGAGATGATCGCGCCCGTCGCCTTGCTGTCGCTCGCCACGGCCTCACCGCCCCATGACCTCGACCAGGACGAAGCCCTGCGCCTGGCCCGCATCCTGCTGGGCGCCCGCTATCCCAATTTCGAGCGCATGGCGCCGGTGTTCCGGAACTCCGGGATTCGCGCCCGCCAGCTCGTCCAGCCGGCCGAGTGGTATACGGTTCCGCACGATTGGCCGCAGCGCAGCGAGGCCTACGTCGCCGGGGCCCTGGACCTCTTCATCACCGCCGCCAGCCGGGCGCTGGACGAGGCCGGGCTGAAAGGCGCCGACGTCGACATCATTGTCACCGTCTCCTCCACCGGCATCGCCACCCCCAGCCTCGAGGCCCGGGCCATGGGCGTGCTGGGCTTTCGCTCCGACGCCGTACGCGTGCCGGTGTTCGGACTGGGCTGCGCCGGCGGCGTCGGCGCCCTGGCCCTGGCGTCCCGCTTGGCGGCGGCGAGCCCGGGGGCGGTCGTCCTCTTCGTCACCGTCGAGGCATGCAGCCTGGCCTTTCGCATGGACGGGGTCGGCAAGGCCGACATCGTCGCCGCCGCGCTGTTCGGCGACGGGGCGGCGGCCGGCGTGGTCCGCTCGGGCGAACGGGGCATCGCCCAGATCGCCGGGGCCGGCGAGCACACCTGGCCCGACACCTTGGACATCATGGGCTGGCGGGTGGATGCGACAGGTCTGGGGGTGATCTTCGACCGGGCCATTCCGCCCTTCGCCCGGGACCATCTGCGGGCCGCGGTGGACGCCATGCTGGGCCGTCAGAAGCTGGCGGTCGGCGACGTCGACCGCTTCATCTGCCATCCGGGTGGGACCAAGGTGGTCGAGGCCCTGGAGCATGCCCTCGATCTCGGCCAGGGCGCGCTCGACCATGAGCGCGAGGTTCTCGCCGACCACGGCAACATGTCGGCGCCCACCGTCCTCTTCGTCCTCGACAGGGTACGGCGGGCCGGCCTGCCGGCGACCTCCGTGCTCTCGGCGCTCGGCCCCGGCTTCACCGCCAGCACGGTGACGCTGAAAAAGGCGGCATGATTCTCTCCCTCGCCGTCCTCGGCCTGGTGACCGCCCAGCGCCTGGCCGAGCTCGTCATCGCGAGGCGCCACACCCGCGCCCTCCTGGCCCGCGGGGCGCACGAGGTGGGGGCGGGCCACTATCCGCTGATCGTAGGGCTGCACGCCCTGTGGCTGGCCGGCCTCTGGGCGCTCGCCTGGGACCGGCCGGTCCAGCCAGTGTGGCTGGGGCTCTTTCTCATCCTCCAGGCCCTGCGCCTGTGGGTGCTGACCAGCCTCGGCGAGCGGTGGACGACGCGGATCATCGTCGTGCCCGGCGCGCCGCTGATCACCGCCGGCCCCTACCGATTCGTCTCGCACCCCAACTACATCGTCGTGGTCGGGGAGATCGCCGTCCTGCCCCTGGCGTTCGGGCTCGTCTGGTACGCCGCCGCCTTCTCGCTGCTCAACGCCGCCGTCCTGGCGATCCGCATCCGCGCCGAGACCCGGGCGCTGCACCAGAGCTAGGCGACCCATCCGCCGCCGAGGGCCTTGTAGAGGGCGACGAGGTCGGTGTCGGACTGGGCCTGCGACTGGACGAGCTGGTCGCGGGCGTTCAGCAGGGCGTTCTCGGCCGCGTAGACGTTGATGTAGGTGGCGAGCCCGACCTGGTACTGGTCGCGGGCGATGGCCAGCGAGCCGGCCGCCGCCGTGACAGCGGTCTCCAGCTGGGCCCGGCGGGCCTCCTCGGCGCGATAGCGGGCCAGGGCGTCCTCCACCTCCCGCAGGGAGGCGAGAAAAGCGCCGCGCCAGGCGAGTTCGGCCTGAACGTCCTTCTCCCTGGCCGCGCCGATAGCGGCGTGGGTCTTGCCGGCGTTGAAGAGCGGGGCGGTGAGGAGGCCGACGCCGACGCCGGAAAGGTTCTGGGCCGAGAAGAGGTCGCCGAGCGATGTTCCGGCGAAGCTGCCCAGGCCGATGAGGTTGAGCCGGGGATAGAGGTTGGCGGTCTGGACGCCGATCTCGGCGTTGGCGGCGGCCAGGCGCCGCTCGGCTTCGCGAAGATCGGGGCGCCGGCGCAGAAGGTCGGCGGGAAGGCCTGCGGGCAGGACGGGCGGGGACCGAGGGAGGGCCCGCGTCCGCCGCGCCAGGGTGGGCTCGAGGGTCTCGGGCGGCTCGCCGAGAAGAACGGCCAGGGCGTGGATCTGGACCCGCTCCTCGGCTTCCAGCTGATGGATCTGGGCGGCGGCGGTCGCCACCACGCCGGTCTGCTGATTGACGTCGAGGCCGGTGACGAAGCCGGCTTGGCGGCGGGCGGCGACGAGGGCGAAGAGGTCCCGCTGGCGAGCGAGTTCGGCCTCGCCCACGGCGATGCGGGCCTGGACGGCGCGCAGGGTGAGGTAGTCGTTGGCCAACTCGGAAATGAGGGTGACCTCGGCGCCGCGGCGGGCCCACACCGCCGCCTCGCTGTTGGCCTTGGCCTCCTGGATGGCCCGCCGCGTGCCGCCGAAGAGGTCGACCTCCCACGTGGCGTCGAAGCCGACGGAATAGAGGTTGAGGCTGGCGGGGAGCTGGAAGCCGGTCGGTGGTCCGGAGCTCGCCGAGCGGTTCGATTGCAGGGCCACGGTGTTGGCGGCGGCGTTGATCGCCGGCCACTCGGCCGCCCCGGTGACCTTCTCCTCGAAACGCGACTGGCGCACGCGCGAGGCGGCGGCCGCCAGATCGAGGTTGGCGGCCACGGCGCGACGGATCAGGTCGTCGAGGACCGGATCGTGGAAGGCCGCCCACCAGCGGGTGAGATCGGCCTCGGAGGCCGGGGCCGCGGCCCCCGGCTCGACGAAGGCGGCGGGGGTGGGGATGTCCGGGCGATGGTAGTTCGGCCCGACCGTGCAGGCGGCCAGCGATACGGCGGCCAGGCCGGCGGCGAGGCGCGGAGCGGTCAATGCCCCGCTCCCGGCGGCGGGGCCGCACCCTTTGGCCCCTGCATGAGCAGCAACAGAGGAATGCAGGCGAAGACGACGATCATCAGGGTGTGGAAGGCGTCGATATAGGCCAGCATCTGGGCCTGGCGGGAAAGCTGGCGGGCGAGATTGGCGAGCGCGAGGTTCTGGGCGTCGAGGGCCGACTGGCCAAAGCCGGCCAGCCGCCCGGCGGCATCGGCGAGGGCGCCGGTATAGTTGGGGTTGAGCGGATCGAGGTGCTCGACCAGGCGGGCATGATGCCACTGGGTGCGCTGGGCGAGCATGGTCTGCACCGAAGAGATGCCGATGGTGCCGCCGAGGTTGCGGGCGACGTTCATCATCGCCGAGGCCTGATTGCTCTCGCTGGGCTTCAACCCGACGTAGGCGATCATGCTGATCGGCACGAAAAGGAAAGGCAGGCCGACGGCCTGGTACATCCGGGCCATGGCGGCGGCTTGGAACGACAGGCTGGCGTTCAGGTGGCTCATGTTGAGCAGGGCCAGGCCCTGCACCGTGAAGCCGAAGAAAACCAGCAGGCGCGGATCGACCCGGCTGGAGAGCAGGCCGACCAGGGGCATGGCGATGATGGTCGCCAGGCCGCCGGCGGTCAGGGCCAAGCCGGCGTCGGTGGCCGAATAGCCCATCACCTGCTGGAGGAGTTGGGGAATGAAGAGGGTGGTGCCGAAGAGGATGAGGCCGGTGAGCATCAGAAAGACGCTGGCCACGGCGAAGTTTCGCCGGCCGAACATGGCGATGGGGACGACCGGGTCGTCGCGGCTGAGTTCCCAGGGAATGAAGAGGACGAAGGCGGCGGCCGCGATCGCCGCGGTGGCGACGATGGTCGGGGAGGAAAACCAGTCGTCGGTCTGGCCGCGGTCGAGGGTGAGCTCCAGGCCGCCGAAGAAGAGGGCCACCAGGATGAAGCCGATGATGTCGAGGCGAAGGCCGCGAGCGAGGAGGGCCGCCCGGTCGCGCAGGAGAGCCGCCGGCTCGTCGACCATGGCGTTGACCAGGAAGAGCGAGGCCGCGCCGATCGGCACATTGATCAGGAAGCACCAGCGCCAGGAGGCGCTGTCGGTGATCACCCCGCCGAGGATCGGCCCCACGATCGGGCCGACGATGACCACAAGACCGTAGGCGGCGAAGGCCGCCCCGCGCTTGCTGGGCGGGAAGGTGTCGACGAGCATCGACTGCTCCACCGCCGCCAGGCCGCCGCCGGCCGCGCCCTGGAGCACCCGGGCGAGGATCAGGGCTCCGAGATTGGGAGCCGCGCCGCACAGGAAGGAGGCGATGGTGAAGAGGGCGACGGAGATCATGTAGTAGCGCTTGCGGCCGATCACGTCGGCCAGCCAGCCGGAGATGGGGATGACGATGGCGGTGGACACCAGGAAGCTGGTCGTCACCCAGGTGGCCTGGTCGTAGGTCACCGCCATGGCCCCGGCGATGTGATCGAGGGCCACGTTGACGATCGAGGAATCGAGCACGGTCATGAAGGTGGCGATGGAAATGACGCCGACGATCGTCCACGGATTGCGTGCCCCGGCGACCGAGCGCTCGGGGCTCCAGCCGGCGTCCGGATTGCCGCCGCGCGGGGCCGCGCCCGCCATGGCTCAGCGCACCCTGACCCTGGGGATCACCGACATGCCGGGGCCGATCGGGCAATCCCTCGGCGTCCGGTCGAAGACGATCTTCACGGGTACGCGCTGGACCACCTTGACGTAGTTGCCGGTGGCGTTCTCCGGCGGCAGGACGCCGAAGGCCTGGCCGGCCCCACGCTGGATGGACTCCACGTGGCCGGGAATGTGGTCTTCGGGGCAGGCGTCGACCTTGATGGCGACGCTCTGGCCGGGGCGGATGCGGGCGAGCTGGGTCTCCTTGAAATTGGCCGTGACCCACAGCTCCAGGGGCACGATGGCCATGACCTGGGCGCCCGGCTGGACATAGTTGCCGACGGCCACCGTCTTCTGGGTCACATGGCCGCTCACAGGGGCGACGACGCGGGTGTAGCCGAGATTGACGGAAGCCTCGTCGAGCTGGGCCTGGGCGGCGCGGACCTGGTCCTCGCCCGAGGTCACCTGTGTGCGGGCGGCGGCGATCTGGGCGGCGCGGGTCTGGGCCGCCTTGGCGGCGGAGTCGCGCTGGGCGGCGGTCTGGCGGGCAGCGCTTCTGGCCTGATCGATCTGCTGCTGGGAGACGGCGAGGCGGTTGATCGCCGCCAGGTGAAGGTAGCGGGCGAGGTCGGCGGCGGCGTTGTCGGCCGGGGCGCGGGCGGCGGCCACGTCGGCTAGGGCCTGGCGCCAGGTCTCCTCGCTGACCCTGATCTGATCGCGGGCGTTGGCGACCTGGGCCTGCGCCTGCGCCTTCTGAGCCCGGGCCTGGGCGACCCGAGTGGCCACGTCGGCGGAATCGATCTCCAGAAGTGGGGCGCCGGCGCGGACCAGCTGGTTGTCGACGGCCAGGACAGCCGTCACCCGGCCGGCGATCTGCGGCGCCAGGCGGACGATGTGGGCGTCGACGAAGGCGTCGTCGGTGGCCTCGTAATTGCGCGCGCCGAGCCACCAGATGAAAGCGCCGATGGCGACGACGGCGATGAGGCCGACCGCGCCGACCATCAGGAGGGGCGAGGCCCGCCGCTTACTTCGATCTCCGCGCGCGGTTTCATCAGCCATACGGACACCCCCGCCTGCCTCCGACAGGCGCTCGACCTCACTTAGCCGCCAAACACCTTGTCGCGGTCAAGGTTCCTGAACGCTATTCATCCACGGCGGTAGGCTTCCACCCTCCAGCCGTCCGGATCGATGAGGAAGGCGCCGTAGTAGTCGGGCTCGTATTGCGGGCGCAGGCCCGGCGCGCCGTTGTCGGTCCCGCCATGGGCGAGTCCGGCGGCATGGAAGGCGTCCACCGCCGCCCGGTCCGGCGCGTCGAAGCAGAAGTGCAGTCCGGAGCCGGGATGGGGCGCCGGCACGTGCTCGGTCTGGGCGATGTAGAGCTGGGTGCGCGTCCCGCCGTAGGCCACGTAACCGTCGCCGCTGAATGTCTGGGTGTAACCGAGCGGGCTGAGGGCCGCATCGTAGAACCGCTTGGTCCGCGCCAGATCGGCGACCCCGATAGAGACGTGGTTCAGCATGTGACAGCTCCGACTGAAGTCCCTAAGTTTTCACGCGCTGACCTTCGCTCGTTTCGGTTTGGTGGCGGGGGCGGCGCGGTCGGCGTGGCGGCGGAAGAGTTCGGCGAGGTAGCGGCCGGTCCAACTGCGCTCGTCGGCGGCCACGGCTTCGGGGGAGCCGGCGGCGATGATCTCGCCACCACCGTCGCCGCCCTCGGGGCCGAAATCGACGATCCAGTCGGCGGTCTTCACCACGTCGAGATTGTGCTCGATGACGACCACCGTGTTGCCATGGTCGACCAGTTCGTGAAGCACCTCGAGGAGCTTGCGGACGTCCTCGAAATGGAGGCCGGTGGTCGGCTCGTCGAGGATGTAGAGGGTGCGGCCCGTGGCCCGCCGCGACAGCTCCTTGGAGAGCTTCACCCGCTGGGCCTCGCCGCCGGAAAGGGTCGTCGCCTGCTGGCCGACTTTGATGTAACCCAGGCCCACCCGCTTCAGGGTCTCCATCTTGTCACGGATGACCGGCACGGCCTTGAACATGTCGGCCGCCTCCACGACCGTCATGTCCAGCACGTCGGCGATGGACTTGCCGCGGAACAGGATCTCCAGGGTCTCGCGATTGTAGCGGTGACCGCGGCAGACATCGCAGGTGACGTAGATGTCGGGCAGGAAGTGCATCTCGATCTTGATCAGACCGTCGCCCTGGCAGGCCTCGCAGCGGCCGCCCTTGACGTTGAAGCTGAAGCGGCCGGGGCCGTAGCCGCGCGCCTTGGCTTCCGGCAGGCCGGCGAACCAGTCGCGGATGGCTGTGAAGGCGCCGGTGTAGGTGGCCGGATTGGAGCGGGGCGTGCGGCCGATCGGGCTCTGGTCGATGTCGATGACCTTGTCGAAATTCTCCAGCCCCTCGATGCGCTCGAAGGGGGCGGGAGCGTCGGAGGCGTTGTTCAGGCGGCGGGCGGCGGCCTTGTAGAGGGTCTCGACGGTGAAGGTCGACTTGCCGCCGCCGGAAACCCCGGTGATGCAGGTGAAGGTCCCCACCGGGATTTCGGCGGTGACGTGCTTGAGGTTGTTGCCGCTGGCCCCGATGACCCGGACCATGCGCTTCAGGGAGATCGGCCGGCGGTTCTCGGGGATGGCGATCTCGCGTTCGCCCTTGAGGTAGGCGCCGGTGAGGCTGCGGGGGGCGGCCATGATGTCGGCGGGCGTCCCCTCGGCGACCACCTCGCCGCCGTGCACTCCGGCGGCCGGCCCCATGTCGATGACGTAGTCGGCGCTGAGGATCGCTTCCTCGTCGTGCTCGACGACCAGCACCGAATTGCCGAGATCGCGCAGGCCCTTGAGGCTGACGAGCAGGCGGGCGTTGTCCCGCTGGTGCAGGCCGATGGACGGCTCGTCGAGGACATAGAGAACCCCGGTGAGGCCGGAGCCGATCTGGCTGGCCAGGCGGATGCGCTGGCTCTCGCCGCCCGAGAGGGTGCCCGAGGCGCGCGACAGGTTGAGGTATTCCAGTCCCACATCGACCAGGAAGCGCAGGCGGTCGTTGATCTCCTTGAGGATGCGGCGGGCAATCTCGAGCTGCTTGTCGGTGAGATCCTCCTCCAGGGAGGCGAACCAGTCGCCGGCCGGGCGGATGGCGAGCGCCGAGACCTCGGCGATGTTGCGGCCGGCGATCTTGACCGCCAGGGCCTCGGGCTTGAGGCGCGCCCCGCCACAAGCCTCGCACGGGGTCTCCGACTGGTAACGGCCGAGTTCCTCGCGCACCCAGCTGGAATCGGTCTCGCGCCAGCGCCGCTCGAGATTGGGGAGAACCCCCTCGAAGGTCTTGTTGACCTCGTATTTGCGGGCGTTGTCGTCGTAGACGAAACGGATCTTCTCGTTCCCCGAGCCGCGCAGGACGACGTTGCGAGCGCTTTCGGGGAGCCGCCACCACGGCTCGTCCATGGAGAAGCCGTAATGGCGGGCCAGCGCCTGGAGGGTCTGGGTGTAGAGGGGCGAGGGACCCTTGGCCCACGGTGAGACGGCCCCCTTGTGGAGGGTCTTGTCCTTGTCCGGGACGATCTTGTCGGCGTCGAAGGCGAGCTTCATGCCCAGGCCGTCGCATACCGGGCAGGCCCCGGCCGGGTTGTTGAAAGAGAAGAGCCGCGGCTCGATCTCGGCGATCGAGAACCCGCTGACCGGGCAGGCGAACTTCTCCGAGAAGATGATCCGCCGCGGCCCGCCCGCCTCCTTGTCGTCGGCCCATTCGGCCACCGCGATGCCATCGGCGAGGCGCAGGGCGGCCTCGAGGCTGTCGGCGTAGCGGCTCTCCAGGCCGGCGCGGGTGACCAGGCGATCGACCACCACGTCGATGTCGTGCTTGAAGGTCTTCTCCAGGGCCGGGGCGTCCTCGATGGGATAGTAGGCGCCGTCGATCTTGAGCCGCTGGTAGCCGGCCTTCTGCCACTCGGCGATCTCACGGCGGTATTCGCCCTTGCGGTCGCGGACGACCGGGGCGAGCAGGAAGATGCGCTCGCCGTCCGGCAGGGCGGCCAGCTTGTCGACCATCTGGCTCACCGTCTGGCTGACGATCGGCAGGCCGGTGGCCGGCGAATAGGGAACGCCGACGCGGGCCCATAGCAGGCGCATGTAATCGTGGATCTCGGTGACCGTGCCCACCGTCGAGCGCGGGTTGCGGCTGGTGGTCTTCTGCTCGATTGAAATGGCCGGCGAGAGGCCCTCGATGAGATCGACGTCGGGCTTGCCCATCAGCTCGAGAAACTGGCGGGCGTAGGCGGAAAGGCTCTCCACGTAGCGCCGCTGGCCCTCGGCGTAGATGGTGTCAAAGGCCAGGCTGCTCTTGCCCGAGCCGGAAAGGCCGGTAAGCACCACCAGCTCGCCCCGCGGAATGTCCACGCTGACGTTCTTCAGGTTGTGCTCGCGCGCGCCGCGCACGCGGATGAAACGGCTCTGTTCGAACATCGCTTACTTTTAGTGAGGCGGCCCGGCGGACCCAAGCCCTCCAATTTAATAACTGGAGTCGCCGGCGCAGCAAGAACAAACAAAGAACTTTCCAGGAAGGCGCCGCGACGAGAGGGGCCGCCGCGCCAAGTCGATTGCCCGGCGGTTTGGTTTTGCTATAAGCGCGGCGCCCTCTGGGGAGATGGGCCGGGACGAACAAGGCATGAGGCGTCGATGCAAACGTCTTCTCTGAAAATAAAGGGCGAAGAATATCGTCCTTCAGAAGGCGAGCCGTTCATGAGCGATCGGCAACTCGAATACTTTCGTAACAAACTGCTCGACTGGAAAGACGATATACTCCGCGAATCGCGGGAGACGGTGACGCATCTGCAGTCGGAGACGGAAAATCATCCGGATCTGGCCGACCGGGCTTCTTCGGAAACTGACCGGGCTCTGGAGCTGCGCACACGCGACAGGCAACGCAAGCTGATCGCCAAGATCGACGACGCCCTGCGGCGCATAGACGATCGCGCCTACGGCTATTGCGAGGAGACCGGCGAACCGATCGGACTGGCCCGTCTGGAGGCGCGACCTATCGCCACACTCGGTGTCGAGGCCCAGGAACGCCACGAGCGCCGCGAACGCGTCCACCGCGACGACTGAAAGCGGCGCCCGCCGGGGCTACCGCGAAGCTGGGCGGCGGATTAGAAGCGCGCCATGGCCGCCGACCGTCTCGTCATCGCTTCTGTCCAGGCCAATCCCAAAGTCGGCGATATCGAGGGAAACGAGGCCCTGGCCCGCGCGGCGCTGGCCAAGGCGACCGCCATGGGCGCGGATCTCGCGCTGTTTTCCGAACTCTTCCTGATCGGCTATCCGCCCGAGGACCTGGCGCTGAAACCGGCGGCGGTGAAGCGCTGCGGCGAAGCGCTCGCCCGCCTGGCGGCGGAGACCGCGGGCGGCTGCGAGGCCTTGATCACCCTGCCGTGGCCACATCCGGACGGGCGGCCGCGCAACGCCATCGCCCATATCGGCGGCGGCGAGGTGAAGAGCTTCGCTTTCAAGATCGACCTGCCCAACTATGGGGTTTTCGACGAAAAGCGGATCTTCGCGGCCGGTGAGACCCCGCTCCTGATCGACGTGAACGGAGTGAGGATCGGCGCCCCGATCTGCGAGGACATCTGGGGACCGGGGCCCACCGCCCAGCTCAAGGCCGGCGGCGCCGAGATCATCCTCGTGCCGAACGGCTCGCCCTATCGGCGCACCGCCGACGACGAGCGCCTGATCGTCGCTCGCGCCCGGGTCGCCGAGACCGGCCTGCCGCTCGTTTACGTCAACCAGCTGGGCGGCCAGGACGAACTTGTCTTCGACGGCGGCTCCTTCGCCCTCCAGTCCAACGGCGAATTCTGCATGCGCCTGCCGATGTTCGAAGAGGACCTCGCGGTTTCGACCTGGGAGCGGGGAGAGGGGGGCTGGCGGTGCGTCGCCGGGCCCATGGCCGACTGGCCGACCGGGCCGGAGGAGGTCTACCGGGCCATGGTGCTGGCCCTGCGTGATTATGTGCGCAAATCGGGCTTCACGGGCGTGCTCCTCGGCCTCTCCGGCGGGGTGGATTCGGCCCTGGCGCTCATCGTCGCCCGCGACGCCCTCGGGGCGGAGGCGGTGCGGGCCTTCATGCTCCCCTCGCGCTACACCAGCGCCGAGAGCGCCGAGGACGCGGTCGCCTGTGCGGCCGTCAACCAGGTGAGGCTGGACGAGATCCCAATCGCCCCGGCCGTCGGGGCTTTCGACACCATGCTGGCCGCCGAGTTCGCCGGCCGCGAGCTCGATCTCACTGAGGAGAACATCCAGGCCCGAATTCGCGGCGTGACCCTGATGGCCCTTTCCAACAAGCTCGGCCTGATGCTGCTGACCACCGGCAACAAGTCGGAGATGGCTGTCGGCTACGCCACCCTCTACGGCGACATGTGCGGCGGCTACAATGTTCTCAAAGACCTCTACAAGGTCGACGTCTACGATGTCTGCCGCTGGCGCAATTCTCATTCCGTATACGGAGGATCAGTCGGGGCGATCCCGATGCGGATCCTCGACAAGCCCCCGTCGGCGGAACTGCGGCCGAACCAGACCGACCAGGACAGCCTTCCACCCTACGACGAACTCGACGCCATCCTGCACGGCCTGGTCGAGGAGGAGGCGACGCTCGACGAGATCGTCGCTCGCGGCCACGACCCGGCGACCGTCGAGCGCGTCCAGGGACTGCTCTACAACTCCGAATACAAGCGCCGCCAGGCCGCGCCAGGCCTGAAAATCGGCGGCAAGGCCTTCGGTCGCGACCGCCGCTATCCGCTCGTCAACGGGTTCAGGGACAAGGTGGCGCGGTAGGCGCCGAGGTCACGAGCCCCCCATGACCGCCTTGATCTGTTCGGCCATCTCGAGGTGGCGACGGATCAGGGGCAGGCCCTCCTGGGAATTATGGGTCGGATCGCCGGCCCGTCTTGCCTTCAGGCCCTCTGGACGATCGGCACGGTGACCGGCTCGCCGCCGGGGGCGGCGCGCAAGGCCGGCAGGAGGGCCTCGATGTCGTCGACCTCGCGCCAGCAGTCGGCGAACTGCGGCGGGACGAGGCGCTGGCGCTCGAGCTGGGCGAAGAAGGCGAAGAGGGGATCCCAGAAGCCGTCCGGATTGTAGAAGACGATCGGCTTGGCGTGCAGGCCCAGGCGACGCCAGGACAGAACCTCGATCGATTCCTCCAGAGTGCCGATCGCGCCGGGAAGGACGGCGAAGGCGTCGGATTCCTCGAACATCCGCATCTTGCGCTCGTGCATGTTGGCCACGACCACGGTCTCGACCTCCCTGTATGCGGCCTCGTGCTCGGTGAGAAAGCCGGGGATGATCCCCAGGACCATGCCGCCGGCCTCGTGGGCGGCGCGGGCGCACGCTCCCATCAGGCCGATGCCGCCTCCGCCATAGACGAGGCGCACCCCGGCGCCGGCGAGGATCCGTCCGAACTGCCGCGCGTCGGCCACGAGCTTCGGCGGCGCCGCGCCCGACGAGGCGCAGAAGACGCAGACGCTTTCCTCTCGGAGCGTGCCTATATCCAAGGTTGTTCGCCTCCTTGCCGAGCGACAACGGATAGATGGGAAGGTTGATCCGATTCACCGAGCCGCTCTAGTGAACCCTATGCGCGCCTGTATCGCCATCGCCGCCGTCGCCTGCCTCGCCGGTTGCGGGCGGCGCGGAGCGGAGACGGCGCGTCCAGCCGGCGAACCCCAACAGGCCGAGCGAGGCTATGTCGCGCCCCCGGCGGTGACGGCCGCGGCTCCTGGTCCGGGCGGGGCGGTAGTGCTGACCGGCGCGGCCGCGCCCTTGACGCGCGTGCGCCTGACGGACCCGGCCGGGGAGGCGCTCTATTCGCAAGCCGACCGGCGTGGGGTCTGGCGCCTCGTCCTGCCAGGCGCCGCGCGAGCGCGGCTGTTCGGCGTTTCCATGCCGCTGAATGGGCGCTCGGTGCAGGCCGAAGGCTATCTGGCGCTCGCCCCGGGCGGCTTGGCCGCCCAGCTGCGGGCTGGATCGGGGGCGGTGGCGCTCGGCCGGCGGGAGAGGAGCGTGGCCATTCTGACGGCCGATTTCGACGGCAAGGGCGGGGCGGTGCTCTCAGGCGTCGCTCCGGCCGGGGCGGCCGTCAACGTCGGGGTCGACGGGACGGGGCGCGGGGCGGCCAGGGCCGACGCCGCCGGCCGCTTCATGCTGGCGCTGGGCGAGCCGCTCAAGAGCGGCAGGCACAGCCTGGCGGCGAACGCGGGGGCTGAGCGCGCGGAGGTCTCGCTCGCCGTCTCGCCAGCCCCGATGCCGTCGCCCCCGCCCTTCGCCGCCGCTCCGGTGGCCGGCGGCTGGCGGATCGACTGGCTGACCCCCGGCGGTGGGGTGCAGAGCACGGTCCTCTTTGGCGGGGGCGGACGATGAGCCTCTATGGCCACGGCCATTCGCCGCCGCCCCCGGGCGGCCCGACGGCGCCCAAGTTCGGCTTCTTCGCCTCGATGGCCGACCTCATCCGCCTGGTCATGCGCTCGCAGGCGCGCGGCCTGAAGACTCGCCTGGCGGTGGCGCTCGGCCTCGTCCTCGTCGGCAAGGCCACCGGAGTGATCGGCCCGCTGTTCATCCAGGAGGCCATCGACCGCCTGAACCACGGCCGCTCGGCGCTCGAGGGGGCCTATGTCGCCTTCGCCGGCCTCGCCATCGGCTGGGTGGCGCTGCGTTTCGTGGCCGGCGCCACGCCGTACATTCGCGACGCGATCTTCACCCCGGTCTCCCAAAAGGCCTTGGCCCGTTCGGCCATGGAGACCTTCGCCCATTCCTTGTCCCTGTCGGTGGATTTCCACCAGGGCAAGCGGAGCGGCGTGCTGGCCCGGGTGATCGACCGCGGCGCCCGTTCCACCGATTTCTTGCTGCGCAGCGTGGTCTTCAATCTCGGCCCGACGGTGCTCGAGCTCATCATGGCCTGCGTGGTGCTCACCGGCCGCTTCAACTGGCGGCTGGCCGCGGTGGCGCTGGCGACGATCGCGGTCTACGTCGCCTTCACCTTCACCATCTCCAACTGGCGCATTCAGCATCGGCGGGCCCTCAACGAGGCCGATTCCGAGGCCGCGGGCCTCGCCGTCGACGCCCTGATGAACTTCGAGACCATCAAGACCTTCGGGGCCGAGGCGCGGGTCGTCTCGCAATACGACCGGGCCATGGACGACTACGCCAGCGCGGCGGTGAAGGCCAACACCTCCCTGCAGCTCCTCAACGCCATCCAGTCGGTGGTGCTCAATCTGGGCCTGGTCACCGTGACCCTGATCGCCGGCGCCGAGGTGCTCGCCCACCGGATGAGCGTGGGCGGGATCACCGCCTGCATCCTCATCCTGCAGCAGGTCTACGCGCCGCTCTTCAGCCTGGGCATGAACTATCGCGAGATCCGCCAGTCGTTCATCGACATGGAGCAGATGCTGGAATTGATGGCGGTGGCCCCGGAGATCGTCGATTCGCCGGCCGCCCGGCCGCTGCCGCCGGCCAGCGGGGCCGGCGCGGAGCTCGTCTTCGACCACGTCGACTTCCGCCACTCGGCCCGCTCGGTGGGGCTGGGCGACGTCAGCTTCACGGTGGCGCCGGGGACGACGACGGCCCTCGTCGGCCCCTCGGGGGCCGGCAAGACAACTATCGCCCGCCTCGCCTTGCGCCTCATCGATCCCCAGGACGGGGCCGTGCGGCTGGACGGCATCGATCTGCGCCAGGCGCGCCTATCTTCGCTCCGCGCCGCCATCGCCCTGGTGCCGCAGGACGTCGCCCTCTTCAACGACAGCCTCTACGCCAACATCGCCTTTGGCGATCCCGCCGCCGGAGAGATGGCGGTATGGGCGGCGGCCGAAGCGGCGGAGCTCGCCCGCTTCATCGAATCCCTGCCCCAGCTCATGGCCACAAGGGTTGGTGAGCGGGGCCTCAGACTCTCCGGCGGCGAGCGCCAGAGGGTGGGACTGGCCCGGGCCCTGCTGGCCAATCCGCGCCTGCTCATTCTCGACGAGGCCACCAGCGCGCTTGATGGAGCCACCGAAGCGGCGATTCAGGCGACCCTGCGCAAGGTGCGGACCGGACGCACCAGCCTGGTGATCGCCCACCGCTTGTCGACGATCGTCGACGCCGACCAGATCCTCGTCCTGCGCCGAGGCAAGATCGTCGAGCGCGGGACCCACGAAAGCCTGCTGGCGGGGCGCGGCGAATACGCCGCGCTGTGGCGGCGGCAGACCCGGGCGGGCGCCCACGAAGACCGGCTCGAACCGGTCGCCTGAACAATCTCAAAGGAGACAAGGGATGCGATATCTTCACACCATGGTCCGGGTGGCCGACCTGGACGGCGCCCTCGACTTCTACTGCGCCAAGCTCGGCCTGGCCGAAGTGAGCCGGATCGAAAATCCGGCCGGCCGATTCACTCTGGTCTTCCTGGCCGCGCCGGACGATGTGGAGGCGGCGAAACAAAAACGGGCGCCGATGGTCGAGTTGACCCACAACTGGGATCCCGAGGCCTATGACGGGGGCCGCAACTTCGGCCACCTGGCTTATCAGGTCGACGACATCTACGCCGCCTGCCGGCGTCTGATGGACGGCGGGGTGACCATCAACCGCCCGCCGCGCGACGGCCACATGGCCTTCGTTCGATCCCCCGACGGCATTTCCATCGAGCTGCTCCAGAAGGACGGCTCGCTCCCCCCCGCCGAGCCGTGGACCTCGATGCCCAACGTGGGGGCTTGGTAGGGGCCCTCAGCCCGACGGAGCGGCCAGGAGCGGAGGGTCCGCCACCCTCGCATGGTCGCCGGTCGCGCCGCTCGCCGCCGCCGGGGCGAAGCTGGCCATGGCGCTCGA
>DASZKO010000176.1:0-7263 GCA_035605655.1 Caulobacteraceae bacterium | reverse complement strand
GGCAGGGGTTATCAGAGCCGCCTGAACGCCATTCTGCGGCGGGAAATGCTGGCCTCGCGCAAGCAGGCGCGCCGAGCTTAGCGGGTCCGCCACATGAGACGGATCAAGACGAGTTCAGGTCGCGGTAGAGCCCGCTCCGCTTGAGGAGGAGCGGTGTTGGGTGGCATATTTGGCCCACTTTCGTGTTTAATATCAATCTGTTACTTATACCCTACCGAGCCTTGACGGGGGCGGGGGGGCTCTATAGGTTCCGCGCCGACCTGGCCGGGTCGCTAGAAGGGCTCGGAAACGTCCATGCCAAAGCCGGACGAGTCCAGCCAAGGGGCGTTCAAGCGCCTCGATCGGCGGCTGGAGGCGTTCGAGGCCTCGCGCGCGACCAAGCCTAAAGTCTTGGGAATGGGCGACGCGGCCGGCGACGGCTTTCGCCTGCTGGGCCAGCTTCTCGGCGGCGTGCTGGGGGGACTGGGTCTGGGGTGGCTTCTCGATCGCCTGGCCCACACGGCTCCTTTCGGGATCGTGGGCGGGTTGCTGATCGGGGGCGGTCTGTCGGTGTGGGCGGCCGTCCGCACCGCCTCGGCGATGAGCGCGCGCGAAGCGGCCAAGGGGCCGCCGGCGGCCGCCGTGGCCGACGACGAAGATGACGAGAGTTGAGACGGAAGGACTGAAGAGAGCGCAATATGGCTATCGAGCCGATGGAACAATTCCTGGTGCACAAGGTCGCGCCGATCCCGCCGGTCCGCGTGCCGGGGCTCGGTCTCGTCGACCTCTCCGTCACAAATTCGGTCCTCTTCATGCTGATCGCGGCGGGGCTGATCTCGCTGTTTTTCCTCGCCGCCGGCCGGCGCCAAGTGGTGCCCGGCCGCCTGCAGGCCGCCGCCGAGATGCTCTACGGCATGATCGACGGGGTTCTCACCGGCGGCATCATCGGCGACCGTGGCCGGCCGTTCCTGCCGTTCATCCTCACCCTTTTCCTGCTGATCGCCACGCTCAACGTCATCAGCCTCGCGCCCGGCGGCTTCTCGGTGACGTCGCAGCTGGCGGTGACCGCGGCCCTGGCGGTGATGACCTTCACCACCGTTCTCGTCGTCGGCTTCGCGCGCAACGGCCTTCGGTTCTTCAAGCTCTTCTGGCCCTCGTCGATGCATCCGATCATGGCCGTCTGCCTAATCCCGATCGAGCTGATCTCGTTCATGGTCCGCCCGCTGACGTTGGCCATGCGACTGTTCGGCAACATGCTGGGCGGACACGTGGTCACCTACATGTTCGGCAGCTTCGTGGTCAGCCTGGGCCTGTGGGGCCTGGCCGGCTCGGGTCTGGTCAAGCTCGGGTTGCTGGGCTCGGGGGTGTCGTTCCTGATGATCGTCGCCCTGACCGCCCTGGAATTCGTCGTCGCTTTCCTTCAGGCCTTCGTCTTCGCGGCGCTGGCCTGTGTCTACCTGAACGAAGTGGTCAACCTCGACCACGGCCACTGACAACTTTCAAACCAAGGGATCTCTCGAAATGGACCTCGCATCCGCAAGACATATCGGCGCCGGCCTCGCCATGACCGGCCTCATCGGGGCCGGCGCGGGCCTCGGCATCCTGTTCGGCAACTACCTGCAAGCCGCCATCCGGAACCCCGCCGCCGCTGCCGGTGAGCGGGTCTACCTGTTCCTGGGCATGGCCCTGGCCGAATCCATGGGGATCTTCGGCCTCGTCATGGGCTTCCTGATCCTGTTCTCCTGATGGCGTCCGGCGGCCTGCCCCAGTTCGACCTGGCCCAATGGCCGGGACAGATCGTGTGGGCGCTCGGCATCTTCCTGGTTCTCTATCTGCTCTTCGCCTACGTCTTCGTGCCGACGGTGGGCGGGACGATCGACGCCCGCGAGGACAAGATCAGCGGTGACATCGGCGACGCCCGGCGTCTGCGCGACGAGGCGAGGGCTCAGGCCGAGGCCGCCGCCGCCGAGATGGGCGAGGCCCGGGCCCGGGCTCACAGGGTCGCCAGCGAAGCGCGCGACGCCGCCAAGGCCGCCGCCGCCGCCGGTCAGGCCGAGGAGGACGCCAAGCTCGCCGCTCGCCTCGCCGAGGCCGAACAGCGCATCGCCGGCGCCCGGGGCGAAGCGATGGGCCATGTGCGTATGATCGCCGCCGAAACGGCGCTGGCCATCATCGAGCGATTGACCGGTGTGGCGCCGAGCGAGGCCGAACTCACCGCCGCCCTCGGCGCGGAGAGCTGAGCCCCATGCGCGAACTGATTTCCGTCTTCACCAATCCGGCCGACGCCCACTTCTGGATCTTCATCGCCCTGGTGGTCCTGGTCGCCGTGCTGTGGCGGGTCAAGGCGCCCGGCCTGGCGGTGAAAGCCCTCGACGACGCCGCCGCCAAGGTCCGCGAGCAGCTCGACGAGGCCCATCGTCTGCGCGAAGAGGCCGCCACCCTGCTGGGCGAGATCAAGGTGAAGCGCGAGGAGGGCGAGCGGGCCGCCGCCCAGATGATCCGCGACGCCGAGCAGGACGCCCAGCGCCTACGCGAGGAAGCCGCCGTCAAGCTCGAGGAGGATATCGGCCGCCGCGAGGCCCTCGCCGAGCGCAAGATCGCCACCATCGAGGCCCAGGCCGCCGCCGAGGTGAAGGCTGCCGCCGCCGAACTGGCCGCCGAGACCGCCGAGGCGGTACTCGCCGCGCGCATCGCCGCCGCGAAGTCCGACCCCTCCATCGACGCCTCCCTCGCGGGATTGGCCGGGCGGTTCAAGGCGAGCTAGGGCTTCTCACTTTTCCCACATTCCCGCGAAATCGCGGACGCGGCCCCACCCCATCCGTCTCGCTGCGCAAGCCACCAGGGCTCTATGCCGTCCACCTCAGGCGGGGTTTGCGGGCGGCTTGGGTTTCGTCGAGGCGGCGGAGGGGGGCGTGGAAGGGGGCGCCCTTGAAGCGCTCGACATCGCCGGCCTTGGCGGCGGCGGCCAACTCCAGCACCGCGTCGCAGAAGCGGTCCAACTCGCGGCGGGATTCGGTCTCGGTGGGCTCGATGAGCATGGCCCCGTGGACGACGAGGGGGAAATACATGGTCATCGGGTGGAAGCCCTGGTCGATGAGGGCCTTGGCGAAATCGAGGGTGGTGACGCCCGTTCCCTCCAGCCACTCATCGTCGAAGAGGGCCTCGTGCATGCACGGCCCTTCCGGGAAAGGCTGACTCATGGCGCCGGCCAGGCGGGCCTTGACGTAGTTGGCGTTGAGCACAGCGTCCTCGGCGACCTGGCGAAGACCGTCGGCGCCGTGGCTCAGCATGTAGGAGAGCGCCCGCACATACATCCCCATCTGGCCGTGGAAGGCGCACATCCGGCCGAGCGCCGTGGCGGACTCGCCCGTGGCGTGCTCGGCGAAGCTGAAACCGTCGGGTCCATGGCGCAGCCAAGGCGTCGGGGCATAGGGCGCCAGCGCCGCGCTCAGCACCACGGGACCGGCGCCCGGACCGCCGCCGCCGTGCGGGGTGGAGAAGGTCTTGTGGAGGTTGATGTGCATGGCGTCGACGCCGAGGTCGCCGGGCCGCACCCGCCCGACGATGGCATTGAAGTTCGCCCCATCGCAGTAGAAGTAGGCCCCGGCCGCGTGGGTCAGGCGGGCGATCTCGATCACCTCGCGCTCGAAAAGCCCGCAGGTGTTGGGATTGGTCACCATGACCGCGGCGACGTCGGGATGGAGCTTGGCGGCGAGGTCGGAAAGGTCCACCCGGCCGTCGGCGGTCTGGGCGATCTCGACGACGCCGTAGCCGGCCAGCGCCGCGGTGGCCGGATTGGTGCCGTGGGCCGAGGTCGGGACGAGCACCGTCTTGCGCCCATCGCCGCGGGCCTCGTGGGCGGCGCGGATGGTCAGCAGGCCGCACAGCTCGCCGTGCGCCCCGGCCTTGGGCGAGAGAGCCACGGCCGGCATGCCGGTGAGCGTCTCCAGCCAGCGGGCCAGCTCGGCCATGAGCGTCAGGGCGCCCTGGACGGTGGAGACAGGCTGCAGGGGGTGAATGTCGGCGAATCCGGCCAGACGGGCCATCTTCTCATTGAGGCGCGGGTTGTGCTTCATGGTGCACGAGCCGAGCGGATAGAGCGCCAGGTCGATGGCGTGATTCTTCTGGGAGAGGCGCACGTAGTGGCGCACGGTCTCCGGCTCGGAGAGGCCGGGTAGGCGCAGGGGTTCGGCGCGAGTGAAACCGGCGAGGTCGTCGGCGGGTTCGTCGCCGTCGGGTAGATCGACGCCGGTCTTGTCCCAGCCGCCGAGCTCGAAGATCAGGGGCTCGTCCTGGAGAAGGCCGTGGCCGTGGGGCGCCTCGGCCGCGTCGTGGAAGTCGGCCCGGGTCGGCCGGCCGATGGTTTGCAGGCTCATCAGCCGAGCTCCTTTGAAAGGGCGACAGCGAGGGCGTCGATGTCCGCCTGGCTCGTCGTCTCGGTGGCGGCCAGCAGGAGCACGTCGTCCAAGGCCGCGGCGGGATCGAGGCGCGAGAAGGGAACGCCGGCCAGGATGCCCCCGTCGGCCAGGACCTCGACCACCGGAGCGGCGGGGCGGGGCAGGCGAACGGCGATCTCGTTGAAGAACCGCGGGGTGAGAATCTCGACGCCGGCCACGGCGCCGACGGCCTCGGCGAGGGCGCGGGCGCGGGCGTGGTTGATCCGGGCCAGAGCCGCCAGGCCCGTCCCGCCCAGGAGCGACATGTGGATGGTGAAGGCCAGGGCGCAGAGGCCCGAGTTGGTGCAGATGTTGGAGGTCGCCTTGTCGCGGCGGATGTGCTGCTCGCGGGTCGACAGGGTGAGGACGAAGCCTCGGCGGCCGGCGGCGTCCACCGTCTCGCCGCACAGGCGGCCCGGCATCTGGCGGACCAGGGCCTCGCGGCACGCGAAGAGGCCGACGTAGGGCCCGCCGAAATTGAGGGCATTGCCAATCGAGGCGCCCTCGGCGACGGCGATGTCGGCCCCCATCTCGCCCGGCGACTTCAGAAGACCGAAGGCCACGGCCTCGGTGGTGACGACGATGGTCAGCGCCCCGGCCGCCTTGGCCGCCTGGGCGATCTTTGTGACATCGCTCACCGTGCCGAACACATTGGGGGTCTGGACCACCACGCAGGCGGTGTCGGCGTCGATGGCGGCCAGCACCGCGGCCTCGTCGTCGACGGCGGCGGGAAGGCGGATGGTGTCGATGCCGGCCGAGTGGGCCAGGGTGCGGGTCGTCTCGCCGTAGTGGGGATGGACCCCGCCGGAGAGGACCGCGCGGCGGCGGCGGGTGACGCGGTGAGCCATCATCACCGCCTCGGCGCAGGCGGTCGAGCCATCGTACATCGAGGCGTTGGCCACCGGCAGGCCGGTGAGGGCGGCGACCTGGGTCTGGAACTCGAACAGGGTCTGCAAGGTGCCCTGGGCGATTTCCGGCTGGTAGGGGGTGTAGCTGGTCAGGAATTCCGAGCGCTGGATCAGGTGATCGACGCTGGCCGGCACATGGTGGCGATAGGCCCCGGCGCCGCAGAAGAACGGGCCGGCTCCGGCGGCGCGATTGGCTCCGGCCATGGCGGCGAGGGTCCGCTCGACGGCCAGCTCGCCGGCGTGGGCGGGCAGGTCCGGGAGCGCCTCCCGGCGGGCGGCGGCCGGCACGTCGGCGAACAGAGCCTCGATGTCGGACGCGCCGATGACCCCCAGCATGTGGGCCCGGTCCTCGGCGGTGAGGGGCAGGTAGCGCATGGGTCTAAAGCGTCGCCAGGAAGGCTTCGTAGGCTTGACGGTCCATGAGAGCCTCGACATCGGCGGCCGTGACACCTTTGAGCCGGACGAACCAGCCGCCGCCCTCCGGGGCCTCGTTGACCGTCTCCGGATTGTCCGAGAGGACGTCGTTGACGGCGGCGACCTCGCCGGAGACCGGGGCGAAGACGTCGGAGGCGGCCTTGACGCTCTCGACCACGGCCAGCCCCTCGCCGGCCTTCACGGCCTTGCCGGCGGCGGGCAGCTCGACGAACACCACATCGCCCAGCTGCTCGGCGGCGTAGGCGGTGATGCCGATGGTGGCGGTGTCGCCTTCGAGGTCGACCCACTCGTGGTCCTTGGTGAAGCGCATGGGATCGTCCTTATGCTGATGAAGGGCGGCGATAGCGATGGGGCGTGAAGGGAAGGGCGACGATCTCCGCGCTCTGGCGCCGGCCGCGCACCTCGACCTCGAGGGCCGCGCCGGGGGCGGAGAGGCGGGGCGGAACGAACCCCATGGCGATGGGGAGCGAGAGGGTGGGCGAGAAGCCGCCGCTGGTGACGACGCCGACCGCCTCGCCGCCGACCTCGTGGATTGGGGCCCCCTCGCGGGCCGGGGCGCCGGCGACTTTCAGGCCGACCCGCACCCGGGAAGGGCCATCGGCGATCTCGCGGCCTATCCGCGCCGCGCCGCGCATCGCGCCGGCCTTGAGGCGCTTCTTGGAGACCGCGAAACCCAAGGCTGCTTCGATCGGCGAGACGGTCTCGTCGAGATCGTGGCCGTAGAGGGGGAGGCCGGCTTCGAGGCGCAGAGAATCCCGGGCCCCAAGGCCGATAGGTTGCACGCGCTCGTCGGCGAGGAGGCGCAGCCAGAACCGTTCGCCCAGAGCGGCCGGCACGAGAATCTCGAAGCCGTCCTCGCCGGTGTAGCCGCTGCGCGAAACGAGCAGGGTCCCGCCCTCGAAGTCCATCGGGCGGAAATTCATGAAGGTGAGTTGGTCGCTTTCCGGAAGAATGCCGGCCAGGACCTCCGCCGCCTCAGGGCCCTGGAGGGCGATGAGCGCCCCGTCGTCGGCGCGGATGAGTTCGGCGCCCGCGCCGGCCGCCTTGGCGATGAGGGCGAAATCGCCTTCCTTGCAGCCGGCGTTGACCACCACATAGAGCCGGCCCTGGGCCTTGGGGTCGGCCGGCCGGCCGATCATCAGGTCGTCGAGGATGCCGCCGGCTTCATCGAGCAGCAAGGTGTAGCGCAGCTGCCCCGGCTTCAGCCCGGCGATGTCACCGGTGATCAGGGGCTCGATGAGGGCGGCGACGGCCCGATGGTCGGCGTCCGGATCGCCGCTGGGATCGGCGAGGTCCAGGAAGGCCGGGCCCATGTGGGAGACATCGAAAGCGCCGGCGTGGGCCCTCGTCCACAGATGCTCCTTGAGGACGCCCAGCGGGTACTGAACCGGCATGTCGTAGCCGGCGAAGGCGACCATCTTGCCGCCGCGGGCGCGATGGGCGGCGGTGAGAACGGTGGATTCGAGGGCTTCCTGCGACACGGGCTCTCCACGGGCGGCGAAGCG
>DASZKO010000112.1:0-4196 GCA_035605655.1 Caulobacteraceae bacterium | reverse complement strand
CTGTCTCACCCACCTGGCCAACATCGATTTCGCCGAGCTCGACATCCTCGCCGCCAGCGGAACCAACGCCATCCTCTGCCCGCACGCGGCGCTGGCGGGCGGTTTCGGCCTCTCGCGCATCGGCCTCTATCCGGAGATGGCCGCCCGCGGGGTCAACGTCGTGCTCGGCACCGACGGCGTCGCCGCCGATATCCTGGGCGCCGCGCGGCTGATGGCCCTCCTGTTTCGCGACGCCCGCGCCGACGAGACCCTCTATCCCCCCGCGGCCATTCTCGAGATGGCCACCGTCAATGGCGCCCGGGCCCTCGGGCTCGGCGAAGCGATCGGGTCGCTCGAAGTCGGCAAGAAGGCCGATTTCGTCCTTCACGACACCGATACGCCGCCCTGGGGCGCGGTGTTCGACCCCGTCGCCCAGCTCGCTCTCGACGCCCCCACCGGAGCGGTCCATTCGGTGTGGATCGATGGCGTTCAGGTCATCGAAGCCGGCCGCGCCACCCTCATCGACGAGGCCGAGTTGCTCGCCAAGGCCCGCGCCGCCGGCGCGGCGCTGATCGCCCGTACCGGCCTGCCGACCCTCACCCAATGGGCCGTGCAATGAGCGCCGTGACCGCCGCCGACTGGCGCGCCGCCATGGGCCGCTTTCCCAGCGGCGTCACCATCGTCACCAGCTGGGCGGACGACGCCCCGGTGGGCACCACCGTCAACGCCTTCTGCTCGGTCTCCTTGGAGCCACCGCTTTTGCTCGTTTGCCTCGTCCACGCCAACCCGGCGCTCGCCCCCATCGAGCGGACCGGTCTGATGGGGGTGAACATGCTTCCCGCCGAGGCTTGCGAACTCGCCCGACTGTTCGGCCGCGAGAGCGATGAGGAGCGCTTCGCAGGCGTCTCCTTCACGGCCCGGCAAGGCGGGGCGCCGCAACTCGCCGCCGCCTGCGTCTTCATCGACTGTGTCCTCGAACAGGCCCACGACGCCGGCGATCACCGCATTCTCGTCGCCCGCGGCGTCTCCATAGAACACGTCTCCGCAGCCGCCCCCCTGCTCTATCACCGGGGCGCCTTTCCGAGCCCCTCCGATCCGGCCGCCTGGGAGTGAGCCGGACCGTCGCGACGACCGTCCGGGCCGTGCGAAGCGGCCGCTGCTCGGCGCTGCAGGCGGCGAGGGACACGCTGGCGGCGAGCGCGGACTACGATGCGGTCCAGCCGCAGGTGTGGATCACCCGCGCGCCGGAGGAAGGGGTGCTGGCCGCCGCCCGGGCCGTCGACGCCCGGCTGGCCGCCGGTGAGGATCTGCCGCTCGCCGGCGCGACATTCGCCGTCAAGGACAACATCGACCTCGCCGGCCTTGCGACCACGGCCGCGTGCCCGGCCTTCGCCTACGAGCCCCAGGCCCATGCTGTCGTCGTCGACCGTCTGATCGCCGCCGGGGCGGTGGCGATCGGCAAGACCAATCTCGACCAGTTCGCCACCGGCCTCACCGGAACCCGCAGCCCCTATGGCGCGCCCGGCTGCGCCTTCAATCGCGAGTACATCAGCGGCGGATCGAGTTCGGGATCGGCCGTGGCGCTGGCCGCCGGCCTCGTCACCTTCGCGATGGGCACCGACACGGCCGGCTCGGGGCGCGTCCCGGCGGCCTTCAACGGCCTTTTCGGACTGAAGCCCACTCGCGGGCGATGGAGCGCGCGAGGCGTCGTTCCGGCCTGCCGGTCGCTCGATTGCGTGAGCCTCTTCACGCGCGACGCCGCCGACGCCGCCCTGATCGACGGGGTGCTGGCCGCCGTGGATCCCGGCGATGCCTGGTCGCGCCTTGCGAGCCCCGTCCCGGCGCGGTCTGGCGCCCTCGGCATTCCGAAAACCCTCGACGACTTGGCCGATCCTCGCCTCCAGCGCCTCTTCCAGGCCGCGATCGCGCGAGCCCGGAACGCCGGCGTCAAGCTCGTCGAGGTCGACATCTCCCCACTGATCACCTGCGGGCGCCTGCTCTACGAGGGACCGGTGGATCGCCGAGCGCTGGGCGGCGTTGGGACCGTTCCTGCGCGCCCAGCCCGGAGCGGTTCATCCTGTCGTCCGCGCCCTCATCCAGGGCGGGGCAGGCCTCCCGGCGGCCGAGGCGTTCGACGGCTTCCATGCGCTCAAGGCCTACGAGCAGGCGGCGCGCCGTCTTTGGGAGCAGGTCGACGCCCTGCTCCTGCCGACCGCCCCGGCGGTGTTTCGGATCAGCGAGGTCCTGGCCGAGCCCTTCGCCCTCAACGCCCAGCTCGGGCTCTACACCAACTTCGTGAACCTCCTGGACATGGCCGCCCTCGCCGTCCCGGCTGGATGGCTGGAGAGCGGCGTCGGCTTCGGGGTCAGCCTGATCGGCCCGGCGTGGAGCGAGGCGACGCTGCTGGGCTTGGCTGAAAAGATCGCCGATCCGACCGCGCCCCCACCGCTGGATCTCACCGGGCGCGCACCCGCCGTGAAGCTCGCCGTGGTCGGCGCTCACCTTGCCGGCATGCCGCTCCACTGGCAGCTGACGTCTCGCCAGGCCCGGCTTGTCCGGGCGGCTCTTACCGCGCCGGTCTACCGGCTCTACGCCATGGCTGGATCGACGCCACCCAAGCCGGCCCTCGTCCACATCGGAGCGAGCGGGGCCGCCATCGAGGTCGAGGTCTATGAGATGGGCCTGGCCGAATTCGGCGGCTTCGTCGCCGAGGTGCCCCCGCCCCTGGCCATTGGAACGGTGAGCCTGGAAGGCGGCGAGACCGTGAAGGGCTTCGTGGCCGAACCACGGGCGATCGAGGGAGCCGAGGACATCAGCCGCTTCGGCGGCTGGCGCGCCTACATGGCTCAGGGGGCCGGCCTATAGATCGTGCGCCCCTGTCCAAGTCGCCGGCCCGGCATTGGTGGCATGTTCGACGCCATAGGAGACGCCGAGATGGCCGACGACAGCATCCACACATTCCGCCCGACCAAGCCGTGCTGGACCCACATCGCCCTGAAGGTGAAGGACATCGACGCCACCATCGCCTGGTACGAGCGCCACACCCACCTTTCCCTTCTCTCGCGCGGGGAGGATTCCAACGGCCGCAACGCCTGGATCGGCGATGCTTCCCAGACCGGAGCGCCTTTCGTCCTGGTGGTCGGCGAGTTCTACGAGGGCAAGGACCCCTTCGCACCGGCGGCCCATCCGCCGCTCGGGCCCTTCGCCCACATCGGCATCGAACTGCCGACGAAGGAAATGGTCGATGACTTCGCCGCCAAAGCCAAGGCCGAGGGCTGTCTGGCGCTCGGGCCTCTGCAACTCCCCGACCCGGTCGGCTACGTTTGCTTCATCAAGGACCCGGACGGCAACACCATCGAGTTCTCCTACGACCAGGGCGTCTACGAAAAGGCCCGCGAAGTGTGGGGAACGGGCTAGGGAAGCTCTTCGGAGCCGGTTGGGCCAGGGCCCCCACCGCGCTCGCCAGGCCGATGATCAGTCACAGATGAGACGCCGCATCTTCCCGGTCGTCGTCTCTACCCCGCCAAAGCCGCCCGCGCCGCGCGGCCCTGGGCCTTGAGCCAGCTCTGGTCGGAGCCGCAGATGATCACGCTCGCTCCCAGTTCACGAAAAGCGGCGATCTCGCCGGGATCTCCGACATAGACTCCCAGCGCTCGCCCGGCCCGCCGCGCCGCCAGCGCGACCGCGCCGATGGCCTCGACCATTTTCGGATCGTCTGATCGCTCGACTCCCAGAGAAAGCGCCAGATCGACGCGGCCCAGGAACAGGCAATCCACGCCCGGCGTGGCGACGATTTCGTCCAGACGAGTGAGCGCCGCCGCGTCCTCGATCTGGCACCACAGGGTGCTCGCCGCGTCGGCGCCGGCGCGATAGTCGGGCCGGCCGCCATAGCCGCCGGCCCGGGTCGACGGCGAAAAGCCACGCTCGCCGCCCGCGAACTTCACCGCGCCCGCGAGGGCCAGCGCCGCCGAGGCGTCGGTTACATGGGGGGCGAGGATGCCGCTCGCCCCGAGGTCCAGGCATTGATTGATGAACCCCGCCCCATGGTCCGGCGAACGGACCAGGCAAGGCAGGCCGGCCGAGGCCGCCCCCAGCACCACCCGGTCGATATCGGCTGGGCCGAACGGCGCGTGCTCGGCGTCGATCACCGCGAAGTCCAGGCCCGCGTGGCCCATCACCTCGGCGACCTGATGGTGGGGCGTCTTGATGAACGCCCC
>DASZKO010000108.1:0-3554 GCA_035605655.1 Caulobacteraceae bacterium | reverse complement strand
AGGGCGTTGAGCCGATCGCCCCGGTCAAGGGTGACGACGGCGACGCGGCCGTCGAGCGCGACGTTCACCGGACCCTGGCGGAAGGGCTGCAGAGGCGTCATCGACCGCGCGCTAGCGCTTCATGCTCGCCAGGTAGGCGATCACCGCCTTGCGGTCGGCGGGGGCGGGGAGGGCGACGAACATCGAGGTCCCCGGGACCTTCCTGGTCGGGGCGGCCAGGAAGGCGTCGAGGTTGGCCGGCGTCCAGACGATGTGGGCGGCCTTGAGGGCGGCGGAATAGGGGTAGCCGGGGGCGGAGGCGGCCTTGCGGCCGACAACGCCGGCGAGGTTCGGACCCTGGCCGCCAGCGTGGCACATCGTGCAGCGCGCCTCGTAGACCTGCTTGCCGTGGACAGCGTCGCCGCCCTGGGCGAGGGCCGGGCTGGTGGCGATGGTGACGGCGAGGGCCGTGGCAAGGGTTGGAATCCTCCTTCCCCTCGATGGGGGAGGTGGCTCGCGAAGCGAGACGGAGGGGGTGGGGACGCGGCCCCCACCCGTCCCGCGCGGAGCCTGTCCTCGGGCCGGCCTTCGGCCGGACCCGGGGGCGCGGTCCACCCTCCCCATGAAGGGGAGGGAGGAAATGATGCGTTGAGATCGTTGATTCATTTGTGATCCTTTCCGTAAGCCACGCGCCAGACTATGCCGCCGGCGTCGTCGGTGACGAGCAGGGCGCCGTCGTGGGCCACCGCGACGCCCACCGGCCGGCCCCACACGCCCTTGGCGTCGGCCACGAAGCCGGTGAGGAAGTCCTCATAGGCCCCGGTCGGGGCGCCGTTCTTCATCAGGATACGGACGACCTTGTAGCCGGTGCGGCGGGCCCGGTTCCACGAGCCGTGCAGGGCGACGAAGGCCTCGCCACGATATTCGGGTGGGAAGGCGGCCGGGCCCTTGCCGGCGGCGTAGAAGATCATGCCCAGGGGAGCCGAATGGGTGGCGATCGGCACGTCGGGGGCGATGACCTTGCCGGCGAGGTCCGGCCGCTCGCCCTTGTGGTGGGGGTCCTCGTGGTTGCCGAGGTAGTACCAGGGCCAGCCGTAGAAGCCGCCGGCCCGCACCCGGGTGACATAGTCCGGAGGCAGATCATCGCCCATCAGGTCGCGTTCGTTGACGGCGCACCACAGGGTCGACGTCCCCGGCTGGAAGTCCATGGTGACGCAGTTGCGCAGGCCGGCGGCGAAGACCTTCCGGCCGCGGCCCGTCGGGTCCATGGCCAGCACGTCGGCGCGATCCGTCTCGTCGCCCCAGGCCGCCCCGGTCCCGTGAGCGCCATCCCAGGCCTTGGCCTCGGGCGCCGGCTTCTTTCCCATCCCCTCGGCGTCGTTGGAGCCGGCGCCCACCGAGAGGAAGAGGGTCCTGCCGTCGGGGGAGAAAACGAGGTCGCGGGTCGAATGGTCGCGGGTGCTGGCGGCGATCTTGCCGACGACGGTCTCGGCCGGCCCGCGGGCCTTCAGATCGCCGTTGCGGTAGGGATAGCGGGCGACCGAGTTGGCGCTGGCGACGTAGATCCACCGCGGGTCCGCCCCGACAGGCCAGAAGGCGATCCCGAACGGCCGGTCGAGGCCGGCGACGAAGGTTTCCACGGTCGCCGCCTTGGCCGCTCCGGCCGGGGCGCGCAGGACCTTGACCCTTCCGGCGGCGGTCTCGGCAACGAAGACATCGCCGTTGGGCGCGGCGCGCAGCTGGCGCGGGGCGTCGAGGCGGGCGAACTCGCTGACCGTGAAGCCTGCCGGGACGGAGAGCTTGGCGCCGGCCGGCCTGGCCACCACCGCCGGCGGGGCAACCCCGATCCTGGTCGCGCCAGGCGAGGGCAGGGCGCCGAGGCTGATCTTGCGGATC
Source organism: Caulobacteraceae bacterium (assembly GCA_035605655.1). Classification (GTDB taxonomy): domain Bacteria; phylum Pseudomonadota; class Alphaproteobacteria; order Caulobacterales; family Caulobacteraceae; genus Acaudatibacter. The sequence goes on along the minus strand of DASZKO010000108.1, from coordinate 1,679 downwards.
ACGCCCGGGGCGTCGGTGGTGTAGTCGCCCTGGGCGGCCGGCCCGGTGAGCACGGCGGCGGCGGCGAGAACGGGCAGGGCGATGGCGTTCATGGCCGGTTCTTTGCTTCGCTGCCGCCCCGGAGGGGCCGGATTAGGCCCCGGCCAAGCCGGCGATGCAAGCCGCCAGGGGAAGGATTAACCCTTCGCCAATCTCTCGAAGCGAAAGTGTCGCATTGGCGACTCATCCGCCTTTGGGGTAAGGCTGCTCCCCGTGAAGACTCCAGACATTCGACCCACCGAGGCGCTGATCCTCAACGGATCGGCGATCGCCTTCGCCGCACTCATCGGCGCGGTGGCGTGGGCCCTGCAAATCGGACATTTCTAGCGCCGTCCCGGCCTGCTAGAAGCCGTTCCTGACGCTGTTAAGATGCAGCGCGGAACGAGGACGACCATGGCCGAATCGCCGCCGGGAGTGCTGCAGCTCACTCCGCTCAATCCCGATTTTCGCGACGATCCCTATTCCCTCCTCGCGGAGCTGCGCGAACATCACCCGGTGATGCGCGACGACATGGCCGGGGTGTTCTTCATCAGCCGCCACGAGGACGTGCGCGGCATCCTCACCGACCTCACCCTGTGGCGCGATCCCTCGCGGGCCGAGGATGCGGCGGTCCTGACCCGGCGGATCCTCGAGCAGACCGTCGAGGGCATGCCCGAGCGCGAGGGGCCCGGCTCGATCCTCCTGATGGACGATCCCGACCACGTGCGCATCCGCACGCCGCTCGCCCAGGCGCTCTACAAGCGGGTGGCGCGCTGCCGCCCGCAGGTGGAGGAGGTGGTCGCCGCCTGTCTCGACCGGCTCGAGGGCCGCGCGGCCTTCGACCTGATGGCCGAGATCTCCCTGCCGGTGCCCATCGACGTGATCGCCCGCATCCTGGGCGTCGACACCTCGCGCCTGGCCGAGTTCCGCGACTGGTCCGAGGGGGTGATCCAGAGCCTCAATCCCCTGCGCACCCCCGAGCAGACCGCCCACATGGTCCGCGCCTCCGAGTCGCTGGGCGAATTCATGATCGCGATGATGAACGCCCGGCGGGCCGCGCCCGACGACGACCTCGTCACCGACATGGTCCAGCTGCAGGCCGGCGGGGCCGATCTCTCCGACGCCGACCTGGCGACCAACCTCATCGCCCTGCTGGTCGCCGGCAACCTCACCACCACCGATCTCATCGGCAACGGCGCGCGCCTTTTCCTGCTCAACCCGGACGAGCTGGCCAAGCTGCGCGCCGACACGTCGCTCATCGGGGCGGCGGTGGAGGAGGTGCTCCGCTACGAGCCGCCGGTGGACATCACCGGGCGCATCGCCTCGCGGGAGATGGAGGTGCACGGCTGCCCGGTCCACAAGACCCAGTCCATGCTCGTCTCCCTGCGTGGGGCCAACCGCGATCCGGAGGTCTTCGAGGCCCCCGACCGCTTCGACATCACCCGCAAGAAGAGCCCGCACGTGGCCTTCGGCGGCGGGGCCCACATCTGCATCGGCGCGCCGCTCGCCCGGCTGGAGGGCCAGGTGACCCTGCTGCGCCTCTTCGAGCGCTTCCCCAACCTGCGCCTGGCCGACCCCGAGGCCAAGGCCGAGTGGCGGACCCTGCCGTTCTTCCGCGGCCTGCAGCGGCTGGACGTGCTGACCTAGGCTTGCCGCCGCCG
>DASZKO010000096.1:0-8600 GCA_035605655.1 Caulobacteraceae bacterium | reverse complement strand
GCGGGCGCTGTCGAGGATGCTGCCCTTGTCGGCGTCGAAGGCGATCCGCGCGCGGCGGCCGTCGAGGATGACGGTCATCAGCCTGCCGCGCGCCGCCTCTTCGAGGCGCCGGGCCCGGGCGGCCTGGGCGGCGGACACCGGGCCGGTGACGAAGCGCTCGATCAGGATCCGCCCCGGCGGCGTGTGGCGCGCCTTCAGCGCCGCCTCGACCGCATCCATCATCGGACCGGGGCCGCAGATGAAGAAGGCGTCCGCCGCCGTCGCGTCCACGAGGGTCTCCAGGATCGCCTCGACCTTGTCGGCGTCGAGCCGGCCGTTGAAGAGCTCGGCGTCCTCGTCCTCCTCCTCGAGGAAGTGAAAGACCTCCAGGCGGTCCATGAACCGGTTCTTCAGGCCGGCCAGTTCCTCGAGGAACATCACCTGGGCGGCCGAGCGATTGCCGTAGAGGAGGGTGAAGCGGCTTCGGGGTTCGACGCTCAGGGCGGTCTTGAGCAGCGACAGGATCGGGGTGATCCCCGAGCCGCCGGCGAAGGCCACGTAGGTCCGCGCCGCGGCGGGATCGAAGGTCCAGGTGAAGGCGCCGTGCGGGGCCATGACGTCGAGGCGCTCGCCGGCCGCGAGTTCGCTGTTCGCCCAGCCGGAGAACACGCCCTCGGCGATCTGCTTGATGGCGATGCGCAGTTCGCCCTCATGGGGAGCGGCGCACACCGAATAGTTGCGGCGCACCTCCTCGCCACCGATTTCGCGCTTCACGGTCAGGTGCTGGCCGGCCTGGAAGGCGAAGGCGCCGGCGAGCTCGGCCGGCAGGTCGAACCTCAGGGACACCGCATCGGCCGTCTCGCGGCGAACCTCGGCGATCCGCAGGCTATGGAACGCGGCCGACACCTCAGTGGCACTTGAAGCGGTCGAAGGGCTCGGCGCAGTCCAGGCATCGCCACAGGGCCTTGCACGGGGTCGAGCCGAACCGGCTCACTTCCCGCGTCGCCGTCGATCCGCAGCGCGGGCAGGCGGGCGCCGCCTCGGTGAGGCGGGACGAGGCGGGCGGCGGGGCGATGCCGTAGGCCAGGAGCTTGGCGCGGCCTTCGGGAGTGATCCAGTCGGTCGTCCACGGCGGGTCGAGGCGGGTGACGAGGCGCACGTCGCCAAGGCCGGCTTCGGCCAGGGCGGCGACGATGGCCGCCGCGATCGCGGCGGTGGCCGGGCAGCCGCTGTAGGTCGGGGTGATGGCGACGCGGCGGCCCTCCGGATCGATGTCGCGGACGATGCCGAGATCGAGCACCGAGACAGCCGGAATCTCCGGGTCGGGGACGCCGGCCAGCACGTCGCGGATGCGCTCGGCCCTGTCGAGGGTCGCGACCCGGCTCACCATCTGGCCTCGGGATAGGCGCGCGGCAGGAACTGCATCTCGGCCAGGAGGTGGCCCAGGTGTTCGCTGTGGCGGCCGGCGCGGCCGCCGACGACCGCCCGGCGGGGCGCCGGCCGCTCCACCCCGGCTTCGGCCAGGACGGCGTCGACGGTCGCGTCGAAACGGGCGCGAAGCTCGGCCGGGGCGGGGGCGATCCTGGCCGCGGCCAGCGCCTCGCTCACCTCGTCGGCCTCGAAAAGCTCGTCGACGAACCGCCAGCACCAGTCGAGACCGTCGATCAGCCGCTCCCGGCTCTCGGGCGTTCCATCGCCCAGGCGCGCCATCCATTCGCCGGAAAAGCGCAGGTGATAGGCGGTCTCCTTGACCGCCTTCTTGGCCACGGCGGCGAGCGTCGGATCGGCCGACGCGGCGAGGTCCCCGAAGAGGAGCGCTCGCCAGGCCGAGAACAGGAACTGGCGGGCGATGGTGCGGGCGAAATCGCCGTTCGGCTGCTCGACGAGCAGGCAGTTGGAGAAGTCCATGACATCGCGGTGGAAGGCGAGGCGATCGGCGTCGCGCCCCTTGCCCTCCACCTCGCCGGCGTAACCCAGGAGGAAAGTCGCCTGGCCGATCAGGTCGAGGCCGAGATTGGCCAGCGCCAGGTCGATTTCCAGAGCCGGGGCCTTGCCGCACCACTCCCCCAGCCTCTGGCCGAGCACCAGGCTGTCGTCGCCCAGGCGCAGGGCGTAGCGAAACAGGGCGTCGTCCCGGGTCACCATCAGATGTGCTTTATCGAGGCGGGGATGTCGTAGAAGGTCGGGTGGCGATAGACCTTGTCCTGCGCCGGTTCGAACAGGGGACCGGCCTCAGCCGGGTCCGACGCGGTGATCGCCGCCGAGGGGACCACCCACAGGCTGACCCCCTCCATCCGCCGGGTGTAGACGTCGCGCGCGCCCTCGATGGCCATGGCGGCGTCGGCGGCGTGGACGCTGCCGACATGCTTGTGGGCCAGTCCGCCGCGCGAGCGGACGAAGACTTCCCAGAGCGGCCAGTCGCGTTCGTCGGCCATGCTAAGCCGCCTCTACCGCGTGCTTCCGGGCATGGGCCAGCGCGGCCTCGCGGACCCAGGCCCCGTCATCCCAGGCCGCCCGGCGGGCCGCCATCCGCTCCTTGGCGACCGCCCCTTCGCCGCGGACCACGGCGTAGAATTCCTCCCAGTCGATCGGCCCGAAATCATAGCCGCCCTTGGCCTCGTTCCATCTGAGGTCGGGATCGGGGACTTTCAGGCCGATGGCCTCGGCCTGGGGCACGGTGATGTCGACGAATTTCTGGCGGATCTCGTCGTTGGTGTCGCGCTTGATGCGCCAGCGCATCGACTGGGCGGTGTTGGGCGAGGCCTCGTCGGGCGGCCCGAACATCATCAGCGAGGGCCACCACCAGCGGTCGAGCGCGTCCTGGGCCATGCGCTTCTGCTCGGGCGTGCCGGCGGCGAGCGCCATGGTCAGCTCGTAACCTTGGCGCTGGTGGAAGCTTTCCTCCTTGCACACCCGCACCATGGCCCGGGCGTAGGGGCCGTAGGACGTCCGCTGGAGGGGAATCTGGTTCATGATCGCCGCCCCGTCGACCAGCCAGCCGATCGCCCCGATGTCGGCCCAGGTCAGGGTCGGATAGTTGAAGATGGTCGAGTACTTGGCCTTGCCGGCGTGCAGGGCCTCGATCATTTCCCGGCGCGAAATTCCCAGGGTCTCGGCGGCGCAATAGAGGTAGAGGCCGTGGCCGCCCTCGTCCTGGACCTTGGCCAGGAGGATCGCCTTGCGTCTGAGGCTGGGGGCGCGGGTGATCCAGTTGCCTTCCGGCAGCATGCCGACGATCTCCGAATGGGCGTGCTGGGAAATCTGCCGGATCAGGGTCTTGCGGTAGGCCGCCGGCATCCAGTCCTTGGGCTCGATGAAGGCGTCGGCCGCGACCCTGGCCTCGAAGGCCTCGACGAGTTCGGCCGGCTCTTCGATCGGTTCGGCGGGCGCGCCGGGGCGAAGCTCGGTGGTGTACATCGCGGGCCTCCGTTCCTCTTGAATATAGGATAACCCGACCGGGCGGTCAATTAATCGGCCGTCCGCGAATTGACCGACCATTTGGACGGGGATAGGACGGCGGCGGGGTTCGAATGGGAGACACTCGACGTGACCTTTGACTCCATTCGCCTGGACCTCGCCGGCGGGGTCGCCCGCCTGACCCTCGACCGCCCCGATCGCCTCAACAGCTTCACCGCCGCCATGCACCGCGAGGTCGTCCTGGCGCTCGACCAGGTCGTGGCCGAGGGGGCGCGGGTGCTGGTGCTCACCGGGGCCGGACGCGGGTTCTGCGCCGGCCAGGACCTCTCCGATCCGGCCATCGCCGCCGGCGGCGATCTCGGCGCCACCCTGGAGGAGAACTACAACCCCTTGATCCGCCGCCTCGCGGCCCTGCCCATGCCGGTGATCGCCGCCGTCAACGGCGTCGCCGCCGGGGCGGGCGCCAATATCGCCCTGGCCTGCGACATCGTCCTGGCGGCCCGTTCAGCCAGGTTCATCCAGAGCTTCGCCAATATCGGCCTCGTTCCCGATTCCGGCGGCACCTGGGTCCTCCCCCGGCTCGTCGGCCAGGCCAGGGCGCTCGGCCTCGCCCTCACCGGCCAACCGCTCACCGCCGAGCAGGCCGAAGCCTGGGGCCTGATCTGGCGCTGCGTCGAAGACGATCAGCTCGGCCCGGAGACCGACGCCCTGGCCGGCAAGTTCGCGACGGCCCCCACCGCCGGCCTCGCCGCCGCCAAGCGCCTGATCCGCGCCCACGCGGCGGCCGGGCTCGACGACGCCCTCGACGGCGAACGCGACGCACAGGCCGCGCTGGGCCGCTCCGCCGACTACGCCGAGGGCGTCGAGGCCTTCGCCGCCAAGCGTCCGCCCCACTTCGTCGGCCGCTGAGGCCCAACCTGAACGGAGGCGGCCATGAGCCGATCGTCGAGCTACGCCCTGGATGAGTGGACCGACGAGGGCCCAGATTTCGCGGCCATGGCCCGCCACGCCCGCGAAGTGGGCGGGCCGGCCCTTCGCGCCCTCACATTCCACGACCGGGCCCGGATGCTGAAGAGCCTCGCCGACGCGATCATGTCCGGCAAGGAGGATCTCTACGAGCTGTCGTTCGAGACCGGCGCCACCCGGCGCGATTCGTGGGCCGACATCGAAGGCGGCGCCGGAACGCTGTTCGCCTACGCCTCCCGGGGCCGGCGCGAACTGCCCGCCGCCCACCTCATCGTCGATGGCCAGGCCGAAGTCCTGGGCAAGACCGGCGCCTTCATCGGCCAGCATGTGTGGACCCCGCTGACCGGCGTCGCCGTGCACATCAACGCCTTCAACTTCCCGGTCTGGGGGATGCTCGAGAAGCTGGGACCGGCCCTGCTGGCCGGCGTCCCGGCCATCGTCAAGCCGGCCAGCGCCACCGCCTACCTGGCGCAGCGGGCCTTCCGGATCATCATCGACGCCGCCGTCCTGCCGCCAGGCTCCCTGCAACTCGTCATCGGCCCGGTCGGCGATCTCATGGACCACCTGACCGGCCAGGACGTGGTCGCCTTCACCGGCTCGGCCGCCACCGCCGGCAAACTGCGCGCCCATCGCAACCTCATCCGCCAATCCGTGCGGTTCATCGCCGAGCAGGACTCCCTCAACGCCGCCATCCTCGGGCCGGACGCGACGCCCGACACCCCGGAGTTCGGGCTCTTCATCGCCGAGGTGGTCAAGGAAATGACCGTCAAGGCCGGGCAGAAATGCACCGCCATCCGCCGCGCCCTGGTCCCGGCGGCGATGATCGACGCCGCCGAAACGGCTCTGAAGGACAGCCTCTCCGCCGTCATAGTCGGCGATTCCCGCGCCGAGGGCGTGACCATGGGTCCGCTGGTCAGCGAACGCCAAGGCGAGGCGGTGCTCGCCGCCGTCGGCGAGCTCGCCAAGTGCGCCCGCGTCGTGTTCGGCGATCCTGACCGGATCAAGGTCACGGGCGCCGCCCGACCCTCGCCGATCCTGCTGCGCGCCGACGATCCCTGGGCGGCCGCCGCGGTCCACGAGGTGGAGGCCTTCGGGCCCGTGGCGACGCTCATGCCCTACCGCGATCTGGCCGACGCGATCGCGCTCGCCAACCGCGGCGGCGGCTCCCTGGTCGCCTCCCTCTACACCCACGATCCGGCCATCGCCGCCGAGGTGGTGCTGGGAGCAGGGGCCTTTCACGGCCGGCTCATCGTCATCGACCGCGACTGCGCGGCCGAATCCACCGGCCACGGCTCACCGCTTCCGGGCCTCGTCCACGGCGGGCCCGGACGGGCCGGCGGCGGCGAAGAGATGGGCGGGGTCCGCGGCCTTTTCCACTACATGCAGCGCACCGCCTTGCAGGGCTCGCCGCGCACCCTTTCGGCGATCGTCGAGCGCCAGCTCCCCGGCGCGCCCCAGACCCACGGCGAGATCCATCCGTTCCGCAAGCGCTATGGCGAGCTCGAGCTCGGCTACACCCTGAACACCGCCAGCCGCACCATCACCCTGGAGGATATCGAGCACTTCGCCCACTTCACCGGCGACAATTTCTACGCCCACATGGACGAGGAGGCGGCCAAGGCCAGCCCGATCTTCGGCGGCCGGGTGGCCCACGGCTACCTGATCCTCTCCTTCGCCGCCGGCCTGTTCGTCGACCCGGCCCCGGGCCCGGTCCTCGCCAACTACGGGCTGGAAGAGCTGCGGTTCGTCAAGCCGATGAAGCCGGGCGACGCCATGGCCGTGGCGCTCACCGTCAAGTCCAAGGCCCAGCGCAGCCCGCAGATGGGCGAGGTCCGCTGGGGCGTGGTGGTCACCAACCAGGCCGGCGAAGTCACCGCCACCTACGACCTTCTGACCATGAACGCGGTGTGAGCCAGGCAGGCGACCTATCGGCGCTTCAGGCCGAGCGGCTGCGCGCCAGCCTCGCCAGGGCCTGCTCCCTGCCGTGGTATCTGACGCGCTGCCGGGCCGCCGGGATCGCTCCGGAGAGCATCGCGGGGCCGGACGATCTCCCTCGCCTGCCCTTCATGCTCAAGACCGACTTCCGCGAGCACTATCCCTTCGGCATGTTCGCCGCCCCGCGCGAAGAGATCGTGCGCCTGCACGCCTCCTCGGGCACCAGCGGCAAGCCGACCATCGTCGCCTATACCCAGGATGATCTGGACGTCTGGGCCGAACTCATGGCCCGCAGTCTCGCCGCCGCCGGGGCTCGCAAAGGCGACATTCTCCACAACGCCTTCGGCTACGGCCTCTTCACCGGCGGCCTCGGCGTCCACGACGGCGCCCAGCGCCTGGGCCTCGCCGTCCTGCCGGTCTCCGGCGGCCAGAGCGAGCGCCAGGTCCAGCTCATCCTCGACCTGAAGCCGCGGATCATCTGCTGCACGCCCTCCTACATGCTGGCCCTGGCCGAGGCGGTGGAGCGGGCCGGAGTCGATCCGCGCGACACCTCGCTGGAGATCGGCATCCATGGGGCCGAGCCGTGGAGCGAGGCCATGCGCGGCGAGATCGAGCGGCGCTGGGGGATCACCGCCCTCGACCTCTACGGGCTTTCCGAGGTGATTGGGCCCGGCGTCGCCCAGGAATGCGCCGACGCCCGCGGGCCGCTGACGATCTGGGAGGACCATTTCCTGGCCGAGATCGTCGATCCGGCCACCGGGGCGCCGGCCACGGAGGGGGATGTGGGCGAACTCGTCCTCACTTCGCTGACCAAGCAGGCGACGCCCGTCATCCGTTACCGGACCGGCGACCTCACCCGCCTGCATCCGCCGGCGGCCCCGTGGCCGTTCCGGCGCATGGAGCGGGTCCTCGGACGCTGCGACGACATGCTGATCATTCGCGGGGTGAACCTCTTTCCGCGCCAGATCGAGGAACTGGTGCTGGAAACGCCGGGCCTGGCCGCCCACTACCGCATCGACATCGCCCGCGAGGGCGCCATGGACACCCTCACCATCACCGTGGAAGGCGCTTCCCAGGCCGCCGGCCTGGCCCTCGGCCGCCGCATCAAGGACCGCCTCGGCCTTTCCGCCGCCGTGGTCGTGATCGAATCCGGCGCCCTGCCCCGCTCGGAAGGCAAGGCCCGCCGCGTCTTCGACCACCGGGGCTGAGCTTCACGCCGGGACGGGGATGGGGACCGTTTTCGCCCCGGTTTGTCCGACGGACTTCGAGCCCCTCATACCGCTCTTCCCTGCGAAAGCAGGGACCAGGCTTTTTTTGTGTTTGCCGGAAGGCGGCAATCCCATTGGAAGAGGTCCAGGCTGGACACCACTGGATCCCTGCTTTCGCAGGGAAGAGCGGAAAGGAAATGGCCTCAAGCCTCCGGCCAGGTCTCCAGTTCCTGGACGAACCTGGCCAGCCAGGCGTTGGTCTGGACGGCGTCTATGATGCGGTGGTCGATGGTCAGGGATACATAGGCCATGGGGCGGATCTGGATGGCGTCGGCGCCGGCCGCGTTGCGCACCACCACGCGCTTTTCCAGCTTGCCGACCCCGAGGATCGCCGACTGCGGCTGGTTGATGATGATCGGCGCGGCCAGGAGCGAGCCGCTCACGCCGTGATTTGAGATCGAGAAGGTGCCGCCCTGGACATCGGCGGCGGCGAGCCGCCCGGTCCTCGCCCGCTCGGTCAGGTCGGCGAGGCGCCCGGCGATCTCCTCCAGCGTGAGGCTCTGGGCGGCGCGGATGACCGGCACGATCAGGCCCTTGTCGCCCAATGCCGTCCCGACGCCGATGTTCACGTCGGCGAAGATCTCCAGGAAATCGTCGTGCCAGCGGCTGTTGACGGCCGGGGCGGCGGCCATGGCCCGGGCGGCGGCGAAAATCATGTAGGCGGTGAAGGTCAGCGGCGTTCCGGCGGCGGCGAAGGCGGCCTTCGTGGTCTCGCGATGGGCGACGACGGCGGTGAAGTCGGCCTCGAAGACGGCGGTGACATGCGGCGCGACGCTCACCGAGCGGCTCATGTGCTCGGCGATCTGGCGGCGCATGCGGTCGTGCGGGACGCGGCGGTTCTCGCCGCCGGCCGGCGCGCCTTGCCGACGCCGGGCGATCTCGTCGGCCATGTCGGCGCGGGTCAGCCGGCCATCGCGGCCCGAGCCGGTCAGCCCGCTGGGATCGACGCCGCTCTCGCGGGCCAGGCGGCGCACCGACGGCGACAGACGCAGCTCGCGCGCCTCGGCGGGGCGCGGCGCGGGAGTGGCCATTTTG
>DASZKO010000044.1:0-37438 GCA_035605655.1 Caulobacteraceae bacterium | reverse complement strand
AGTGGTCGAAGGTTGAAGCGTATGAGTGGTGAGCGTTCGAAGGGACCGGCGCGCCGGTCTTCCGCCCCCAAGAAGAGCCCTGCCGCCGCCCCGCCGCCGCCGCCCAAGCCCGGCAAACTCTTCGCGGTCACCCTCTCGCGAGGGCCGGCGTGGAATTCGGACTTGCCCCTGGAACAACAGACCGACTGGGACGCCCACGCGGCGGTGATGGACGCTTTGGAGGCCGAGGGCTTCGTCGCCATCGGGGGCCCGCTGGACGATACCCCCTATGTGCTTCTGGCCATCCGCGCCGAAGATCCGATGGCCGTCCGGGCGCGGCTGGAGACCGACCCCTGGCACGTCGGCGGCCTGCTCGAGATCAGCCGTATCGCTCCATGGACCTTGCGGCTCGGCGTCGGAAAGCTGTGAGAACCTGGCCCGACGCTCCCAACCCCCCGGCGGGGGATGCAATCGTCACCATTGCGCCGTCGGACTCATCGCCTCGGCGATCATCGATCCCGACCACAGAGTCCACGACGGGGCCGCCGGAACAACAGGTTCTCCCTGACCGTTTCCTGAAGTCGAAGAAGGCGGGCGGCGGCGGGTGTTCGTTCAGAAACGGTTCAGCCTCGCGTCGCTAAGCCTTTGTCAGTCGGTTTGTATGAGAAAGGCACCTTCCCCATGACCACCAGCCGTCGCGCGAGCTTCGCTCTCGCCACGATTTCCGCCATGGCTCTGCTCGCCCCGGCCGTTTCGGCCTCGGCTCAGAGCTATGATCAAGCGCCCCCCCCGGGCTATGACCAGAACCAGCCGCCGCCGCAGGGCTACGACCAGGGTCCTCCTCCCGGCTACGACCAGGGCTCGCCGCCCCCCGATGGCCAGTACGCTCCGCCGCAGGGCCAAGAGGCGCCGCCCCCTCCCGAAGCGGCATACGACAATCGCACCCAGGCTTATGACCGCGACTACGCGGCCCGCTATTCGGCCTGGGCCGCTCAGAACTGCGTCGACCGGCGCAACAACAACACCGCCGCCGGGGCGATCATCGGGGGGGTGCTGGGCGCGGTGATCGGCGGCAACGTCGCCGGCCGCGGCGAGCACTTCGGCGGGGCGGTGGTCGGCGGCGCGCTAGGCGCCACCGCCGGCGCGGCCATCGGCTCCAGCTCCACGGATACTCGCGGGTGCCCGCCGGGCTACTACATCCGAGCCGGCGCTCCAGGGTTCGCCTACGGCGGACCCTATGTCGGCGTGGCGCCCGTTTGGGGACCGTCCTGGTACAACCCGTGGTTCTGGGACGGCGGCCACTACGTCTATCGGCCCTATCGCTCCTGGTACTGGCGCCACCCCGGCTATTGGCGCGGCCGCCGGGCCTATCGCCGACCCTACTGAAGTCTGACCTGGCCTCTCCCGCCCCGGCGGGGGAGGCCAGTTCACTTGGCTGAACGCCGCCATAACCTTCGGTGGAGCGATGCTATAGATCGCTCATGCATCGCGTCATGGTGATTCACCCCAGCTCCCGCGCCCCGTCGATAGCGGCCCTCGAGGCAGAGGCGACGCGGCCGGGGCCCGATCAATTGAGGATCGCCTATAAGCTGACGGGAAGCCTGGGCGCCGTGATCATGCCGGTGGCCAAAAAGGGCGCCCGCGCCGATGGCCTCTGGCGGGCCACCTGCTTCGAAGCCTTCCTCACCGCCGGGCCAGGGGCGGGATACCTCGAGTTCAACTTCTCGCCGTCCACCTCGTGGGCCGCCTACGCCTTCAGCGCCTACCGCGCCGGCATGGCCCCGGCCGCGCTCCGCGCGTCCCCGCGGATCGACGTCGCGATCCGGCCTGATTGCCTGGAACTGAGCGCCACCGTCGATCTGGCCGGCATCATCCCGCGTGAGGATCCCTGGCGGCTCGGCCTCTGCGCAGTCATCGAAGCGGCCGACGGCGTCCTTTCCTATTGGGCCCTGGCTCATCCCCCTGGCCGGCCGGATTTCCACGACCCACTCGCCTTCGCCCTCGACCTTCCGCCCACGGAGCATCCATGCAATTCGGGATCGACCGCCTGATCGAAGAGACCGCCCTGCGCCGTCCGCTGGAGGGCCGCCGAGTCGCCCTCCTCGCCCATCCGGCCTCGGTGAGCGCCGACCTAACCCACAGCCTGGATGCCCTGGCCGCGTGCCCTGAAATCCGCCTCGCCGCCGCCTTCGGTCCCCAGCACGGCCTGCGCGGCGACAAGCAGGACAACATGGTCGAGACCGAGGATTTCACCGACCCTATTCATGGCGTGCCGGTGTTCAGTCTCTATGGCGCCGATCGCCGGCCCACCGACGCGGCGATGGAGAGCTTCGATACGGTTCTCATCGACCTGCAGGACGTGGGCTGCCGAATCTACACCTACGTCGCCACCTTGCGGTACATGCTCGAGGCGGCGGCGAAACACGGCAAGGCGGTCTGGGTCCTGGACCGGCCCAATCCCATCGGCCGCCCGGTCGAAGGCCTGCGGCTCGAGCCCGGCTGGGAAAGCTTCGTCGGCGCCGGACCTCTGCCCATGCGCCATGGCCTCACCCTCGGCGAGCTCGGGGCCTGGTTCATCAAGACTCTCGGCCTCGACGTGGACTACCAGGTCATAGCCTTGCAAGGCTGGGCCCCCGAGGCCGGACCAGGCTTCGGCTGGCCGCTCGGCGAGCGGGCGTGGGTCAATCCCAGCCCCAATGCGCCCAATCTCTCGATGGCGCGGGCGTTCGCCGGAACGGTGATGGTCGAAGGCGCCACCCTCTCGGAGGGCCGCGGCACGACTCGCCCGCTGGAGGGCTTCGGGGCGCCCGACATCGAGGCCCGCAAGGTGATCGAAGAGATGCACGCGCTCGCGCCCCAGTGGCTGGCGGGCGCCCGCCTGCGCGAGACGTGGTTCGAGCCGACCTTCCACAAGCACATGGGCCAGCTTTGCAACGGCGTGCAGGTGGTCACGGAGGGTCCGGCCTACGACCACGCCGCCTTCCGCCCCTGGCGCGTCCAGGCGGCCGGATTCAAGGCCATCCGCCGCCTCGATCCCGACTATCTCCTCTGGCGGGATTTTCCTTACGAGTACGAATTCGGCAAGCTGGCCATCGACGTCATAAACGGCGGCCCGGCCCTGCGCGAATGGGTCGATGACGCCCGGGCCGACGCCCGCGATCTCGACGCCCTGGCCGAGCCCGACGAGGACTCCTGGCTGGCGGAGCGGGAGCCTTTCCTCCTCTACTGACGCAAGTCCCGGGCTCGGAGAGGCCGGCGCGGCCGTGACTCCAGGCCGCGCCGGCCTGACAGATCAGGCGACGCCGCTGGGACCGTGGGTGGCGTAGTAGTCGCGCACCTCGGCGCTCCAGCCTTCGCCCAGGAGGCGGTCCTGCTCGTAGGACGGCGAACTCTCGAGATCGGCCTTGTTGACCTCGACCACGAAGCCGTCCTTGGCCGTGTCGTAGTCCAGGGTGTGCCACGGCAGGGGATGGTATTTTTCTCCCATGCCGAGCATTCCGCCGAACGACAGGGCGGCGAACTCGACCTCGCCGGACGTCTTGTCGATATAGAGCTCCTTGACGGTGCCGAGCTTTTCGCCGGCCATGTCGTAGACCGGCTTGCCCTCGACCTTGCTGGCCGCGATCAGGGCGGAGTCAGTGGATTTATGCATGGGATCGCTCATGGTGTGCCCTTTCTAGGGTTGGGGGATGGGCTGACAACTCTTCCCTTCCGCGCCAGTTCCTAAGGCCAAGGCTCACGAGCCCGTGTGAGACACCCGTGTTCTTCTCTCAGCGCACGGCGACGATCAGTTCCTTGTAGCGGTCGTGGCGGCGAGGGTCCTTGACGGGGCCGGTGGTGACCAGCCGCAGGTCCGGCCATCGATCCAACACCGCCTCGACGGCGAGGCGTGTCTCATACCGCGCCAGGGCCGCGCCGATGCAGAAGTGAGGCCCGGCTCCGAACGACAGGGCCGGCGCGGCGAACTTGCGGGTGATGTCGAAACAGTCCGGATCGACAAACACGCCGGGATCCCGGTTGGCGGCGCCCAGGCCCACTCTCACGGTGTCGCCGGCCCGCATGAGCTTGCCTCTCAGTGCGACGTCGACGACGCACCTGCGGTTGGTGGAGGTCGATTGGGTGGGGTGATGAAAGCGGAGGATCTCCTCCAGCGCGCCGCCGATCAGGGAGCGGTCGGCGACCACCGCCCGCCATTGCTCGGGGTGGGAAAGCAGGAGGAAAAGGCCGCTGGAAATGTACCGCTCGGTGGTGGTCCCGGCGGCGGTGTAGATCGTGCTGATCGCCGAGGACAGCTCGGGTCCGGAAAGCGCCCCCGTGGAATCCTCGGCCGCGATAAGGGTGCTGATCAGGTCGTCCTTGGGCTCGGCCCGGCGCTCGGCGATGAGGTCGCGCATGTAGCGGCCGACCCAGCGGCCCGCCTCCAGCGCCTCGTTCCATGATTCCTCGGAGCGCTTGGGGGCCATGAGGGCGGCGGTGGCCTCGAAAGCGGCGCGAAAGGCCTCGCGATCGCCGGTCGGAATGCCGATGATCTCGCTGGCGACGATGATCGGCACGTGAAAGGCGAAGTCGCCGATCAGATCGAATCGGCCTTTGGCGCCGGCGGCGTTCAGGCGTTCGGCGATCACCGCGGCGATGCGGTCTTTTCGGTCCTCGACGCTGCGTCGCGAAAAGGCCGAAACCACCAGGGCGCGGATTCGAGTGTGGTCCGGCGCGTCCATCTGGTTGAAGGACTGGGCCAGGGTGCGGCTGAGTCCCTGTTCGGTCTCCGATCGGCCATTCCGGGAGGCCTTCGTCGCCAGGGGATTGCCGCCGCCCCAACCCGCCGCCGCGCTGGAGAAGCGGGCCGGATCCTTCAGGACCATGGCGCAATCGTCGTAGCGGGTCAGGTACCAGAAGCCGTGCCGCGAGAGATGCACCGGATCCTCGCGCCGCAGCCGGGCCAGTGTTTCCACCGGATCATTCTCGAAATCGTAGTCGTAAAGATCGGGCTGCAGCGGGGGGGCGGTCGGCGTGGGATTCATCGGACCATATGGCCCGCGAAACCGCCGACGTTCAACCGCGGGGCCTTGGGGCCCGGAGGCGGACTGCGGCATAAGGAGAGGCAGACCGTCGCGGAGGGAACCCCATGGGCCTGAAACTCTACGCCCATCCATTCTCGTCCTACTGCCAGAAAGCCCTGATCGGCTTCTACGAGAACGACATCGCCTTCGACCAGGTGATGCCGCACGACGGCGAGGGCCTCACCGCCGAGTTCGCAGGGCTTTGGCCCATCGGTCGCTTCCCGGTTTTGGAGGATGGCGCCCAGGTCGTCCCCGAGGCGACAATCATTCTCGAATACCTGGCCGTCCACTATCCGGGGCCGGTGAGGCTGATTCCGGACGATCCGGCGGCGGCGGTCGAAGTGCGCCTGATGGACCGTTTCTTCGACAACTACGTCTCAAATCCCCAGGGGGCGATCGTGTTCGACGCCATCCGTCCAGAGGGCGTACGCGACCCCTACGGCGCCGATCGGCAGCGCGCCCTTCTGGAGAGGGCCTACGCCTGGCTGGACGAGCGGATGGCGGGACGGACCTGGGCGGCGGGGGAGGGGTTCAGCCTGGCCGATGCCGCGGCCGCTCCGGCCCTGCTCTACGCCGATTGGACCCATCCGATCCCGCGCCAGCTCGCCGCCGTATGGGCCTATCGCGACCGCCTGCTGTCCCGGCCCTCCTACGCTCGCGCCCTCGATGAGGCGCGGCCGTTCCGCCACCTCTTCCCGCTCGGCGCCCCGGACGGCCGCGACTGAAGCGCTAGAACGCTCCCATGCGGGCCGTGAGCATGGTGGTGGCTTCAGCCATGGCGTCGTCGGACCGGTTCAGCCGGCCGAGGATCGCGCCGACATAGGCCCGGGTCTCGGCATAGGGCGGAATGCCGCCGTAGCGCTCGACCGCCGCCGGCCCAGCGTTGTAGGCCGCCAGCGCCTTGGCGGTATCGCCGCCGAACCGCCGCATCATCTGCGACAGGTAGTTGGCCCCCCCGTCGATATTGCTCTTCATGTCGGAGGAATCGACGCCGAGGTTGCGGGCGGTCGCCGGCATCAGCTGCATCGTGCCGCGCGCGCCCTTGGGCGAGACGGCGCGGGCGTTGAAACCCGATTCCCGCCAGGCCACGGCCTCGACCAGCTGGGCGCTGACATTGTGGCGTTCGGCCGAGACCCGGATCGCCTCGGCGGTCTCGGGCGGCGGGGCGGCCATCGGGCGGCCGCCGCGCCGAGCCGGGCGGGAGTAGACCGCGTTCATCAGCCGGGCGGTGGGCTGCGCCCCGCGCGACATGCGCTGGGTGGCTCCATCGTACATCACCACAGTGCCGTCGACATGGACCTCGAGCACCTGGGCCGACGCCACGCCGGCGAAAGCCAGGGCGGCCAACAACGCCGCCGCGCCGCAACGTCCAACCATGCGCAAGAACCCCCGCACTGCCCGCACGCCCCAACTCGGACGGCTTGACCATAACCCATAACCGGCCCACCGCCAAAACGCCCGGCGGCATGAAGCCGCAGCCTCCGGCAAATCGCCGTTTCAACGGCCCCTGAAAAGCGCTAGGCCGCTCGCCAACCGAAGGGGAGCGAGACGTGAGAACAATTGCAGTGGCCGGAGCGATGATGGCCCTGGCGGTAGCAACCGCGAGCGCTCAGCCCTCACCCCATCCGGCCGCCGACGCCCAGGCTCTGGACGTGGCGATGAAGGCCATCTCCCTGCGCAGCGTGCGCGGGCCGGGCAACCAGACGCCCCAGGTCGCCGCCCTCTACAAATCAACCCTCGTCGCCGGCGGTTTTCCGGTGTCCGATGTGACCATCACCCCGGTGGACGACACCGCCTACCTCATCGCCCGCTGGCGCGGCTCCGATCCGTCGCTGAAGCCCCTGGTCATCTCGGGCCACATGGACGTGGTCGAGGCCAAGCCGTCCGACTGGAAGCGCGACCCGTTCACCCCGGTGATCGAAAACGGCTACCTGTTCGGCCGCGGCGCCTCGGATATGAAGCTCGACGGCACCCTGGCCATCGCCGCGCTCAATGAACTGCGCCGCGAGGGCTACCGGCCGCGCCGCGACATCGTCATCGAATTCTCCGGCGACGAGGAGACGACGATGAAGACCAGCGCCATCATCGCCGACAAGCTGTCGAACGCCGATCTGGTCCTCAACATCGACGGCGGCGGGGGCACTCTCGACGAGGCCACCGGCAAGCCGCTGTTCTTCACCTGGCAGGGGGCCGAAAAGACCTACGCCGACTTCGAACTCTCGGTGACCAATCCCGGCGGCCATTCCTCCGAGCCACGCAAGATCAACGCCATCAACGAACTCGCCGCCGCCCTGGTGCGGATCGGCGAGCACCGCTTCAAGCCGGAGGCCAGCGATCTCACCCGCGCGTCCCTGGCCCAGATGGCCCGCTACGAGGAGCCGGCCACCGGGGCGGCCATGCGCGCCTTCGCCGCCAATCCGCGGGACGAGGCCGCCATCGCCACGCTCAGCGCCAATCCGGCCACCGTCGGCAAGATCGGCACCACCTGCATCGCCACCATGATCAGCGGCGGCCACGCCTTGAACGCCTTGCCGGCGCGGGCCACCGCCAACATCAATTGCCGCATCTTCCCCGGCCACAAGCCCGCCGAGATCATGGCCGAGCTGGCCCAGACGGCGGCCGACCCGGCCATCCAGTGGCGCGACGTGACCGAGGGCTCGGTGGCCAACGACGCCTCGCCCATGCGGCCGGACTTCATCGCCGCGGTGAACCGCGCCATGGCCAAGGTCTACCCGGGCGTGCCGGTCTTCCCCTCCATGGCCTCCGGAGCCAGTGACAGCATGTGGTTCCGCTATCACGGCGTGCCGAGCTATGGCTCGAGCCCGGGGTTCATCAAGGACTCCGACGACTTCGCCCACGGACTCAACGAACGCATCCCGGTGGCCAACATCACCCCGGCGATCACCTACTATCTGTCGCTCATCCCGGATCTGTCGAAGTAGGCCCTCCCATGTCCCAGCCCACGCTTCGCGGTCAGCGCATCGTCGTCATCGGCGGCAGTTCCGGCATCGGCTTGGCGGTGGCCGAGGGGGCTCTGGCCGAGGGCGCGCGGGTGGTGGTCGCCTCGAGTCGCCCGGAAACCGTCGAAACCGCCGTCAAGCATCTGGGCGAGGGCGCCGCGGGGGCGGTGGTCGACTGCCGCGACGAGGCGTCCATCGCCACCTTCTTCGAGACAACCGGGGCCTTCGACCACCTGGCCTACACCGCCGGAGACTGGGGCCGGGCCATGGGCGGCCAGTCGGTGGCCAAGATGGACGTTGCTTCGGCCAAGGACGGCATGGCGGTGCGCTTCTGGGGCGCCCTGATGGCCATCAAGCACGCCCAGGGCAGGATCTCGCCCACCGGCTCGATCACCCTCACCGACGGGGTGCTCGCCCACAGGCCGATGCGCGGGGTTCCCCTCTCCACGGCCTTCGGCGGGGCCGTCGAGCACCTCGCCCGGGGCCTGGCCGTCGATCTCGCCCCCTTGCGGGTCAACGCCGTCTGCCCGGGCCTGGTCATGAGCGGGGCCACCAAGGGAATGCCTGAGGCGATGGTGAAGGGCTTCACCGCCCGCTGCCTCATCCCCCGCGCGGGTGAACCGGCGGAGGTGGCCCAAGCCTACCTCTACCTGATGCGCGGCGCCTACACGACCGGCCAGGTGCTCATCGTCGACGGCGGCCTGATGCTGACCTGAGGCGCCCGCCTTGCAACTATTTGCAACTTCACGATCGCCGTTGCGACTGCCCCGGGGTCGCCGCGAGCCCTAGTCTGAACCCGCTCCGGAACCGCGCTGCCGCGATGATCCAGCGGGCGAGGGGCAGATCATGTCGACTATAACCTGGGCCGCGGACGCGGACGGCGACTTCGCGAGCAACGCCAACTGGAATGGAGGCAAGGCCCCCGGCGCGACCGACACCGCCGACTTGTTCACGCCAGGCTATGCGTACTTCACCGTGACTTCGGCGGCCAACGCGGCCGTGGGCTCTCTGTTCGTCAGCAACTACGCCACCCTCGATCTCACCGCCGGCGCGTTTGGCGTGGCCAATGGGGTGACGGTGGAGGGCGCGGTGACGGTGGCCGGGGGCGCCACCCTGGCGGTTGGCGGGGCGATCGCCAATGGGGGCGAGATCGATCTCACCTCGGTCACCGCGAGCAAGAGCTCCTTGCTGGTGATAAACGGGTCCGCCGTCAGTCTCACCGGCGTGGGCGTGGTCAGCCTGGCGAAATATGGCGAAATCATCGGCGCCGTGACCAGCGACCAGCTGTTCAATGTCAGCACCATATCCGGCGGCGGCCTGATCAGCGGCGTGGCCCTGGTCAACCGAGCGGGCGGGGTGATCGACGGCACGGCGGACATGCGAATCGATACGTCGGGCCAGATCCTCGACAACGCCGGCCTGATCGAAGCCACCGGCGGCGGCTTCGGCATGCGCATCGGCTACACCACCATCTTCAACCAGGGCGGCACGATCGCCGGGAACGGCGGGACCCTGGTCCTTGCCAGCACCGTGGTCGAGGGCGGAACCCTGGCCACCTCGGGGGGCGGCCTGATCGAGAGCAGCGGCGCCGGGGTCGTGCTCGACGGCGTCTTGGGTCTCACCAACGCCGGCGCTTTCCAGTTCCAGGGCACGCTGGGCATGGAGGGCCTGATCACCAACAGCGGGGTGATCTCCGAGAACACGGCGACCGCATCGGAAATCATGCTGGTTCAGAACCTGACCCTCGGCGGCCACGGTACCGTGGCGTTCGACGGCGCTGGCTTGAATTCTATCTATTCAGCGCCGGGTCACACACTCACCAACAACGGAACGATCTTTGGAGGGGTCGCGATCGGTAACGGCAAGATGGGGATCATCAACACGGCCACCGGTGTCATCGACGCCCAGGGGGCCGGGGCCCAAATCAGATTGCAGTCCGCCTATACGGTCGTCAACGCCGGCCGCATGGAGGCGCAGGGCGGCGGAACTTTCACTTTCGACGATGCGACCGTGAACAACTCAGGCGGGACAATCTTCGCCGGCGCCGGATCTGGCGTCGACCTGCTCGGCCAGGCCATCTCGGGCGGCGCCGTTTCGATCGCGGCCACCGGCACGCTGTTCGTCAGCGGCGGCGGGACGATCGACCTCTCGGGCGGGGGATCTGTGACCAACGCCGGCCTGATGTTCTTCGACGGCGGCTCTTCTCTGTTCAAGGGCGGCACAATTCATAATGCCGGCGGCGCCCTGACCGCGGCCGGCGCGTCCATCACCCTGGAGGCCATCACCTTACTGGGGGGCGGGGCGCTCGCCGACACTCTGACGACCGAGGGCGCTTCGACGATCGCCATCGACAACGGTTCTTCGGTGCAGATCCAAGGGTCTTCCAGCAACTCTGGCGTGATCGCGATCGCCGCCGGCGCCGCCTTCACGGACCTGCGCATTCTCTCGGGCGGGGCGACGCTTTCCGGCGCCGGCACGGTGAGCCTGAGCGGTTCGAAGGCCCGCATCCTCGGGATTTCGGCGGCTAGCACCCTGACCAACGTCGACAACACCATCGTCGGAACCGGAGCCATCGGGGCCGACATCATGACGCTGGTCAACGACGCGGCGGGCACGATCGAGGCCACTGGCCGGCTGGCCGTTCGCGACGCGGCCGGAAAGACCCTGACAAATGCGGGTCTGATGGAGGCGGTGAGCGGTGGAACCCTCATCCTGACGACCGAGACCATCGCCCAGAACGGCGGCGGCACGATCCTGGCGGCCGGCGGCGTTGTCGATCTGGACGGGGTCGATCTCATCGGCGGGACGCTGAGTTCCACCGGGACCGGCCACATCAGTGTCGGCGCCGGCGCCAATATCGTGGATGGCGGCGTGAGCAAGGTGACGCTGGGCGGACTCCTCCGGGTGGCCTCCGCTCGAACCCTGACAGTGGGCGGGACGGTGACCAGCACTGGGAAGATCGACCTGCTGGCCGGCAAGCTGATCGTCGCCGCCGCCGGCGTCACACTTTCCGGCAAGGGTCAGGTCAACCTCAACGACAACGCCGGCAACATCGTCGTCGGCGCCACCACCACCGCCACCCTGACCAACATCGACGAGCGCATCGCCGGCGCCGGCCACCTCGGCGATGGCGCCATGGCGCTGGTCAACGAGGCCGGCGGCCAGATCATCGGCAATCAGACCCTGGCGTTGATCCTCGACACCGGCGCCCGGACCATCGCCAACGCCGGCCTGATCGAGAACACCGGAAAAGGCGGCACCATGATCATGAGCGCGGTCAACAACACCGGGACCCTGATGGCCGGCGCCGCCGGCACGCTGACCTTGGCCGGAACGGTCACCGGCGCTGGGGTTGGCCGGATCAACGGCGGCACGCTCTACGCCAAGAACAAGTTTACGCAGAACGTCACCTTCGCCGGGACCACCGGCGTCCTGGAGCTGGGGGTCGCCACCGCCTACACCGGCGCGGTCAGCGGACTCTCCAAGACCGGAACCGACTGGCTCGACCTGGCCGACATCGCCTTCACCAGCGGGGTGACCAAAGCGACTTACAGCGGAACGACCGCCTCGGGCACCCTGACGGTCACCGACGGGACCCACACCGCCCACATCAAGCTCATGGGGAATTACACCGCCTCGACCTTCACCGTCAGCTCCGACGGGCACGGCGGGACCAAGGTGGTCGATCCGGCGGCCGCGTCGACGCCGTCGGCCGCGCCCCTCGCCCAGGCCATGGCCGGCCTCGTGGCCGGCCCGGCGCCCGTGAGCCAGCACCCATCGAGTTCAGAGGCTCTGATGCCGTCGCTGTTCGGTGTCGCGCCGTCATGACCTGGCGCGGGTCAGCTCGCCGATCGAGCTGACCTCCTTAGGCCGCCCCGCCATCGGTCGAGAACGACTGCTCCATGCGGCCGTGGAGTCCTATTATGGTGCCGCCGGACAGGATTGAACTGTCGACCTCAGCCTTACCAAGGATGCGCTCTACCACTGAGCTACGGCGGCGTCCCCTTGCGGGAAGGGCGCGGTGTTAGCCAAAGGCGCGACGCAAAGAAAGCGAAATCGGCTTGACGGGCGCGCCGGGCGGGCTAGGCGGAGGCCATGGCCAAGCCACCCCCCCGCACGCCGGCTCCGGCCCCGCGTCCCCCCGCCGCCAAGGCGGATGCCAGCCGCGAGGCTCGCCTCGCCGCCGCCCTGCGCGCCAACCTGCGCCGGCGAAAGGCCGCCGGCCGCCCGGCCGGCTCGGTGGACGGCGCGAAGCGATGAGCCCGCGCGCCCCCTTGCGCCTCCTGGCCCAGGACGGCGATGACCTGGAGATCATCTCCGCGGCCCTGCAGGACGCGGTCACCCGCATCGGCGATATCCGCTGGGAGAAGGAGGCGCGGCGACTCACCATCGCCTTCAATCGCTTCCGCTGGGAGGGCCAGACCGGCCTGGGCGAGCGGGTGCGGGCCGGGTTCCAGCTCGGTTGCGTGGAGGACGTCAAGGCCCGCAACCTGCGCGGCGACGCCAAGGATGCGGTGCTCGAGCTCCTGGCCATGACTTTCGAGACCACCGATGCGCCGGGTGGGCGAGTCACGTTCGCCTTCGCCGACGGCGGCGATCTTGCCGCCCAGGTGGAGTGCATCGACGCCGCCCTGGCCGATCTTTCCGCTCCCTGGCCAGCGCCGCACAAGCCCGGCCACGAGACATAGGATGCGCCGCCTCGGCGCCGCCGATCCCGGCTTCGCGGCCGATTTCGCCGCCTTCCTCGCCACCCCGCGCGGGACGCCGGCCAAGGTCGAGGCGATGGTCGCCGAGGTCATCGGGGCGGTGCGGGCCGAAGGGCTGGCCGCCGTGTTGCGTTTCACCCGCCAGTTCGATGGCGTCGAGCTCGACGAGGTCTCGCTGAGGGTGTCGGCGGACGAGATCGCCGCCGGCGCCGCGGCCTGTCCGGAGAAGGTGCGCGAGGCTCTGGCCTTCGCGGCGGCGCGAATCCGCGCCTATCACGAGCGCCTGGCGCCGGCCGACGGGGCCTTCGTCGACGACGCCGGGATCGAACTCGGCTGGCGCTGGACGCCCCTGGATTCGGTGGGAATCTATGTTCCAGGCGGGAGGGCGGCCTATCCCTCCACGGTGCTCATGAACGCCATTCCGGCCGCCGTCGCCGGCGTTGGACGCATCGCCATGGTGACCCCGCCCGGCCGGCTCGAACCGGCGGTGCTGGCGGCGGCCGTGGAGGCGGGGGTGGACGAGATCTGGCGGGTCGGCGGCGCCCAGGCGGTGGCGGCCCTGGCCTTCGGCGCCGGCCCGATCGCCCCGGTCGCCAAGATCGTCGGGCCGGGCAACGCGTATGTCACCGCCGCCAAGCGGGCCGTGTTCGGAACGGTGGGGATCGACTCGCTGGCGGGGCCTTCGGAGATCGTGGTGGTGGCCGACGCCGCCAACGATGCGGCCTGGATCGCCGCCGATCTCCTGTCCCAGGCCGAGCACGATCCCGACGCGCGGGCGATTCTGATCACCGATGACGCGGCCTTCGCCGAAGCGGTGATCGCCGCGATCGAGGTCCAACTCGCCGAGCTGCCGACCCGCGATGTGGCGGCGGCTTCCTGGCGCGACCATGGTGCGGTGATCGTCGCGCCGCTGGACCAGGCCCCGGCCCTGGTGGACGCCATAGCCCCCGAGCACGTGGAAATCGCCGTGGCCCAGCCGCGGGCCCTGGCCGACCGGGTGCGTCACGCCGGAGCGATCTTCCTCGGTGGCCACGCGCCCGAGGCGCTGGGCGACTATGTGGCCGGCCCCAACCACGTCCTGCCCACCCACGGGACGGCCCGGTTCGCCTCGGGGCTGTCCACCCTCGACTTTCTCAAGCGCACCTCGCTGATCGCCGCCAGCGCCCCGGCCTTCGCCGCCCTGGCGCCCACCGCCGAGGTCCTGGCCGCTGTCGAGGGACTCCCCGCCCACGCCCGCTCACTTTCCATCCGACGAAACTGAAGGACCCCAGCCCGCCTTACCTTGCTCGCCCCCTTGCCGCTAAAAGGTGAGCCGATGCCCGAGCCGCCGCGCCATCGCCTGCACGCCGTCGACCTCGACGACGAATCCCTGGCTCCCGCTTCCCGCGACCAGGAGCAGGAACGGCAGATCGCCATCTTCGATCTTCTGGAAGAGAACCACTTCGCTCCGGACGGGGCGGACGGCGGCCCCTACCACCTTCGCCTGGCGCTCATCGATGGGCGCCTGGCGTTCGAGATCGAAGGTCCGGACTATCGACGCACGCACATACTCTCGCTCTCGCCCCTGCGGGCGGTGGTCAAGGATTATCACCTCATCTGCGAGAGCTACTTCCAGGCCATCCGCAACGCCACCCCGCAGCGCATCGAGACCCTCGACATGGGCCGCCGGGCCTTGCACGATGAAGGCTCGCTGGCCTTGCAGAAGCGCCTGACCGGCAAGGTCGAGACCGATCTCGACACCGCCCGGCGCCTGTTCACCCTGATCTGTGCTCTGCATTGGCGAGGCTGAGGCGTGGCCCGCGCGCCCTCGGCGGTGCTGTTTGCCTGCGGCCTCAACCGCATCCGCTCGCCCATGGCCGCCGAGCTGGCCCGCCGGATGCTCGGCGGGCGGGTGTTCGTCGACAGCGTCGGCCTGCGGGTCGATCCGCAGGCCTTGCCCGACCCCTTCGTCGCCGCGGTGATGGACGAGGTCGGGATCGGCATGGGCGGCCACGAGCCCAAGACCTTCGAGGATCTGGAGGACGACTCCTTCGATCTCATCGTTTCCTTGAGTCCCGAGGCGCAGCATCGCGCCGTCGAGTTCGCCCGGACGAGGGACGTCGCCCTGGAGTACTGGCCGACCCTCGATCCCTCGCTCGCCAGCGGCTCGCGTGACCAGGTGCTGACCGCCTATCGCGGCGTCCGCGACGCCCTGGAGGCGCGCATCCGCGCCCATTTCCCCGTCGAGCGCAGCTTCGGGGGATAGGCGATCCGCCCTCAGGGCGCGGGGGCGTAACCCTCGATGCGGACGAAGACGAAGCCCTGGGCCTTGGCGTGCGCCTCCTCGGCCGGGGAGGCGACGAGCCAGCTGTGGGCGCCGTTGCGGTATTGCTCGAGGGCCACCGCGCCTGGATGGGGGTCGGTCCACACGAATCCCTGGGAGCCTTCGAACTGGTAGCCGCGGGCGAAGGCGTCCGCCTCGCCCTCCTGGGTGGCGACGGTCAGGTGGTCGCCGGCGGCCTCGTTCCAGAACAGCTTCAGCGGCGCGCCGCCGGAAATTGCCTCGACAAACACCCGCGCCGCCTGGCCGATCCGCTGGTAGTTGGCGGCCACCGCCGTCCTCGCCGTCGATGCCGCCGCGGCGGTCAGGTGGTCGCCGCGGGCCGGATCGAAGAAGGCGTCGAGCGGGCTGGTGTCGGGAAGGGGAGGGGCGGCGGCCGCCGCAGGGGGCGCGGCGGCGGCCATCTCCGCGCTCCGCTCGGCCCCGCAGTCGTTGGGGGCGCGCAAGTAGGTCACCCGGCCGCCCTCGAAGCTCTGGCGCTGGCCGTCGGGAGTATTGACGGCGTCGGCGGTCGGCAGGCCCAGCCAGCCGCTCGCGCCGCCGTACTGGAAGTAGAGCCGAAAGGCGCAACCGGTGACCGCGAATGTCTGGCCGGCCCTCGGCCCCGAGGCGTGCCAGAGAATCATCCCGCCGGCGAAGTCGGCCTGACGCGCCCGCGTGCCGGCCTGCGACGTGGCGGTGACGCTCTCATCGCCGGTCGGGCAGCCCAACGCTCCCTTGGCGCCGCCCATCGCCTGCCATTTGGCCATGACCGGGTCGCTCAGCTGATGGCCACAGGCCGTATCGGCCGCCGCCGGAGCGGACGCGAGGACGGCGAGCGCCAGAAGGGCGAGACCGAGGAAGTGGGACAGTCTGAAAGTCATATCCGGGCGATACTCCCCGCGCCCATCGACCTCAACCGGCCGCGTTGCTATGCTCGCCGCCAGAAACAGCCAGAGGAACTCGATGGCGAAAGAAGATCTTCTCGAACTGCCGGGCACGGTGAGCGAACTGCTGCCCAACGCGACCTTCCGCGTGAAGCTGGAAAACGACCACGAAATCATCGCCCACACCGCCGGCAAGATGCGCAAGAACCGCATCCGGGTGCTGGCCGGCGACAAGGTCCTGGTGGAAATGACCCCTTACGATTTTTCCAAGGGCCGGATCACCTACCGCTTCAAATAGCCACGTCTGACGCTTCAAAGAGCGCCCCATGGACATCTTCAAGGATCGGCGCGTGATCGCCCTGGGCGGGGCGGCCCTGGCTCTCGTGGCCGGGCTGGTCATCGCTTTCGAGGTGGCCATGCACCAGTCGGACGACGAGGAGCAGGCGGCCCCGGCTTCGGAGGGCGGCCTGCTGGTCCAGACGGGCCGCGAGGATGACCTGAAGCTGACGCCGGGCCGGGCGCTGCGCTGCTTCGTCGGCGGCAAGCTGGTCGGGGAGATGCCCATCGCCGAGTGCGCCAACAAGAACGGAGTCGCCACCGGCGCGATGGACGTCGGCCTCGACGCCAGCGGGTCTCTCGCCGCTGGGGCGGCATCGTCCGTCGACCTCACCCCGCTGCCGCCGCCTGCCCCGGAGGCGACGAGGGCGCAAGCCAATCCGGCCGCAGAGGAAAGTGTCACCGAGGCGGATGTCTCGGGCGCGGCCGAAGCCCTGGCCTGCTGGCGCTACGGCGGCGGCGGCTGGCGGCGGGAGACGGCGGCGATGAGCCTCAACGCCTGCGTCCAGACCCTCTACGCCGGACATTGCGCGGCTCCCGGCACGGCCGCCTACGGCCGCTGGGGCGACCACACCTTGCGCCTGGTGGCCGGGCGGGTCGAAACCAGCGTCGACAACGCCTCCTTCAGGCCTCTTGTCCAGCAACAGAAAGGCTGCGCCATTCCGGCGGTGGGATGAAAGCGATGGCGATGCGATACCGAAATCTCGTCTGGCTGGCCGCCGGCCTCGCGATAATCCTGGCCGGATGCGAGAAGCAGCTCGAGGCGCCCACCGACCGCGGCGTGTGCTGGCACCTCGTGCAGCCGCCGCATGCGGCGCTCAAGTTCAACGTGCTCAAGACCGGCGTCCCCGATCTGGAGCACTGCGCCGCCGAACTCGAGAAAATGCGCCTCAGCTTCCTTGGTCTGGGCGTGCCGCAGGGCGATCTCACCGCGGGGGCCTATCAGGGCCAGTTCCTGTTCCTGCAGCGGGAAGGGGCGTTCACCTCGTCCACGCTCAACGGCTTCCGTTATCCCTTCATGGTCCGCACCGGCGACCAGCGCCTGGCGATCCCGGGGGCCATGCCGCCGCCGCCGCCGGAACAAAAATAGAACACCAGCGCTTGCACGACGCGGGGGGCGTGCTAGGGTCGGCCCCGGATTCCGGCGCGATGGGTCGCCGGGCAAGCAAAGGGAGCGCCGCAATGTCGGGCAGCATCAACAAGGTCATTCTGGTCGGAAATCTCGGCCGCGACCCGGAAATCCGCACTCTGAATTCAGGCGATCGGGTGGCCAACCTCAACCTCGCCACGTCCGAGACCTGGCGCGATCGCGCCTCGGGCGAACGCAAGGAGCGCACCGAGTGGCACCGGGTGGTGATCTTCAACGACAATCTGGTGAAGGTCGCCGAGAACTACCTGCGGAAGGGCTCCAAGGTCTATATCGAAGGCGCCCTGCAGACCCGCAAATACACCGATCAGTCGGGGGCGGAGAAATCCTCCACCGAGGTGGTGCTACAGAAATTCCGCGGCGAGCTGACCATGCTCGATGGGCGTGGCGAGGGCGCCGGCCGGCCCGACGACGCCGGCGGCTATGCGAGCGCGCCTCGCTCCGGTCCCAAGGAAGATTTCACCGCCGATCTCGACGACGAAATCCCCTTCTGAACCCACCCGCCCCACCTTTCCGCAAGTGCGAAAAAGCGCCGCAGTTTGTGGTGTTTCGCGCGCCGCGCTGATAGGATGACGGCAAGGACGCTCGGTGTCCGATTCTGAGCGCTGAAACCCCGCCTTGACCGACGAGACCCCCCTGCCGCCCGACGATGGCCGGCGCGGCGCCGTGACGCCGATCTCCATCGAGGAAGAGGTCCGCCGCTCCTACCTCGACTACGCGATGAGCGTCATCGTCAGCCGCGCCCTGCCGGATGTGCGCGACGGGCTCAAGCCGGTGCAGCGGCGCATCCTCTATTCGATGAACGAGCAGGGCCACACGCCCGATCGGTCCTACGTCAAGTCGGCCCGGGTGGTCGGCGACGTGATGGGCAAGTACCACCCGCACGGCGACCTCTCGATCTACGACACCCTGGTGCGGATGGCCCAGCCCTTTTCGATGGGCCTGCTGCTCATCGACGGCCAGGGCAACTTCGGCTCGGTGGACAACGATCCGCCGGCCGCCATGCGCTATTCCGAATGCCGCCTCACCCGCGCTTCCATGGCGCTGCTGGCCGACCTCGACGCGGACACGGTGGACTTCCGCGAGAACTACGACGGCAAGGAGACCGAGCCGGCCGTCCTGCCGGCCCGCATTCCCAACCTGCTCGTCAACGGGGCCAGCGGCATCGCCGTGGGCATGGCGACCAACATCCCGCCGCACAACCTCGGCGAGATCATCGACGCCTGCCTGGCCCTCATCGACACACCCGACATCGCCCACGACGATCTCCTGGATCTTGTTCCGGGTCCGGATTTCCCCACGGGCGGCGAGATCATCGGCCGCACGGGGGCTCGCCTGGCCCTGATGACCGGCCGCGGCTCGGTAATCGTGCGCGGGGTGGCGAGCATCGAGGAGATTCGCCAGGGCCGCGATGCGATCATCATCACCGCCATTCCCTACCAGGTGAACAAGGCGGCCATGGTCGAGCGGATCGCCGACCTGGTCCGGGAAAAGCGCGTCGAGGGCATCGCCGACCTGCGCGACGAGAGCGACCGCACCGGAATGCGCGTGGTGATCGAACTGAAGCGCGACGCCAACGCCGAGGTGGTCCTCAATCAGCTCTACCGCTTCACCCCGCTGCAGAGCGCCTTCGCGGTCAACGCCCTGGCCCTCAATCACGGTCGGCCTCAGCAGATGGGCCTCAGGGCCATGCTCGAGGTGTTCATCGCCTTTCGCGAGGAGGTGGTGGTCCGCCGCACCCGCTTCGAGCTCTCCAAGGCCCGCGACCGGGCCCACGTCCTGGTCGGTCTCGCCATCGCCGTGGCCAATATCGACGAGGTCATACACATCATCCGCTCGTCCAAGGACCCGGCCGAGGCCCGCGAGCGGCTGGTCGGCCAGGACTGGCCGATCGGCGACATGATCGAGCTCATCCATCTGGTCGCCGACCCGCGCACCGTGGTCGTGGCCGGCGACAAGGTCCGGCTCACCGACGAGCAGACCCGGGCCATTCTCGCCCTCACCCTCTCGCGTCTCACCGGCCTCGGCCGCGACGAGATTTTCGAAGAGGCCCGGGAGCTGGCCGGGGCCATCCGCGCGCACCTGGATCTGCTCTCTTCCCGCGAAGCGATCATGGCCGTGGTCCGCGGCGAACTCGTCGAGGTTCGTGAGGCCTTCGCGGTCCCGCGCCGCTCCGCCATCGTCGAGGGCGACGCCGACGTCGAGGACGAAGATCTGATCGCCCGCGAGGAAATGGTGATCACCGTCACTCACGGCGGTTACGTCAAGCGCACGCCCCTGACCACCTACCGGCTGCAGCACCGCGGCGGCAAGGGCCGCTCGGGCATGTCGACCAAGGAAGAGGACGCGGTCACCCGGGTGTTTTCCGCCTCGACCCACGCGCCGATGCTGTTCTTCTCCTCCGGAGGGAAAGCCTACAAGCTCAAGGTCTGGCGTCTGCCGCTGGGAACCCCGACCTCGCGCGGCAAGGCCTTCATCAACCTCTTTCCCATCGAGCTGGGCGAGACGATGACGTCCATCCTGGCCCTGCCGGAGGACGAGAGTGTCTGGGAGGACTGGGATGTGATGTTCGCCACCCGCTCGGGGGGCGTGCGCCGCAACAAGCTGTCGGACTTCGTCCAGATCAACCGGGGCGGCAAGATCGCCATGAAGCTCGACGAGGGCGACTCGATCATCGGCGTGGGCCTTTGCCGGGCCGAGGAGAACGTGCTCCTCAGCACCGCACTTGGCCGCTGCATCCGCTTCCCGGTCAGTGACGTTCGGGTTTTCCGCGGCCGCGATTCCACCGGCGTGCGCGGCATCCGCCTGGCCGGCGGCGATAGCGTCATCTCCATGGCCATCCTCCGCGCCGTCGCCGCCAGCCCCGCCGAGCGCGTCGCCTATCTCAAGCAGGCCACCGCGCTGCGCGCCGCCGCCAGCGGCGATGCCGAGGAAGCCGCCGCCGCGCCTGCGCAGGATGAGGAGGAGGAGTCCGCCGAAAGTCTCATCTCCCTTCCCCCCGAGCGGATCGCCGAGCTGGCGGCGGCCGAGGAATTCGTCCTCACCGTCTCCTCGGAAGGCTTCGGAAAGCGGACGTCGGCCTACGACTACCGGCGCACCAATCGCGGCGGCCAGGGCCTGATCGCCCAGGATCTTTCCAAGCGCGGCGGCCGGCTGGTCGCCTCCTTCCCGGCCCAGGACGCCAACGAGATTCTCCTGGTCACCGACCAGGGCCAGTTGATCCGCGTGCCGGTGGCCCAGATCCGCATCGCCGGGCGCAATACCCAGGGCGTCACCATCTTCCGCACCGCCGAGGAAGAGCACGTCGTCTCGGTCGAGCGCCTCGAGGGCGAGGATGGCGCCGTCGATGACGATGTCGATGACGAGGCGACGGACGATCCCACTGAAACCGCGCCGAGCTGAAGGAGGCCTCATGCACCGCGTCGGACTTTATCCGGGCACCTTCGATCCGGCGACCAACGGCCACCTCGACATCATCGGCCGGGCCGTCAAGCTGGTCGACAAGCTGGTCATCGGGGTGGCGGTCAATGCCTCCAAGGCGCCGGTATTCAGTCTCGAAGAGCGGGTCGAGATCATCCGCGAGGAAACCGTCGTCTGCGGCCACATCGCCGAGATCGAGGTCTTGCCGTTCGACAACCTGACCATTCAGTTCGCCCGCCAGGTGGGGGCCCAGATCGTCGTGCGGGGCCTGCGCGCCGTGGCCGACTTCGAGTACGAATTCCAGATGACCGCCATGAACCAGCAGCTCGACCGCGACATAGAGACGGTCTTCCTGATGGCCGATCCGCGTCACCAGGCGGTGGCTTCGCGCCTGGTCAAGGATATCGTCGCCATGGGCGGTGACATCAGCCGCTTTGTCCCCCAGGGCGTCGCCGCTCGCCTGGCCGCCAAGTTCGCCCACAAACACGCCTCATCCTAAGCCACGGTTGCAAGCAGCGGCGCGCTTCGCTAGGCCGACGCGGATGAAGATCCCCCTGATCCTGGGCGCCGCGGCGGCCATGCTCGCCCTGGCGGCGCCGGCGCTCGCCGCGCCCCCCGTCCCTCCGCCCGGCCCCACCGCCGCCGACTGGCGCACCCCCGATCCCGCCAACGTCCTCGTCATCGACACGACCAAGGGGCGCATCCTCGTCGAGCTCGCCCCCATCGCCGCGCCTCAGTCGGCGGCCCGGATTCGCGAGCTGGCCAAGGCTGGATTCTATGACGGCCGCGCCTTCTTCCGGGTGATCGACGACTTCATGGATCAGACCGGTGACCCCACCGATACCGGCGCGGGCGGCTCGGCGAAACCGGATCTGCCGGCCGAATTCACCTTCCGGCTGGGCAGCGACACGCCGATGGTGGCCATCGACTCCGGCGCGGGCCGCCAAACCGGCTTCATCGGCCCCATGCCGGTGGCCAGCCAGACTCTCGATCTGGCCGCCATGACCGCCGACCACAGGGTCGAGGCTTACGTCACCTATTGCGCCGGCGTCGTCGGCATGGCCCGGGCGCAGGATCCGAACAGCGGCAACAGCCAGTTCTTCCTTATGCGGAGCAGCAACGCCAATCTCGATCAGAAATATACCGCCGCAGGTCGCGTGATCGCCGGCATGGATGTCGTGCGGGCGATCAAGACCGGCGAGCCGGTCGCCCCGCCGCAGGACAAGATGCTCACCGTCCGCGTCCTGTCAGATCTGCCGCCGGCCCAGAGACCGGCGGTGCGCGTCATCGATCCGCGCGGGGCGTGGTTCCAGGCCGAGGTCGCCCGCGTGCGGGCCGAGAAGGTCGTCGGCCTGTCTGCCTGCGATCTGGACCTTCCCAGCCAAGTCACCCAACCCAGGTAGGTAGGAAACCAACCGATGAGCGAAAATCTGATCATGACCCTGCCCACCGGCGAGGTGACTATTCGCCTGCGCCCGGACCTCGCCCCCGGCCACGTCGCCCGGATCAAGGAACTGGCCGAGGAGGGTTTCTACGACGGCGTGGTCTTTCACCGGGTGATCGACGGATTCATGGCCCAGGGCGGCGATCCGACCGGGACCGGCGGCGGCGGGTCCCAGAAGCCCAATCTGCCGGCGGAGTTTTCGAGCGCGCCGCACAAGCGCGGGGTCTGCTCCATGGCCCGCACGTCGAATCCCCATTCCGCCAACAGCCAGTTCTTCATCTGCCTGGCCGATTCCCGGTTCCTGGATAATCAGTACACGGTCTGGGGCGAGGTGACTTCCGGCATGGAGCACGTCGACGCCCTTCCCAAGGGCGAGCCGCCGCGCGCCCCCGGCAAGATCGTCTCGATGAGGGTGGCGCCGGCCTGAGCCGGGCCACACGCCGGTCAATGCAGCTCGCCGACTTCGATTTCGATCTGCCGGCCGACCGCATCGCCCTTCGTCCGGTCGCCCCGCGCGACGCCGCCCGCCTCCTGGAGGTGAGCCCGGGCGGGGTCCTGGCCGACCGCGTGGTGGCCGACCTCCCGAGCCTGCTTCGGCCCGGCGATGCGGTGGTGTTCAACGACACCAAGGTGATTGCGGCCCGCCTGCGCGGGATGCGCCGGCGCGATGGCTCCGTGGCCCGTATCGAGGCCACATTGCACCGACGGCTGTCGCCCTCGCGGTGGGCGGCTTTCGTCAAGCCGGCCAAGCGGCTGGCGGTCGGTGACCGCATCGTCTTTGGCGAGATGAGTGACCGGGCCTGTCTGCTGGGCGCGCTGGACGCCACCGTCGCGGCGCGCGGCGAGGCGGGCGAGGCGATGCTCGAGTTCGATCTCGCCGGGGCGGACCTAGACGACGCCATCGTCGAGCGGGGGCTCATGCCCCTGCCGCCCTACATCGCCGGGAGGCGGGCCGAGGACGACCGCGACCGCGAGGACTACCAGACCGTCTACGCCCGTCTCGCCGGTTCGGTCGCCGCTCCCACCGCCGGCCTGCACTTCACGCCGGGCTTGCTTCAGCGTCTCGCCGAGGCCGGAATCGGCGCCCATTTCGTCACCCTGCATGTCGGGGCCGGAACCTTCCTGCCGGTGAAGACCCAGTCCATCGCCGACCACCGCATGCATCCCGAATATGGCGAGATCTCCGCGGCCACCGCCGCCGCGCTGAACGCCACCCGCGCCGCCGGCGGGCGGATCGTCGCCGTCGGCACCACCAGCCTGCGCCTGCTCGAAAGCGCGGTCGGCGCGGACGGCGCCATTCACCCGTTCGCCGGCGAGACACGCCTTTTCATCACCCCCGGCTACGAATTCCGCGCCGCCGACGCCCTGATGACCAACTTCCATCTGCCGAGGTCGACCCTCTACGTCCTGGTCTGCGCCTTCGCGGGTATCGACGTCATGGCCCGCGCGTACGCCCACGCCATCGAGGGCGGCTACCGGTTCTATTCCTATGGCGACGCCTCTCTGATCTGGCGGCCCTAGATGGCGGTCCCCGGCTTCACCATCTCCGCGGTCGACGGCGCGGCGCGGGCCGGGCGGCTCACCACATCACGCGGGATCATCGACACCCCCGCCTTCATGCCGGTGGGAACGGCCGGAACGGTCAAGGCCCTCACGGTGGATCAGGTCCGCCAGACGGGGGCCCAGGTCCTGCTCGGCAACACCTATCACCTGATGTTGCGCCCCACCGCCGAACGGATCGCCCGGCTCGGCGGCCTGCACCGCTTCATGCGCTGGCCAGGGCCGATCCTCACCGATTCCGGCGGCTTCCAGGTCATGTCGCTGAGCAAGATCGCCAAGGTGAGCGAAGAGGCGGTCACGTTCCAGAGCCACATCGACGGGACGCGCCATGGGCTCTCGCCCGAGCGCTCGATCGAAATCCAGGCCGACCTGCTGGGCGCCGACATCGTCATGCAGCTCGACGAATGCGTCGCCTTTCCGACTTCCGAAGCCCGCGCCGGCGAGGCCGTCCGCCTTTCCGCGCGCTGGGGAGCGAGGTGCAAACAGGCCTTCGGGACCCGCGAGAGCCAGGCCCTGTTTGGCATCCAGCAGGGCTCGACCTTCGAAGCTCTGCGCCGGGAATCGGCCGAGCGTCTCGTCGAGATCGGCTTCGACGGCTACGCCATCGGCGGCCTGGCGGTGGGCGAGGGCCACGAGACGATGTGCGAGGTGCTCGACTACGCCCCCGGCCTGCTGCCGCCCGAGCGGCCACGCTACCTGATGGGGGTCGGCAAGCCGGTCGATATCGTCGAGGCCGTGGCCCGCGGCGTGGACATGTTCGACTGCGTCTTGCCGACGCGCTCGGGAAGGCATGGCCAAGCCTGGACGTCGGAGGGGGTGTTCAATTTGTCGAACGCCCGCTTCGCCGACGACGACTCGGCGCTCGATGGACGCATCGATTGTCCAGCCAGCCGCGACTACTCGAGGGCCTACCTGCACCATCTTTTCAAGTCGGGGGAGATCCTCGGCCAAGTCCTGCTTTCATGGCACAACCTGGCCTATTTCCAGACCCTGATGGCCGACCTGCGCGCCGCCATCCGCGAAGGACGGCTGGCCGCCCTGCGCCAATCATTTCACAGCCAGGACTCGCTGTCCGCGAGCTAGGCGCTTTGAGCCTGGCCGCGGCCGGGTCGTGGAGGTCGAATACGGAGTCTTGTACTGGCTACCCCGCCCGATCCCACCAGATCGGATATTTCGGACGCCAGCGATCGTCTTCGCGGGCGGCGGCCGGGCCGATCTGGTGGCGCGGCGAGGCTCCGTCGGCGCAATGGCGGTCCTCGCCCAGGCCCTTGAGGTAGGCCCGCCGGGCGCCGCCGGCGGCCAGGGCGCGGATGATTTTCTCGTCATGCTGACTGGCTCCGGTGAGGTGCTTCACCAGGCCGTCATAAGGCAGCAGGCTGGCCGCCGCTCCGTGCACCAGGGCCAGACCCAGACCGCCGCTGTCGGCCACCCCCTTGGATTGGGAAGGCCGCGGAGTGTCGTAGTCCGGACCCAGCGCCACGGTCAGTTCGTCCACCGCCGCGGCGAGGGTGGGGCAGTCGGTGGCCGGCGGGGCGGCGTAGGGATCGGCCAGGGCGGCCATCAGCACCGGCGGAATTGTCTGACGGGTGAGGTTGAGATCGTGCAGCGGGGCGCTGGCGGCTGAGGCGAGGTCCTTCGAGCCGTCCTGGCCGGGGCTGAGCAGCCGACCCTGGCCGTCCTGAGTGGCCGGGTCGACGGCCTGAGGGCGGTAGTCCGGCCGAGGCTGGTACGCAGTCTGAGGCCGCGGCTGATAGGCCGGTTGCGGCTGGGGCTGGTACGCGGCCTGGGGCTGGACCTGTGGCGCCGTCGAATACGGGTCCTGCGAGCCCCAGTCCCGGGGCTGGTATTGGGCGGGGGATGTCGGGCGTTGGTAGCCGTAGCCGTAGGCCGGGCGGTAGGCCTGCTCGTCGCGCCACGGCCGGGCCGGCCTATAGGCGCCCTCATTCTCGTAGCGGTCGTTCCTGTAAGGTCGTGCGTAGCGATAATCGGGCGGATAACGGTAGGGCTGGCGCGGCGGCGCGTAACCGTAGGCCGGGTATGGCGGCGACCACGCCGGCTCGTAGTACTGGGCCGCGCACGGCGCCGCGATCGCGGCTAGCAAGGAGGCGGCGAGGGCGCGATCGATCAAGGGCGTAATCATGACGCAATGATTAACGATCCCTCTATGGCGACGGCAAGGCGCCATGGCGTCACAGGGATTGGCCGCCGCGTGGTCAGCGCTTATGGTCCGCGCCGCTTTGGGGCCGGTAGCTCAGAGGTAGAGCACCCGACTTTTAATCGAGTGGTCGTGGGTTCGATCCCCACCCGGCCCACCATCGCCTGCCGGCGCTCGCCGGCCTCCGCCCGCGCAATCGGCGCCCATTCCGGCAACAAAGGGCGACCTCGGTCGTTGTAAGGGCCTGGTCGGTGGTGGCTTACGCGGCAGGCGAGGCAGACATGCAGACCACAACCCTGATCATCATCGGCCTCGTCGTGGTGGCCGTCCTCGTCATCGGCTTCCTCGTATATCGCAGGCAAAGCTCGGCCCGGCTGAAATCGAATTTCGGCCCCGAGTACGACCGGGTCGTGGAGGAGATCGGGGCCAAGAGCAAAGCCGAGGCTCAGCTTCACGACCGTGAAAAGCGGGTCAAGAAGTTCGATCTCAAACCACTCACGCCGACCGACCGCGAGCGTTTCACCGAGCGTTGGCGCCATGTTCAGGCCCAGTTCGTCGATGACCCCGGCCGGGCCCTGGCCGACGCCGACACCCTGCTCGGCGAGGTGATGAGCGTCCGCGGCTATCCGGTCGCCGATTTCGACCAGCAGTCGGCCGATCTCTCCGTCGATCATCCGGTGGTCGTCCAGAGTTACCGCGACGCCCACGCCATGGCTGTTCGCGAGAGCGGAGGCGACGTCGGCACCGAGGATCGCCGCGGAGCGATGCTCAACTATCGGCGGCTGTTCGACGAGCTGGTGGCCGATCCGGCGTCCGATCAACCCCGAACGGAGAAGGAAAAGGCCGAAGCCCATGAATGATGATCAGACCCGTCCGTCCGACGCCACGCCGGGCACAGTCGAAACGTCCAAGGAGGTCTCGACGGCCGACCTCGCAGGCGTGAAACACCAAGGCGGTTCGCAGTCCGCCAGGGGCAACGGCGGCGGCGAAGTTGCGGCCGAGCCGTCCGAGGCCGGCGCGCGGACGCCTTTGTTCGCCGGCGACGAAGCCAAGGGCTTTCGCGGGCGCTGGGACGATGTCCAGGCGGGATTTGTCGACGAGCCGCGCACGGCTGTACGGGAGGCCGACAGCCTCGTCGCCGAGGCCATGACCCGGTTGGCCGACATCTTCGCTTCGGAGCGGTCCCGGCTGGAAGCCGCGTGGGATCGTGGCGACGACGTGTCGACCGAGGATCTGCGCCTCGCGCTCCAGCGCTACCGGTCTTTCTTCGGCCGCCTGCTGTCGGTCTAGGGGCTCCTCACGGCGCGTAGCTCGATCTGGCCTTGATCCCCCAGTGGCCGTTCTCGCAGGTCACCACATAGATCGAATCGAATCCGCCGATCACCGAACCGTCGGCGCGATAACGGGTGAAGCGGGTGTCGATGTGGACCTTGTCGGGGCCGGCGTGGATGACGTCACGGCGATCCCAGGCCGAATACTTCCAGTCGCTGAGTGGACCGCGCTCGAACATCTCGGGCTTGTGATAGCCCGCCTCGATGATCGCCAGAGTGTTCGAGGCCAGTCGCACGCTGGGGAAGTTGAACGTCGCCTCGAAGGCGGCGAGGTCGCGGGCGTTGAAGGCGGCCATGAAATCATCGAGGCAGGCCACGGCGGCGGCGATTTCGGCGACAGGCTCGATCATGGCTACTGCTGCTGCTGGCGCTCCAGCATATCGGCGCGGGAGGCGTGGCGGCGGGCGGCGGCGAGCGCCGGAGCGCCCATCCTGAGGTGCTCCGGCTGGCTGGCGCGCTCAGTGGTCTTGCGAACCGAAACCCCGACGCTCAGATGACTTTCCGCGTCGCCCTTGAACACCCCGTGCGAGGTCGGGGCGTCGGAATAGTCGCGACCGATCGCCACCGCCAGGTGGCGCTCGCCGGTCATGGCGTCGTTGGTCGGATCGAAGCCGATCCAGCCCAGAGATGGCAGGAAGACCTCGATCCAGGCGTGGGTCGCCCCGGAGGTCGAGCGGTCGTGCTCGTCGGTGAACAGATAGCCCGAGACATAGCGGGCCGGCACGCCCCAACCCCGGGCGACGGCGATCATGATGTGGGCGAAGTCCTGGCACACGCCGCGGCCCTCGGCGAGGGCATGATCGATCGGACTGTCGGCGTCGGTGATCCCGGCCTCGTAGTCGAAGGCGTCGTAGACAATCCTGTTGAGCCGGCGCAAGGCGGTGAGTGGATCGGCGCGTTTGAGTTCGCCGAGTTTGCGCCCCTCGACGAACTCGGCAAGGAGAGGCGACTCGGTCACCAGGCCGCCAAAGGAAAGGAAATCCCAAGCCTCGCCGCGCACCGCCTCGCTCCCCAGGCTTTCCCATTCGTCCATGGCGACCGCCGCCGGCGGGTCGGCGCGATGAAAGGTCTCCACTACCGAGCGCGCGATGATCTCCAGGCGCTGATGGCTGTGGGGAATGTCGAAGTGATGGACGGCGTTGCCCCAGCTGTCGGCGTAGCTCAGCACCTGGGCGGCCGGCTCGATCTCGAGGTCGAAGCTGACCAGGCCCTGGCCGCCGGACTTGCGCGGCTGCATGCGCACTTCGATGACGCTTTCGCGCACCGGCTCGTCATAGTGGTACTGGGTGACGTGGCGGACCTCGAAGAGCATCAGGCCGGCAGCCTCATTTCGATGGGATAGGCCACGAAGGTTTCATGGATCGCCTTGTCGACAGCGATGCACGCCTCGACCACCGCCGCCAGCAAGGGCCCCGCGCCGCCGCCCTCGACCTCGTCGATGTCGGCATAGGTGAGGCGCGCATTGAGCCGCCCGGCCAGGCGCAGGGGATCGTGGCGGCCGAGATCCCGCCCCGCCGACAGATGGGCCAGATATTCCTGAATGCGCTCGGTGGAGAAGCGGATCGAGCGTGGGAAATCCTCGTCGAACATCAGGAATTCGAGGATCAGCCGGGCGTTGATGTCGGCGGTGTAGACCCGCAGGTAAGGTTCCAGGGCGCAGGCCATGCGCAGCAGGCTGACCTGGGCGACGTGATCGTCGATGGGGCCGCCGCGGCCCCCGCCGAAGCACACCTTCAAAAGCTGGGCCATCAGTTGGGCGCGCTCGATGTAGACTCCGGTGAGCATGAAGCGCCAGCCCTCGCCGTGGCTCATCGTCGCCTCGGCCGCGCCCTTGAACTGATGCAGGTCGGCGATGATCCGCTGCAGGAAGTCGGGGGCATCGGCGGCGAAGGCGGCCTCGGCGGCGATGCCGGTCGCCCGCAAGTAGAGAAAATTCAGCTGCTCCCAGGATTCGGTCGTGATCTGGTCGCGGACCTGGCGGGCGTTTTCCCGCGCGCTGGCCAGGGAAGCGACCACCGAGGCGGCGCTTTCCCGATCGAGCGCCAAAACCCTCGCCGCGGCCTGGGCGTCGGCGAATTCGGTGGCGGCGCCGCGGGCCACCGCCGCCAGGGCGATCCTGGCCGCCTGGTCGGCGGCGTC
Source organism: Caulobacteraceae bacterium (assembly GCA_035605655.1). Classification (GTDB taxonomy): domain Bacteria; phylum Pseudomonadota; class Alphaproteobacteria; order Caulobacterales; family Caulobacteraceae; genus Acaudatibacter. The sequence continues at coordinate 8,015 of DASZKO010000044.1, read as the reverse complement.
GGTCCGGTCGAGGGTGGCGTTGAGCATCACAACCGCCAGGCGGGCCATGTGCTCGGCCCGCTCCGCGTAGCGGCCGAGCCAATAGAGGCTGTCGGCGACCCGGGCGAGCATCATGGGGCTTCGAGTTTCGCAGGAGAGGGGGCGAGCACCCAGGTGTCCTTGGAGCCGCCGCCCTGGCTGGAATTGACCACCAGGGAGCCGCGCCTCAGCGCCACCCGGGTCAGGGCGCCGGGGGTCACGACCACCTTCTCTCCGGAAAGAATGAAGGGGCGCAAATCCACATGCCTGGGTTCGATGTGCCCATCCATCAGGCAAGGCGCGGTGGAGATCTGGATGGTCGGCTGGGCGACGTAGTTCTCCGGATCGGCCTTGAGGGCCTCGGCGAAAGCCTCGCGCTCGGCTTTCGAGGCGTGCGGTCCGACCAGCATCCCATAACCGCCGGACGCCCCCACGGCCTTGACCACCAGTTTGTCGAGATTGGCCAGCACGTGGGAGAGCTGTGCGCTCTCGCGGCACAGGAAGGTCTTCACGTTGGGGAGGATGGCGTCCTCGTCGAGGTAGTAGCGGATGATCGAGGGGACATAGGCGTAGACCGCCTTGTCGTCGGCCACCCCGGTTCCGGGGGCGTTGCAGATCACCACCTGGCCGGCCCGGTAGGCGTTGAATAGTCCGGCCACGCCCAACGAGGACTCGTGGCGGAAGGCGAGGGGATCGGTGAAATCGTCGTCGACCCGACGGTAAATGACGTCGACAGGGCGCAGGCCGGCGGTGGTGCGCATATAGACCCGGTTGTCGTGGGCGGTCAGGTCGCGCCCTTCGACGAGCGGCACGCCCATCAGGCGGGCGAGATAGGCGTGCTCGTAATAGGCCGCGTTGTAGACGCCCGGCGTCAAGACCACGACCTGCGCATCGGGCCGCTCTGCCATGCTCTTGAGCGTCGAAAGCAGCAGGTCCGGATAGCGCTCCACCGGCCTCACCCCGGCTTCGCGGAATGTGTTGGGGAAGGTCCGTCGCGAGGCGTCGCGGTTGGCCAGCATGTAGGAGACCCCCGACGGCACCCGAAGGTTGTCCTCGAGGACGAAGAACGCTCCGTCCTGGCCGCGAACGAGGTCGCTGCCGCAGACGTTCACATAGGCCTGGTGAGGCACGAAAAGGTGCTTCATCTGCCGGCGATAGGCCGGGCATCCGAGAATGAGGTCGCGCGGGATGATTCCGTCGGCGAGAATCTTCTGCTCGCCGTAAATGTCGGCCAGAAAAAGGTTGAGGGCCTTGAGGCGCTGGATGAGGCCGGTCTCGATTACCGCCCATTCGGCGGCCGGAATGATCCGCGGGAAGAGATCGGTGGGGATGATCCGCTCTGTGGCGCTCCCCGCTCCATAGACGGTGAAGGTGATCCCCTGCAGCAGGAAAGATCGCTCTAGGGTCTTCTGACGGTCGGCCAGGGCCTGGGCGCCCAGGGCGTGGATATCCTGATCGAGCAGGCGATAGTGGGCCCGCGTCACCCCATCGGGCGCGAACATCTCGTCATAGGCCTCGCCGGCCCGATAGGCCGGTTGCGGCGGCGGCGAGGCTTTCTGGCTGACCGGACTCGGCGTGGGCGGGCTCCTTGGCTCAACCCCTACATGTCCACGCCCGCCCGCAAACCGCAAGCCGCCGGTCCATCGCTAATCGGTGGGCGCCTATCGATTGGGCGCCGCTCGCGCGGGTGACAGGCGCCGCCGGTCCGCTTAAGAGGGGTGGGGCGCCGCGGGAATCGATTTGTTGCAACGCACCGATCTGGCCCTGGTCATCGTGCTGACCTGTCTTGCCGCCTCCGCCCGCGCCGCCGAGCCCATCGCCGCCCTCAACGGCGATCTCGACAAGGCCCTTCGCGGCGATATCGCCCGCGCCATCGGCGAGGTGAAGTCCGCGCCACAGAGCCGCGTCGAAGCCCGCCGCCGGGCGCGCGATTCCGCCGCCAACGCCACCGCCCTGCTCCGCTCGGAGGGCTATTACGAAGCCGTTGTCACCGCCGATGTCTCCGAGGCCGATCCGCCGCGGGCCTTCGTCACGGTCGCGCCGGGACGACGTTTCGTTCTCGCCGCCCCGGCCATCGAATGGATGGGGCCGGCGCCGGCAGCTTCGGCCGCCGACAAGGCCCGCGCCGCCCTCGGGCTGGCGCCAGGCGCACCCGGCCGGGCGGCCGACATCGTGGCGGCCGAGACGCGGGCGGTCGCCGCCCTCACCAAGCGGGGCTACGCCGACGCCGAGGCCCGTCCGCGCCAGGTGATCGTCGACCACGCCAGCCAAACCGTCGCCCCGATCTTCCGCTTGGCCTCGGGCGATCTCATCCGGTTTGGCGATCTGAGGCTCAAATCGAGGGGCCGCACCAAGCCTGCCTGGCTGCGCACCCTGGCCCCCTGGCGTCCCGGCGATATCTACGATCCGGACAAACTCACCCTTCTCGAACGCCGACTGACCGAGACGGGCGTGTACGAATCGGCCTCCGCCACCCTGGCCCCGGCTTCCGCCATCACAAACGGCCGTCGCCCGATTGTCGTGACCCTCGTAGACCGCCCGCCGCGGACCATCGAGCTGGGCGCCGCGCTCTCGACGACCGCCGGGGCTGGCTTCAACGCCGCGGTCGCCATGGGCGGCTCGAGCTTCGGCGCCTACTCGACCATCGAAGGCTCCGGCGTCGACGCCAAGTGGATCCACTACAACCTGCTGGGCGTGGCTGACACCACCACTCTCACCGCCCGGCTCTATGACATCCAGCAGGTCCTCGATCTCGAGCTCGACTTGCCTGATTGGCGCCGCCCCGACCAGACCCTGAAGGCCGGTATCGACGCCTTGAACGAGCGCACCCCGGCCTACGATGACGCCGGCGGCGGCGTGCGCCTGGCGGTCGAGCGGCACTGGAGCAAGACGACCTTCCTCACCCTGGGCGGCTATTTCGACTACGTCTCACTTGCCGAGGAAGACGCCATCAATCCGGAAGGGACGCCGGTCGGCGAACATCTGAATCTGCTCATCCCCACCGGCCTCGTCGCCTTCTCCCTGGACAAATCCAACGACATCCTAGACCCGACCCGCGGCTGGCGCTTCCAGGTCCGCCTGGAGCCGACCTGGGTCACCGGCACTCGCTCGGTGGCCTATGTGAAGAGCTGGGCCCAGGCGAGCGGCTACCTGCCGTTCGGCAAGGGTGGTGATACGGTCCTGGCTGGCCGCATCGCCATGGGGTCGATCGTCGGCGGCAACATTCCGGATGTCCCGGCTGATCGCCGCTTCTACGCCGGCGGCGGCGGCTCGGTGCGCGGCTATGCCTATCAGGCCGTGGGCCCGCGCCTGTCCGACAACACCCCGGAAGGCGGTCTCTCGCTGACCGAGGCCGCGATCGAGGTCCGCCACAAGCTCAGCCAGAGATGGGGCGTGGTCGGCTTCTTCGACGCCGGCTCGGTCGGAGCTTCCCCGGCTCCGGACTTCAGCCATGTCAGCACCGGAGTCGGGGTGGGGGTGCGCTACGATCTCGGCTTCGGCCCCCTGCGCCTCGATCTCGCCACCCCGTTGAATCCGCGACAGGGCGACTCCCCGATTCAGGTCTATGTCAGCATCGGCCAGAGTTTCTAGATGACCGCGGCTGCCCCCACGCCGAAAATCGATCGCCGCGCCGGGCTCTGGCTCCTCGGCTGGGCGATCGCGCTCACCGTCCTCGTGATTCTGGTCCGGTTCGGCCCCGCGACGTCGCTGGGCCGCGCCTTCATCGTGGACCGGGTCAATGGCTTGTCGTTGGGAACTCTCGGCGTCGTCCGCCTGCAGGGGCTTTCCGGCGATCCCTGGAGCGATCCCCGCGCCGCTCACCTGACCATCACCGACGCTCACGGGGTATGGCTGGACGGCCGCGGCGTAGCGGTCCACTGGCATCCGACGGAGCTCTTCGGCCGCCGCCTGCGCATTGAGAGCGCCCGGGTCGAATCGCTGGCTCTGCTCCACCAGCCAACCATCGGCTCTGGCCGTGGCGGCCAGCGCTCGATCTCGATCGAGATCGATAGCCTCCGCGCGCTTGTCGAGATGAGTCCGGCCTTCGCGCTGCGCAGAGGGGAGTATGACCTCACCGGATCACTCGATCTCGAGCGGTCGGGCGCGGTGCGCGGCTCGGCCGTGGCGCTCAGCCGTCTCCACGCCGGAGACCATCTCAACGCCAAGGTGGATATCGAGCCTTCAAAGACGTTCCGCGTCCAGGCAGACGCCCTGGAGGCCCGGGGCGGGGCGCTTGCCGGTTCCCTGGGCCTCGCCGCCGACCAGCCCTTCTTCCTGACCGCCCGCGCCGCCGGCTCGGCAGACACGGGCCAGGTCTTCGTCGCCACCCGGGTCGGGAACGCCACGCCGCTTTCCATTGCGGCCGAGTGGAACAAGGCCGGAGGCCGGGCGACGGGAACCCTCGACCTGGCCGCCACCACCATGCTGGCGGGCTATCGCTCGATGTTGGGGCCGACGGCGCGCTTCGATATCTCCGGCCATCAGGTGACAGGCGGGTTCGACGACATGAATCTCCTCCTCGCGGCCGAGAATCTCCGTTTCACCGCCCGCGGCCAGGCCAACATCGGGACCGGCGTCGTGGGGCCGGGGGGGCTCGCCGTCGACGCTCGGTTCGGGAGCGTCAATCGCCTGCTGGGCTTTCCGAGGATGGGGGCGGGCGCGCTCGTCGGCCGGCTGACCGGCGATCGCCGCCATTGGATCCTCACCGGCGGGGCGGCGATCGACCATGTGGCCGAGGGGCCCTACGTGCTGGCCAGGGTCGCAGGGACGGTGCGGCTGGAGAACGCCGGCCGCGATCTCCTGATCGGCGTAAAACCCGCTGGCCAGGGCGGGGCCGGCCACGGCGTGCTGGCCGCCGTGCTGGGCGCGCGCCCGAGCGGTTCGGCCGAACTCACCCGCTTTGCCGACGGGCGCCTCCTGATGCGCAGCGTGGCCCTTCAGGGCGTTGGCCTGAAGGCGACCGCCACCGGCGATCGCGGCCTTTTGGGCGATCTGTCGTTCAAGGGTCAGGCGAGCTTCTCCAACTTGGCCGTGGCCCATCCGGGGGCGAGCGGCCTTGTCTCTATGGCCTGGACCGCCCGCCAGGCCGGCCACGATCCCTGGGCCTTTTCGGTGGACGCCCATGGCGCGAACTTCGCCGCCGGTCTCGCCGAGGCCGACCGTCTGCTCGGCCGCACGCCGCATCTGCTCGCCCAGGCCAGCTATGGCGGCAAGGCGATCAGCCTGCGGAGCGCCACCCTCACCGGCGCCGCCGGCCAGGCCACCGGGTCCGGAATGCTCGGCGACGATGGTACAATCGGTCTCAAGCTCGCCTGGTCGGCAAAGGGGCCGTTCGTGGTCGGGCCGGTGGAGATCGACGGCGCCGCCAAGGGCTCGGGAGATATCGCCGGGACGCTCGACGCGCCCCGCGCCGACCTGCTGGCTGATTTCTCCACCCTCGATGTTCCGGGCATGAAGCTGAGGAGCGCCCACCTCGTCCTCACCTTCCAGCACGCCCCAACAGGCGCCGACGGCCGCTTCGCCCTGACCGCCGCCAGCGACTACGGCCCCGCAGCCGGCGCCAGCGCCTTCCGCTTCGCCGGCGCCGGGCTCGATCTTTCCAATCTGTCCGTCAATGCCGGCGGGGTGACCGCGTCCGGCGCCCTGGCTCTTCGCAAGGGGGAGCCGTCGAGCGCCGATCTGATCCTGGCCGCCGGCCCTGGCGTCTTGCTCAGCGAGGGTCACGTCCAAGGGCGAGCGCGCATCGTCGACGCCACTGGCGGCCCGACCGCTTCTCTTTCGCTCACATCCGGCGAGGCTCGCCTCAGGAGCAATGGCCTGACCTTCAAGAGCCTTGATTTCACCGCCGACGGACCGCTTCGCCACCTGCCCTATCGCATGGCCGCCAGCGGTCCGTCGGCCGGTGGCCCGTGGCGGATCAAGGGTGACGGCGTGCTCATCGAGCAGGGCCCCGACCATGTGGCGAGCTTCTCCGGCGCCGGCCGCGTGCGGCGGGCCGATCTGCGCACCCTGAGCCCCGCCGAGGTGAGACTCTCACCTCAGGGCGTCGCCATCCGCGCCGACCTCGCCGCCGGCGCCGGGCGCGCCGACCTCGTCGTCGCCAACCTCTCCGGCGCGGCCAGCGTCAAGGCGACCCTCACCGACATCGACATGTCGCTCCTCAATGAGGACTACGTCGGCAAGCTCAGTGGCCAGCTCAATCTCGCCGGCCGCGGCGTCCATCTCGCCGGCCGGCTCGACGCCCATCTCAGCGGCGCCAGCGGCCGCGATCTGCGCGGCGAGCCGCCGGTCAACGGGGATATCATCGCCCGTCTCGTCGGCGGCACGATGAACGTCGACTTCCATCTCGGCAATGCCGCCGGACTGAAGGCTCAGGGGGATGTCGTCCTGCCTGTGGAGGCGTCGGCCCAGCCATTCCGCATCGCGCTCGTCAACCATCGCCCGTTGAGCGGGCGGTTCTCCATCGACGGCGAGGTGAAACCGCTGTGGGACCTGACCGTGGGTGGGGCCGAGACTCTGTCCGGAAAAGTCGCCGCCTCCGGAACCCTCGCCGGCACCCTCGCCGATCCGCGGGCCGTCGGCGAGGTCGCCCTCGACAACGGCCGCTTCCAGGATGAGGACAGCGGCCTGAAGCTGGTCAACGTCACCCTGCGCGCCCACCTCGCCGACAACGCCGTCGACGTGAGCCGATTCACCGCCATCGACGGCCTCAAGGGCCAGGTCACCGGCTCGGGCCGCGCCAGCTTGCAGCGCGATGGAGTCTCGAGTTTCCGCGCCGACCTCACCGGCTTTCGCCTCATCGACACCGATCTCATGAAGGCCTTCGCCTCTGGCCATGTGAGCGTCAATCGCGACGCCAGCGGCCATGTCCAGCTCACCGGGGCCCTCACCATCGACAGGGCCCAGATCTCGCCCACCCCACCCCAGGCCAGCGGCGTCACGCCGATGGAGGTGGTCGAGATCCATCGCCCCGAGGCGCTCGACGACCAGCTGGGCCGGGTCGCCGGTCCCGGCGAGCGCGAGGCGCCCATCGCCCTGGACGTTTCCATCCGCGCCCCCGGCGCGGTCTTCCTCAAGGGCCGGGGGTTGAATCTCGAACTGGCCCTCGACTCCCATGTCGGTGGCACGGCGGCGGGTCCCCTCCTGACCGGCAAGGCGCGAGTGGTGCGCGGTGACTACAACTTCGCCGGACAAAGATTTCAGATCGACGACCGCGGGTCGATCACCCTGGGCTCGACCGCCCAGTCCATCCGCCTCGACCTCACCGCCACCCGCGAGGATCCCAGTCTCACGGCGATCATAAAAATCGCCGGCACCGCGGCGCGGCCGACCATCACCTTGAGTTCCAGCCCCTCCCTGCCGCAGGACGAGATCCTCTCCCAGGTGCTGTTCGGCGCCTCGGCCTCGCAGCTCTCGGGCATCGAAGCGGCCCAGTTGGCGTCGGCGGTGGCGGGTCTCGCCGGCGGCGGCGGCTTCGACCTCATCGGCGGCCTGCGCAGCCTGGCCCACCTCGACCGCTTGGCGGTGGGCGATTCGGCGATCACCGGAACCACCGTCTATGGCGGCAAGTACATCACCGACAAGCTTTACCTCGAGCTCACCGGGGGCGGGCGGGAAGGCGAGGGGGCCCAGCTCGAGTGGCGGGTCCAGAAGCGCCTCTCGCTGGTCGGCAAGTTGGGTAGCCAAGGCGACTCCCAGATCGCCGTCCGCTGGCGCCGTAGCTACTGAAGCAGAGACTTGGCCCCTAGAGCGGGCCTAGGAAAAGTGAGAAGCGGTTTTCCGCCCGCAATCCGCTCGAACTCTAAGAATCGATCATGTTTCATGATTTTGGATCGGTTCGATCCAAATCATCGTGATTAGTGCGTGATGCGCGGGCGGAGCTGGTAGCGGCCGGGCTTGAAGTTCTCGAAGATCAGCGAAGTGTGCGGGTGGCCGACCGGCTGGCCGGTGTCGTCCGGCAGCAGGTTCTGCTCGGAGACATAGGCCACGTAGCTCGA
>DASZKO010000034.1:0-4951 GCA_035605655.1 Caulobacteraceae bacterium | reverse complement strand
GCGGCCCCAGATCGACACCGTCCCGCCGGTCTTCTTCGTCATCCCCGCGAGGATGTTGATGAAGGTGGACTTCCCCGCCCCGTTGGGACCCAAGAGGCCGAAGATCGCGCCGCGCGGGATGGTGAGGTCCACGCCCCTCAGGGCCGTCACGGCCGGCGTGGTCCGCGTGGCCGGATAGGTCTTGAAAAGGCCGCGCGCCTCGATCGCATTCTCGGGGAGGGTCATGAAGGGGACTTGGCGCGGATTGACGGGACGGGTGGCGCCTCATACCTAGGCCGCGCATCGTCGCCACGCGAGAGTAAACTTGACCGACGCCCCGTCCTTCGACGCCCCCGAAGTCGTCACCGTGACCAGCCGCCGGGTCGCCTGCGACGGGGTCGGCGGGCCGCTCGGCCATCCGCGCGTGTGGCTGGAGATGGGCGAAGCGGACTTCGTCGAATGCGGCTATTGCGACCGCCGCTTCGTCCTCGCCACAGGCCACGAGCGGCCGGAGAGCGAGCGCCTGGCCCCCGGTGTCTACGAGGGTCCCGGCGGCCACTAGGGCGCCTCACGCATCCTTTAGGGGCCCCTCGGCGTTTCCCTGTCCGCGCGAAAGTGTCCGTGCAGGGAGTGAAGTGTTATGAGAATCAAAAGCTTGATGTTCGCCGGCGCGGCCGCCTTGGTCATCGCCGGCTGCGCCGACTATGGGGTCGGCGTCTATGGCCCGGGACCCGGACCCTACTATGGGCCGACGGCCGATCTCGAATACGACGGCTATTACGACGGCTACTATGGGCCGATCTACGATGGCTACTGGAACAGCGGCGCGTTCTTCTACCGCACCGGCGACAGCGATGCCTGGCATCGGGGCGATACCACCCACTTCCGCCGCGAGCCCGCTCCGGGCTTCAACCACATCCACGGCATGGCTCACGCCTCGCCGCGGCCCGAGCGCCGCGCGCCTCCTCCGGGCTGAATTCGAGCGGGGGGCGGCCCTACTTGGCGGCTCGAGTGAAGCGGACCGGGACGCGGACGGGCGCGCCGTCCACCGGGCCGCCATCGTCGGTCCACGGACTGAGGCGGATCGCGCCCGCGGCCTTGACCGCCGCCTCGGAGAATCCCAGGTCCGCCGGCTCGCCGCCGGCCGGTCGGCAATCGGCGAGGGCGCCGTCGGCGCCCACCACGCAATCGGCATAGCCTAGACCGCTGGTGAGGCCCTTGGCCGTCGCTTCGGAGGGGAACATCTTGGTGACGGCGGTCGGATCGAGGCCGGTGAGCCAGGACGGGGCGGCGATCTTCTTCTCCTTCGCCTCGTCGCCAAACGGCGCGGCCAGGCGAAGGGTGACGTTGGTGGCGAGCGGCTGGCCGCCCTTGAAGCGGCCCGGATCGATCCTCATCCGGAAAAAGCGGCTGAGCTTGAGGGCGGCGGCGTCGAAGTTCCGATCCGTCGGCTTGGCGTAGAGGGTCTTGCAGGCGCGCAGGCGTCCGTCGTGGTCGAGCGCGCAGTGGAGGACGACGACCCCGGCCGTCCCGCCGCCGATGTCCGGGTAGACGGCGGCCACCTGCGAGAACGTCGGGGCGGCGAGCCACGGGCCGGCCACCAGCACCTCCGATTCGAGGGCGGAGGTGGCGAAGCCGATCGGCACGTCGATGGCCGTTTGCGTGGCGGCCTCGCTGGCCGGATCCAGGCGAAAGTAGCGCCCGAGGCTGGCGGCGGCGCCGCCGAAGCCGAGGCCGGCCGGCAGCTCCTCCGTCGCCTGGCACCTGGTCAGCCAGCCGTTGGCGCCCACCCCGCAATGGATCACGGCCCGCCCGCTCATCCCCACCGAAGCGGGGCCCTTTGGGTAGGCCTGGGCCAGCGCGCTGGCGCTCGGCCGCTCGAGGAAGCGGAGCGGCTCGTCGCCGCCCACCGGCAGCAGGTTCACCGGCGGCGGCGGCAGGTTGGCCGGAACCGTCGTCGGACTCGCCGGTGGTGACGCGGCCTGAGCCGGCGCCGGCGTTGTCGCCGCCAGGGCGGCCGCCATCAGAAACCCCAACATTCCACAATCCCCTCGCGTCGGCCGCGCCGTCAGGCGCCCGCCGCAACTTGCCTCAACCCGCCGCAAAGCCTGATGACCTCGCGATCCTCGCGCCCTATCCTTCGACCATGTCCGATACGCTCGCCGACCCCGACATCGCGCACTCCCCGCGCGCCCTCACCGAGGACGGCCCGGCCGTCCGCCTCTACCTGGTGGACGGCTCGGGGTTCATCTTCCGCGCCTATCATGCGCTCCCGCCCCTGACGCGCAAGTCCGACGGCCTGCCGGTCGGCGCGGTGCAGGGCTTCTGCAACATGTTGTGGAAGCTTCTGCTCGATATGCAGGCGTCCCCTGACGCCCCGACCCATCTGGCGGTGGTGTTCGACCATTCCGAAACGACATTCCGCAACCAACTCTACCCCGATTACAAAGCCCATCGGCCGCCGGCGCCAGATGACTTGGTGCCGCAGTTCGCCCTGGTCCGCGAGGCGACCAGGGCGTTCGGCGTCTCGTGCCTGGAAATCCCCGGCTACGAGGCCGACGATCTCATCGCCGCCTACTGCTGCCACGCCCGCGACTTCGGCGGCGAGGTGACGATCGTCTCCTCCGACAAGGACCTCATGCAGCTGGTCGGCGATCGGGTCTCCATGCTCGACACCATGAAGAACCTGCGCATCGGCCCGGCCGAGGTGATGGAGAAATTCGGAGTGGCGCCCGACAAGGTCATCGACGTCCAGGCCCTGTGCGGGGATTCGGTGGACAACGTGCCCGGCGCGCCCGGGATCGGCATCAAGACCGCCTCGGCGCTGATCAACGAATTCGGCGATCTCGACAGCCTCCTGTCCCGGGCCGGCGAGATCAAGCAGGACAAGCGCCGCCAGACCCTGATCGATTTCGCCGATCAGATCCGCCTCTCCCGCCAGCTGGTCACCCTCGACTGCGACACGCCCATGCCAGCTCCGCTGGAGGACCTGGCGGTCGCGCCACCGGACCCCAAGACCCTGGCGGCCTTCCTGGAAACCATGGAGTTCCGCACCCTGGCCAAGCGGCTGGGCGAAGCCGGGGCCACGCCGGCCCCGCCGCCGATCAAGGCTCCCGACACGGCCGCGCCCATCGACGTCGAGGCCTATGTCTGCGTGCGCGACCTCGCGGCTCTCGATGCCTGGATCGCCCGGGCGATGGCGGTGGGAACGGTAGCCTTCGATACCGAGACGGACGCCCTTTCCTCGGCCAACGCCAACCTGGTGGGCGTCTCCCTGGCCGTGGCTCCCGGGGAGGCCTGCTACATCCCGGTCGGCCACGAGGAGGCCGATGGCCTGGCCCTGGAAGCCAGTGAGGACCTGGCGCAAATCCCGCTGGACGAGGTCATCGCCCGCCTCAAGCCCCTGCTCGAGGACCCGGCGGTCCTCAAGGTGGCCCAGAACGCCAAGTACGATCTGGCGGTCCTCTCCCGCTACGGCATCCGGGTGGCGCCGATCGAGGACACCATGCTGATCTCCTACGTCCTCGAGGCCGGTCTGCACGGCCATGGCATGGACGAGCTCTCGGCCCTGTGGCTCGGCCACCAGCCCATCGCCTTCAAGGCCGTGGCCGGGACCGGCAAGGCGCAGAAGAGCTTCAAGCACGTCGCCCTGCACCCGGCGACCTGCTACGCCGCCGAGGACGCCGACGTCACCCTGCGCCTCTATGAGCGGTTGCGGCCGCGCCTGGCGCGCGAGGGGCTGCTCACCGTCTACGAGACCCTCGAGCGGCCGCTGCCGCCGGTCCTCGCCGACATGGAGAACGCCGGCGTACGGGTCGATCCGGCCCGTATGCGCCAGCTGAGCCACGAGTTTTCCCTGCGCATGGCCGACCTGGAAGCCCAGGCCCACAGCTTGACCGGGCGGCCGTTCAACCTCGGCAGCCCCAAGCAGATCGGCGACGTCCTGTTCTCCGAAATGGGGTTCGCCGGCGGCAAACGGACGGCCACCGGGGTGTGGAGCACCGACGCCGGGGTGCTCGAAGACCTCGCCGCCAAGGGCCACGACCTGCCCCGCGTTCTCCTCGACTGGCGTCAGCTGGCCAAGCTCAAGGGCACCTACACCGACGCCCTGACCCTGGCCGTGCATGAGGGCAGCGGGCGGGTCCACACCTCCTTCGCCCTGGCCTCGACGACCACCGGCCGGCTCTCCTCCTCGGACCCCAACCTGCAGAACATCCCGATCCGCACCGAGGAGGGGCGCAAGATCCGCGCCGCCTTCGTCGCCGAGCCGGGCCACCTGCTGGTCAGCGCCGACTACAGCCAGATCGAGCTGCGCCTCCTGGCCCACATCGGCGATATCCCCCAGCTCAAACGGGCTTTCCAGGACGGCCTCGACATTCACGCCATGACCGCCTCGGAGATGTTCTCCGTTCCCATCGAGGGCATGCCGGCCGAGACCCGCCGCCGGGCCAAGGCGATCAATTTCGGCATCGTCTACGGCATCTCCGCCTTCGGCCTGGCCAATCAGCTGGGCATCCCCCAGGACGAGGCCGGGGCTTATATCCGCACCTACTTCGAGCGCTTCCCGGGCATCCGCGCCTACATGGACGCGACCCGCGCCCTGGTCCGCGAACAGGGGTTCGTCACCACCGTCTTCGGCCGCAAGGTCAACATCCCGATGATCCGTTCCAAGTCGGTCGGCGATCGCCAGTTCGCCGAGCGGGCGGCCATCAACGCCCCGATCCAGGGGACGGCGGCCGACGTGATGCGCCGGGCGATGATCCGCATGCCAGGCGCTCTGAGGGCCGCCGGTCTCGAGGCGAGAATGCTGCTGCAGGTGCACGACGAGCTGGTCTTCGAGGCTCCCGAGGCGGAGGCCGAGCGGGTCTGCCAGGTGGCCTGCGAGGTGATGGAGAACGCCGCCCTGCCGGCGGTGGCCTTCACCGTCCCCCTCAAGGTCGAGGCCCGCGCGGCGGCCAATTGGGAGGCCGCG
>DASZKO010000030.1:0-3756 GCA_035605655.1 Caulobacteraceae bacterium | reverse complement strand
GCGGCGGGGGAGGCGGCGGCGGCGGGGCGTTGGTCGCCACCGGCCCCATCGGCTTGGGATGGGAGGAGCAGGCGGCCATCGCCGCCGCGGTCAGAAGGGCGCCGGCCAGTCGCGCGGCCCGCATGGTGCCAGGGTGCATTTCTAAGGTCCTTATCCTTCAAGTCCTTGGCGATAAGCCGCCTATGGTCAAGCTGTTCCGCCCCTGACCGTCCGGGCTAATCAGAAAACTTGGGCGCCGGCATGGCCTTCACGGCAGCAGCGCCGACCACGCCGGGTCGGAGGCCCCCAGCGGATAGGGCGCGGCCTGCGGCGCGCGGCCGGAGATGTCGACCATGTAGAGCCTCGCCCCCGCGCCGCCGCCCTGGTGGGCATACATGAGCACCCGGCTGTTGGGGGCCCAGGTCGGGCCCTCGTCCAGGTAGCTCGAAGTGAGGATCTTCTCGCTGCCGCCGTCGGCCTTCATCACCCCGATGTGGAACCCCGCGCCGTCCTGCTTGGTGAAGGCGATCCACTTGCCGTCCGGGCTCCATACCGGCGTCGTGTAGCGGCCGGTCCCGAACGAGATGCGGCGCGTCCCGCCGCCGTCGGCGCCCATCACGTAGAGCTGCGGACTGCCGCCGCGGTCGGAGTTGAACACCAGCTGGGTCCCGTCGGGCGAGAATGACGGCGAGGTGTCGATCGACGGATCGCTGGTCAGCCGCCGGGTGGCGCGGCTGGCCAGGTCCATCACGTAGATGTCGGTGTTGCCGGCCCTCTCCACCGAGAAGATCACCCGCGAGCCGTCCGGCGAGAAGCGCGGGGCGAAGACCATGCCGGGGAAGTGGCCCAGCGCCTCCTGGCGGCCGGTCTCGATGTTGAGCAGGTAGACGCTCGAGCCGGAGGGGCGCAGGGCCATGTAGGTGACTTCCTGGCTGTTGGCCGAGAAGCGCGGCGTGAAGGCCAGCGACGAGCCGTCGGTGAGGAAGCTCGGATTGGCGCCGTCCTGGTCCATGATCTCCAGGCGGCGGACGGGGTGGGCCTTGGTTCCGCTCTCGGCCACGAAGGCGACCCGGGTGTCGAAATAGCCGGGCGCCCCGGTCAGTTTCTCATAGACCGCGTCGGCGACCTTGTGGGCGACCCGGCGCCAGTTCTCCGGCGTGGAGGTGAACTGCACGCCCAGCAGCTGCTCGCCGGCGTAGACGTCCCACAGGCGGAAGTTGACCCGCAGCCGCCCTTCGCTGTCGCCGACGACCTGGCCGACCAGAAGGGCTTGGGCGCTGATTTCCTTCCACTTATCGAAGTTCGGCTGGACATTGACGTCGCCGATCTGCTCGCGAAACGAGGCCGGCTCGAGGGGCCGGAAAAGCTCCGAGCGCTGCAGATCGGCGCTGATCACCTGGCTGATCCGCGCCCCCGAGGCGGCCCCGCCGAAGGCCGGCACGGCGATGGGCAGGGGCTGCGTCGCCCCCTGGTCGACATTGACCACGATGTCCGCCGCCGCCGGGCCAGCCACGGCGACGAGGGCGCAAAGCAGGGAGATCAGCCGCAAAATCAAAGTCTTCTCCTCATCGTTCGGCGCAGGCCTTCTTGGCGTCGAAGCGCACGGTGATCGAAAGGCCGCGATAGGTCTCGGCATAGGGCGCGGCTTGGTGGACGGCGTCCACCGCCCGCCGGGCGGCTGCGAAGACCACCGGATCGGCCGAGGCGTCGCGCCCGCCGGCGTCCACCCTCCCCTGCACGCGGCCGTCGAAGCCGACCGTGAAGCGCACCGGAATCACCACCTTCTCGTCGGTCGTGCAGTCGGGATTCCACAGCCGCTCGAGGAGCTGGGAGAGGCCGGCGATATCGCTCTGGGAGACCCCGGCGCCGGCCTGAATGCGCTCCTGGGGCGCGGTTTCGGCCCGGGTGGGCCCGCGCTGGGCCCGAGCTGGCCGGGCTGGCGCGGAATGGGCCGCCTTGGCGACGCTGGCCTGCAGCGCATCGAGGCTGAACGAATCCCTCGCCGGAGCCGGAACGGGTTTGGCCGCCGCCGGGGCCGGCTTGGGCGTCGGCGCGGGCTTGGCCGGGGCCGGCTTCACCGCCTTGACGACCGGCTCGGGCGCCGGCGGCGGGGGGGCAGGTGGCGCCGCCTCCGGAACCGGCTCGGGAGTCTGGGCGACCTCGGCGACCGGGGCCGGCGCCGCCGCCCGCGAGTCGGTGGTCGGACCGGTGGCGACCAGGGTGATCGGCACCGAGGCGCCGCTCGGCAGGAAGGCCGGCCGCGAAAAAGAGACGAGGGCGATGAGCAGGGCGGCGTGCAGCAGGGCCGCCGCCACCAGCGAGGGCGCCCGGCTCTCGCGGCCGCTGACGCCCAGCGCCGTCATCGCCGCCCGCCCCCCGAGCTCGGCCCTCCGGTGTCGGTGATCAGGTTGATCGAGGTGAACCCGGAGGACGACAGGGCTGCCATCACCTGGGCGACGATGGCGTAGGGGGCGCGGCCGTCGGCGCGGACATAGATCGGCTTGGAAAAACCCTTGCCGGCCATGTCGGCGAGTGTCGGCGAGAGGGCCGCGAAGGAGACCTGCGTCTCGTTGAGGAAGATGCCGCCGTCGGCCTTCACCGACACCGTCAGCGGCTCGGACTGGTCCTGCATCGCCCCGGCCTCGGTCTTGGGGAGCTGCAGGGGCACGCCGACGGTGAGAAGCGGCGCGGAGATCATGAAGATGATCAGGAGCACCAGCATCACGTCCACCAGCGGGGTGACGTTGATCTCCGAGAGCGCCGCGCGGCGGCCGCGCCGCGTCCGGCCGTTGCGCCGTCGCCGGCCGGCCGAGAAGGCGTCATGGACGGAAAGCGCCATGGCTATCCTCCCCCGTTCACGGGGGAGGGGGACCCCGAAGGGGTGGCGGGGGCGGTTGCAGCGCGGTGCGGTCGCCGCCCCCCTCCCGGCTTCGCCGGCGCTCCCCCCGTTGCACGGGGGGAGATGTGATGGCGGGCGAAGCCGGCCATCACAGCTTCTCCGCCAGGCGGCGCTGGATGGCGGTGACGAGGTCGTCGGCGAAGGCCTCCAGGCGGGCGGCGTAGCGCCCCGCGTCGGTGGAGAACTTGTTGTAGAACACATAGGCCGGGATCGCCGTCGCCAAGCCCACGGCGGTGGCGAAGAGGGCCTGGGCGATCGCCGGGGCGACCACGGAGAGATTGGTGTTCTTCTCGACGGCGATGGCCTGGAAGGCGGTCATGATTCCCCACACCGTGCCGAAGAGGCCCACGAACGGCGAGGCGGTGGCGACGATGGCCAGGGTCCCCAGCCCATCCTCGACCCTCTGGCTCTCCCGGGCCACGGCCGAATCGAGCACCCGGTTGATCCGCTCGATCAGGAAGGCGATCTGGGAATCGCCGCCGTCGGCCAGCTGGCCCTTGCCGCGCGCCTCGCGCCATTCGCGAAGGGCGGCCTGGAGCATGCGCGGCAGGGCGTGGCGCGGGGCCTCGCCGGCGGCGGCGGCCACCTCCTCCAGGGAACGCCCCGAGCCGACGTCGCGCTCGAAGGCCTCGGCGGCCCGGTTCAGCGCCCCGATGCGGAACGTCTTGTCGATGATCACCGCCCACGACCACAGGGAGGCGGCGGCCAGTCCCAGCAGCACGGCCTTGACCACCCAGCTGGCGGCCAGGAACTGGTGGATCAGGGAAAAGCTCTCGGGCGTGACGGCGCCGGCCGGGTTCATTCTGGGGAAGGCCTTCAAGTGAGGGGCGTTGCGCCACGCTGCGCGCGATGCCGCTAACCGTTGGTTAAACTATGGC
>DASZKO010000025.1:0-20899 GCA_035605655.1 Caulobacteraceae bacterium | reverse complement strand
GTGGCCGCCGGCGTCGATAGCGCCGTACCAGCCCGGCGTCCACGCCGACCAGTCTTCATCCGCCGCGAAAGCCGCCGGAGCGGCCAGCAACATGGCCAGCGCTGCGCCGGCGAGTAGCGTCGACTTCATTTCTATCCCCTTTCAACCGCCCGGACCGAGCCCAAAGACCGATCGCGGCGCCCGTTTCGCACAAGACCGTCGTTGCCGGCGGCCAGATTAAGATAGCCTCGCCTTTTCTTAGCCCAATTTCGCAGAAAAACCCAAGGCAAAGCTATCGGCGCAGTTCGACGAATGCCTGAACTATCGTGGAAGTGTGAACAATCCCTCACCGGCCCCGTACGGGACGCCGCTATGGCAGCCCCCGAAGGCCCCTTTCCGCCGGTATCGGAGAGAGGCTTGTTGCGCTAATGCGCTTGCCTCAATCTGGTTCCAATTCCGCCATTCGGCTGCGACGATCGCCTGGAGCCTGATCGGTTGGCAATGGAGGCGCGCCTGACCGGTTCCAATTCCGCCCGAGACGTCACGGTGACCGCGGTGCGGCCAGCGGAATGGATAGATATGGCGCCACGCCTCCCGCCGGCGAGCCGGGCGGCCGCCGCCCTGGCGGCCTTCTCTGCAAAGGCGGGGCAGATCGCTCTGATCGCGGACGCGGAGGGTCGCCTGGAGGGCGTGCTCTTCGGCCTGGGGGAGAGCGGTTCGGAAGGGGCGATGATCTTTCGCGGCCTGGCCGGTCGTCTGCCGGCTGGGGACTACCGCTTGGACGCGACCCCGGTCGGCATGACCGACGATCAGGTCGCCGTGGCTTTCGCCCTGGGCGCTTATCGTTACGACCGTTACAAAAAAGCCACAGATTCGGCGCCAAGGCTTCGCCCTGAACCATCGGCGGAGACCCGCGAGCTGATCCACGCCGTGGCCCTCGCCCGGGACATGATCAACACCCCAGCCAACCACATGGGCCCGTTGCAGGTGGAGACCATCGCCCGCGAGATTGCCGCGGCCCATGGCGCGCGGATCGAGGTGGTCGTCGGCGACGCCCTCATCGAAGCGGGCTATCCAGCCATCCACGCGGTCGGAGCGGCGGCCACCCCCAACCGCGCGCCCAGGATGATAGAGATCGGCTGGGGCGAGGCCGACGCCCCGCACCTCGTGATCATCGGCAAGGGCGTGGTCTTCGACAGCGGCGGTCTCGATATCAAACCGGCGGCCGGCATGCGCCAGATGAAGAAGGACATGGGGGGCGCCGCCCACGCCCTGGCGCTGGGCCGGATGGTGATGGCCGCCGGCCTGCCCGTGCGGCTCACAGTGCTCACCCCGGTGGTCGAGAACGCCATCGCCGGCGACGCGATGCGGCCGGGCGATGTCCTCGCCTCGCGAAAGGGCCTCACCATCGAAGTGGGTAACACGGACGCCGAGGGCCGGCTGATCCTCGCCGACGCCCTGGCGCGCGCCGCCGAGCTCGAACCCGACCTGACGATCGACTTGGCGACGCTGACGGGCGCGGCGCGGGTGGCGCTCGGCCCTGAGCTGTCGCCGTTCTATACCGACGACGAGACCCTGGCCGGCGAGATCGCCGCGGCGGCCGCCAAGGTGGCAGATCCGATCTGGCGAATGCCCCTGTGGCGCGGCTACGAGAGCGCCATCGACAGCGATATCGCCGATGTGGCCAACGAGGCCGACGCCTGGGCCCAGGCCGGCTCAATCACCGCCGCTTTGTTCCTGAAGCGGTTCGCCCCCGCCGGCCCGTGGGCTCACTTCGATATCTTCGCGTGGAATCCGCGCAGCCGCCCGGGCTGGCCCAAGGGCGCGGAGGTCCAGGCCATCCGCGGACTCTTCGAGATGTTCAAGACGAGGTGGGGGTGAGCTTCGATCCGCGCGTCACCCTCATGCGGAACGGCGTGGCCGACGCCCGCCTGGAGGGCGTGATCGCCGCCGACCGTTACGCGCCGGCCCGCCCCAGCCAAGCCGTCGCCCCGGCCACGGCCCTGCGCGCCGCCCCCGACGCCGGCGCCGAACAGGTTGATCAGCTGCTGTTCGGCGAGGGCTTCGATCGGCTGGAGACGGCCGGAGACTTCGTGCTCGGCCAGTCGCTGCGCGACGGGTATGTCGGCTGGGTCGAAGCCGCCGCGCTTGCCGAGGATGTGATCGTACCCACCCATTGGGTGAGCGGGCTGCGCGCCTACGCCTTCGCCGAGCCGTCGATCAAGGCCCCCGCCGCCGGCCCGGTGAGTTTCAACGCCCTCGTCACAATCGGCGAGGAGACGCCAGCCCTCGCCCGAGCCGAGCGGATCGGCTGGATCGCCAAGGCCCACCTGAAGCCCATCGGGTTCGTGTTGGATGATCCGGCCGACGCGGCTCTGATGCATCTGGGCGCTCCCTATCTTTGGGGAGGACGCGACAGCGCCGGTCTGGATTGCTCCGGTCTGATGCAGCAGGCTCTCCTCGCCTGCGGTCTCCCCTGTCCGAGGGATTCCGACCAGCAGGAAAAGCTCGGTGAGCCGGCCCCCGGCGAGGCTCTGGAGCGTTCGGACCTCATATTCTGGCCGGGGCACGTCGCGATGATGATCGATGCGCGACGTATGGTTCACGCCAACGCCTTCGCCATGGCCGTGACCGTGGAGCCGTTGGCCACCGCCCGCAAGCGGATTGGCGAGCCGATCGCCTATCGGCGGCTCAAGATCGCCTGATCAACGGGCGAAGACCTGAGCGTCGTCGGCGAAGGACTTGAACTCCAGGGCGTTGCCCGATGGGTCGGTGACGAACAGCGTCGACTGCTCGCCCGCCTCGCCGGCGAAACGGGTCTGCGGCTCGATGATGAATCTGACGCCCGCCATGGTGAGGCGGTTGGCGATCACCCGCCACGCTTCGGGCGAGAGGATCAGACCGAAATGGCGGACCGGCACGGCCTGGCCATCGACCAGGTTCGCCCGATGGGCAACCTCGCCAGGGGCCAGATGGGCGACGATCTGATGGCCGTGGAAATCGAAATCCACCCACTCCGGCGCCGAGCGGCCCTCGGCGCAGCCGAGCACCCCGCTGTAAAAGGCCCGCGCCTCGGCGAGATCGCGGACCGGGAAGGCGAGATGAAAGCGTGGTCGGGTCATGGGCCTGCCCCTTCAAATCCGCCGCGCCGGCGCGCTCGTCCCGACCACGGTGAGCGAGAAGGGCGGCGGGGCGACCTGCCCGCCGGCGAGCTTGAAGCGGCTGGGGGGTTCATCGCGTAAAGGACGGCCATTGAAGCCCGCGGGTCGCCAAGCGAATTGTGGGGGCTGTACTGCACCACTTGCCAAGGCCCCGGCAAGGGCGCCTTACCGGCAATGTCTTTCACCTTCAGGCGCAGGCGATGGAAGTGGACCGGGTCGAATCGATGAGGAGCACAGTGATTGTCCCGTCCGGCCGCCGGAGCCGGCGGCGCCCCTGAGGCGGCGGTGTTCCCTTCCCGCCCTGGACTTGCCCCAATCGCTCGCTCAATGTTCGGCCACGAAGAATTGGAGGCCGCCATGGACGACATGCCCCTGGACAGCGAAACGTGGACCGCAGCCGGTGAAGCGGGACTTGCCGCCGCCATCGATCTGCGGCGCGCCATTCACCTCGAACCCGAACTCGGCCTCGATCTGCCCAAGACGACGGCCAAGGTGAAAGCCGCACTCGCCGGCCTGCCGCTCGAGATCCGCGAAGGGCCCTCCACCAGTGGCCTGGTGGCGATTCTGCGCGGCCCGGCCAACGGCCGCACCGTGCTGCTGCGCGGCGACATGGACGCCCTGCCGCTCACCGAGGAGACGGGCCTCGAATTCACCTCGCTCCACGAGGGAGCCATGCACGCCTGCGGCCACGACACTCACGTGGCCATGCTAGCTGGTGCGGCCAGGGCCCTGTGCGAACGCCGGGACCGCCTGGCCGGGACGGTGATGTTCATGTTCCAGCCGGGTGAGGAGGGCTGGCACGGCGCCCGGTTCATGATCGAGGACGGCCTCCTCGATCCCCTGCCCGACGCCGCCTTCGCCCTCCACATTTCGCCGAACATGCCCCGCGGCGTCATAGCAGGGCGGGCCGGCCCGCAGCTGGCGGCGTCCGACACCCTGCGCGTGCGGGTCGTCGGCCAAGGCGGCCACGCTTCCATGCCGCAGGACGCGCTCGATCCGATCCCGGTACTGTGTGAGATCGTCACCGCCCTGCAGGCCTTCGTCACCCGGCGGGTGCCGGCCTTCGAGCCGGCGGTCATCACCATCGCTCACATCCACGCCGGCACCACCAGCAACATCATCCCCGAGGACGGCAAGCTTCTGGGCACGATCCGCACCTTTTCCGAACGCACCCGCGCCCTGGTTCACGAGGGCGTGAGACGGGTGGCCGAGAACATCGCGGCCGCCCACGGGGCGCGGGCCGAGGTCGACGTCGAGCACGGCTTCCCGGTGACCATCAACGACGGCCGGGTGATCGACCTCGCCCGGCGCACGGCCACCGCCCTGTTCGGCGAGGCGGGCTGGATGACCATGCCTAATCCGCTGATGGGGGCCGAGGACTTCTCCTATGTGCTCCAAAGGGTCCCGGGGGCTATGGCGTTCCTCGGCGCGGCCCCGGAAGGCGGCGACTACCGGACCTGCTGCGCCCTCCACTCCAACCGGATGGTGCTGGACGAGAGCGTCATGGCCCGTGGAATCGCCATGCACTGCGCCATGGCCGAGGCGGCGCTGGGGGGCGATCTGGAGCTCTGAATGCTGCTTCCCCTCGCCCTGGCCATCGTCCTCGCCCAGGAGGTGGTTCCGACCGCCCCTTCCGAAATCGCACCCGCCCCGCCGCCTGAGCCGCCCGCCCAGACCGCGCCGCCGCCGTCTTCGCCGGCGCCGTTGACCGGCGCCCCGCCCGGCGATCCAGACGCCGCTCCGCCGCTGCCCGAAGGCGCCCTCCTGCCCGTGGCCAAGAGCGACCGCGGCGAGACCTTCCTGGTGGTAAGTCGCTTCTCCCGGTCGGGCGTCATGGCCGATTTCTGGACATACGACGCCTTCAGCGCACCCATCGAGGTCGCCCCGGGCGTAGAGGTCGTCCAGGGCCTCGCCCGCCGCCAGATCGATTGCGAGAAGCAGACCGACCAGACCTTCGCCTCGGCCGGCTACGACGAGAGCGGCAAGGCCGTGGTGGCCCTGGCCGCCGGCCCACCGACGCCGCTGGCCGGCGACAGCGTCGGAAAGCTGGTGGCCGAGGCGGTATGCAAGGGTGACACCCTCCCCAAGGAAGGCCAGATTCTCGGCCACGAGGCGGCGCTCGCCGTCGCCCGGACGCCGGCCCCGGGCTGACCTTGCCGACTCGTCCGGGCCCGCGCTAAAGGGCCTCGGAAAGGCTCGCGTTTCTGCGCGCTCCGCCTTTCCCCAAGTGGGATCGAGTGGAGAGCGGCGTGGGCAATGTGACGGTGATCGGCGCCCAGTGGGGCGACGAGGGCAAGGGCCGGGTCATCGACTGGCTGGCCGACCGGGCCGAGGTCGTCGTTCGCTTCCAGGGCGGCAACAACGCCGGCCACACCATCGTGGTCGGCAACCGAATCTACAAGCTCTCCCTGCTCCCCTCGGGCCTCGTCCAGGGCAAGCTGTCGGTCATCGGCAATGGCGTGGTGGTCGATCCCTGGTCGCTCATCGCCGAAATCGAGTCCGGCCGCGGCCAGGGCCTGACGATCACTCCGGATCTGCTGGTCCTGGCCGACAACGCCTGCCTGGTCCTCCCCCTCCACCGCGATCTCGATGCGGCCAGGGAAGCGCGGGCCGGGGCGGGCAAGATCGGCACCACCGGGCGCGGCATCGGGCCGGCCTACGAGGACAAGGTGGGGCGCCGGGCGATCCGGGTCATCGACCTCGCCGATCCGGCCGCCCTGCCGGCCAAGATCGAGCGGCTGCTGGCCCACCACGGGGCCCTGCGCGAGGGCCTGGAATTGGCCCCGGTCGACCCGGCCGCCCTGATGACCGACCTGCTGGCCATCGCGCCGAAGGTTCTCCCCTTCGCCAAGCCGGCCTGGCGGGTAATGGGCGAGGTGGCGGCGGACGGCCGCCGGGTCCTTTTCGAGGGCGCCCAGGCGACCATGCTCGATGTCGATCACGGCACCTATCCCTTCGTCACCTCGTCCAATACCGTGGCCGGCCAGGCGGCGGCGGGGGCCGGGGTCGGCCCCAAGACCCTGGGCCGGGTGCTGGGCATCATGAAGGCCTACGCCACGCGGGTGGGCGAGGGGCCGTTCCCGTCCGAGCAGCTCAATGCCATCGGCGCGCGCCTGGGCGAGCGGGGCAATGAATTCGGCACGGTGACCGGCCGGCCGCGGCGCTGCGGCTGGTTCGACGCGGTGCTCGCCCGCCAGAGCGTCATGGTCGGCGGGGTGGAGGGTGTGGCGCTCACCAAGCTCGATGTGCTCGACGGCTTCGAGACCTTGAAGATCTGCACCGGCTACAAGCTCGGCGACCGGACCCTCGACCACCTGCCGGCCGGCCTGAGCGACCAGGCCGCCGTCACGCCGGTCTATGAGGACATGGACGGCTGGAAGGAGGCGACGCGCGGGGCGCGCAACTGGTCGGACCTGCCGCACGCCGCCGCCGCCTATGTCCGCCGCCTGGAGGAATTGGTGGGGGCCCCGGTCTTCCTGCTTACCACCAGTCCCGAACGCGACGACCTGATCCTACTGAGAGACCCGTTCGAGGATTGAGCCTACCACCTCTGCCAGGGTGAGGACTCAGGCTTCGACCAGCCGCTGCTCCAGCGCCGCGGCGCGCATGGCTTTCTGGAGCTTCTCGAAGGCCCTGACCTCGATCTGGCGCACCCGCTCGCGGCTGACGCCGTATTCCGCCGCCAGGGTTTCGAGGGTGGTCGGATCGTCCTTAAGGCGGCGCTGCGTGAGGATGTGCCGCTCACGGTCGGAAAGCTCGGTCATGGCCTCTTCCAGGAGGCCCATGCGGAGGGAGCGTTCCTCGTCCTCGGCCAGTTGGGTCTCCTGGCTGACGGCTTCCTTGTCCTCGAGCCAGTCCTGCCATTCGCTCTCGGAATCGGATCGCAGGGGGGCGTTGAGCGAGGCGTCGGGGCCGGCCAGGCGGCGGTTCATCGAAATGACTTCGCTATCGAGCACGCCCAGCTTGGTGGCGATCTGGCTGACCTGTTCGGGGCGCAGGTCGCCTTCCTCCAGGGCGCTGATCTCGCTCTTGGCTTTGCGCAGATTGAAGAACAGCTTCTTCTGGGCCGCCGTGGTGCCCATCTTCACCAGCGACCACGAGCGCAGGATGTATTCCTGGATGGAGGCGCGGATCCACCACATGGCGTAGGTGGCCAAGCGGAAGCCCTTGTCGGGTTCGAATTTCTTGACCGCCTGCATCAGGCCGACGTTGCCTTCGCTGATCACCTCGCCGATCGGCAGGCCGTAGCCGCGGTAGCCCATGGCGATCTTGGCCACCAGGCGCAGGTGCGAGGTGACGAGGCGATGAGCGGCGGCCGGGTCCTCGTGCTCGCGCCAGCGCTTGGCGAGCATGAATTCCTCGTCCTTCGCGAGCATCGGAAACTTGCGGATTTCGGTCAGGTAGCGCGACAGGCCGCCATCAGGCGACATGACAGAGAGGGCGTTGGCGGCTGCAGCCATATTGGTTTTCAGTTCCCCGCGAGCGAGCTTCTTGGCCGTTGACATCCAACGGACCCGCTCTTTTCAATCCCCTAAATAGGCATTGGTTGCGGCCCTTTTAAGGGCCTGGGCGGCGAGGCTTTCTAGGGTGGCTGTGAGCGCCGCTGCAAAGCCTGGAGCATCGCCAGTTCCTTCTCGAGAACGGCCATGTCGGCCGGCAGGGCGGTTTCGAAGCGGAGGTCCTGGCCGGTGATCGGGTGCCGGAAGGCGAGGATCGCGGCGTGCAGCGCCTGGCGATGAAGGCCGGCGGCGCTCATGGCGGCGCGCACGGCCGGGGCCGGCGCCCCTCCGCCATAGGCCGGATCGCCCAGGCACGGAGCCCCCCGATGGGCCAGGTGGACGCGGATCTGATGCGTGCGGCCGGTCTCCAGGGTGCACGAGACTCTCGCCGCCGCCGGTCCTGGCCCGAAGGTCCGCGTGGTCTCATAGTGGGTGACCGCCTCGCGGCCGCCGGCGGTCACCACCGCCATCTTCTTGCGGTCGCGGGGCGAGCGGCCGAGGCGGGTGGCCACACTCCCCCTGGCCGGACGCGGCGCGCCGCGGGTCAGCGCGATGTAGACCCGCTCGATGTCGTGGGCCGCGAAGAGAGCCGAGAGGCCGCGGTGGGCGAGATCGGTCTTGGCCGCGACCATCACTCCGGAGGTGTTCTTGTCCAGGCGATGGACGATCCCCGGCCGCGCGACGCCGCCCACCCCAGAGAGGCTCGTCCCGCAGTGGTGGATGAGGGCATTGACCAGGGTCCCGGCCGGGCTGCCGGGCGCAGGGTGGGCCGACATGCCCGCCGGCTTGTCGATGACGATGAGATGGGCGTCCTCGTAGAGAACATCGAGGGCGAGATCTTCAGCCTCCGGCTCGGGCGGGGTCGGCGGCGGCACGACGAGACGATAGCGGCCCGGCTCGGCCCGTGCCGAGGCGTCGGAAAGGACGGCCCCGTCGCGGCTCACCACACCGTCCTTCATCAGGGCCTGGATGCGGGCCCTGGAAAGGGCGGGCAGGGCGTCGGCCAGCGCCCGGTCCAGACGTCCGCTGGACGCGGCGAGTTCGATTTCGATGGTCTTTGGCTCGCTCACGGCGCCTCGACGAGAGTCCCGTCGCGCACCACCCGGTAGAAGCAGGAGGCGAAGCCGACGTGACAGGCGCCGCCGTCGCCGCCGGGCACGACCTTGAGCCACACCGCGTCCTGATCGCAGTCGACGCGGATTTCCTCGACGGCCTGGATCTGGCCGCTCGTCTCGCCCTTGCGCCAAAGGGCCGCGCGCGAGCGGCTGTAGTAGTGGGCCTCGCCGGTCTTCAGGGTCAGATCCAGGGCCTCGGCGTCCATCCACGCGACCATCAGCACCTGGCCGGTCCGGGCATGGGTGACGACCGCGGCGATGAGACCGTTCTCGTCGAAGCGCGGGGCGAGCGCGCTCCCGCGCTCGAGGGCGGCGACATCCGGGGCGGTCGGAAAGCGGGGCTTGCTCATGGCCCCCTTATGGGTCCTTCTGGGACCGCGACGCCAGCCTTGGGAGATCGCCGCCCTGAGTCTCAAAGACAGGATCAAGGCGGTTGTCGAGCGCACCACCGAGGCGGCCCGGCCGTGGGCGGGCCGCGGACGGCTCCGCGCCTTCGTCTTCGAATTCCTGATCTTCGGCCTCAAGCAGGCGTGGGCCAGCCTCTTCGGCGCCGCCATGCTGACCCTCATCCTGGCCACCCACTACCTGTGGCCGGCGCACGCCCCGATCGCCCGATATGACTTCCTGGTGGTGGCCGCCGTCGCGCTGCAGGTCTTCATGCTCGCCACCCGTCTGGAGCGCTGGGACGAGGCCCTGGTGATCCTCATCTTCCACGTCGTCGGCACGGCCATGGAGATCTTCAAGACCGCCCACGGCTCGTGGATCTATCCGGAAGCCAACGTCCTGCGGATCGGCGGCGTGCCCCTGTTCTCCGGCTTCATGTACGCGGGCATCGGCAGCTACATCGCCCGCTGCTGGCGCCTGATGGACCTCACCTTCGAAAACTTCCCACCTCTGTGGGCCCCCTGGCTCCTGGCCGTCCTCTCCTACATCAACTTCTTCACCCACCATTTCGGACCCGACTTCCGCCTCGCGCTGTTCGTCTTCTCGGCGCTCATCTGGCGCCGGACATGGATCGATTTCACGCCGGACCTCGAGACCCGCCGCATGCCGCTCCTGGTCGCCGCCCTGCTGGTCGCCCTCTTCATCTGGATCGCCGAGAACCTCGGCACCTTCGCGGCGGCGTGGGTCTATCCCAGCCAGGCCCGTGGCTGGTCACCGGTGGGCCCGGGCAAGATCGGGGCGTGGTACCTGCTGGTGACCCTGAGCTTCGTCCTCGTCACCCTGGTCCATCGCCCACGTCCGGCTCCCGGGGGCGCGCAGGGAATGAGCGGATTGTTGTTCCAAATTCCTCCTTCCCCTTGATGGGGAACGTGGCGCGGCGAAGCCGCGACGGATGGGGAGCGGCGGCGTCCCCCACCCGTCCCGCGCTGCGCGCGGTCCACCCTCCCCAGGATGGGAGGGAGGCGGTATAGCGGCGGCAAATGGCCCTTCGCCTGTACGACACCCTGACCCGGGCCAAGCGGCCCTTCGTCCCGATCGATCCGGACCGGGTGACGATGTATGTCTGCGGCCCGACCGTCTACAACTACGCCCACATCGGCAACGCCCGCCCGGTGGTGGTGTTCGACGTCCTCTTCCGCCTGCTGCGCCGGATCTACGGCGAGGACCACGTGGCCTACGCCGCCAACGTCACCGACGTCGACGACAAGATCAATCTCAAGGCCGCCGCCGAGGGCGTCGACATCGCGGTGGTCACCGCCCGCTACTTGGACGCCTACCACGCCGACATGTCGGCGCTCGGGGCCCTGCCGCCCACCTTCGAGCCGCGCGCCACCCAGACCATGGACGCGATCATCGCCATGATCGGCCGCCTCGTGAGAGCCAATGCGGCCTACGAAGCCGAGGGTCATGTGCTCTTCAACACGGAGGCCTACAGCGGTTATGGCGAGCTTTCCGGCCGGTCGCTGGACGACATGATCGCCGGGGCTCGCGTCGAGGTCGCCCCATACAAGCTCCAGCCGGCCGACTTCGTCCTGTGGAAGCCGTCCAAACCCGGCGAGCCGGTGTGGGAGAGCCCCTTCGGTCCGGGCCGTCCCGGCTGGCACATCGAATGCTCGGCGATGATCGACGAGGCGCTGGGAATGCCCATCGACATTCACGGGGGGGGCAACGACCTCATCTTCCCCCACCATGAGAACGAGCGCGCCCAGGGGGTGTGCGCCGGCGACCACGCCGGGGCCTACGCCAACTACTGGCTGCACAACGGCTTTCTCAACATGGGCGCCGAGAAGATGTCCAAGTCGCTGGGCAACGTGGAGCTGGTCCATGCCCTGGTGACGCGCTGGCCCCCCGAGGCCCTGCGCTGGGCGCTGCTGGCCTCGCATTATCGCCAGCCCCTGGCGTGGAGCGACGAGGTCATCGCCGCCGCCAAGGCCGCGCTCGACTCCCTCTACGGGGCCCTGTTGCGCGCGGGTGATGTGGAGGCAAGCACGGCCGAGCCGTCGCCGGCCTTCCTCGCCGCCGTGGAGGACGATCTCAACACCCCCAAGGCCAACGCCGAGCTCTTCGCCCTGGCCGGGCGCCTGGAGACCGGCTCGCCGGAAGAGCGGGCCGAGGCCAAGGGCCAGCTCCTGGCCGGCGGGGCGCTGATCGGCTTCCTTCAGGGAGATCCCCAGGCCTGGTTCCATGGCGGCGCCGATCCGGCCCTGACCGCCCGCATCGAGGGCCTGATCGCCGAGCGGATCACCGCCCGCTCGGCCAGGGACTGGCCTCGCGCCGACGCCATACGCGCCGAACTCACCGCTCTCAACGTCGAGGTCATGGACAGCGCGACCGGAGCGACCTGGAAGCTCAAGGAGACCATCTGATGCCCCTCAAGCTGGAGCATCGCCTGGGCGTGCGGGCCCCCGCGGAGGCCATCTGGGCGCTGCTGGCCGACATCGACGCCTGGCCCACCTGGAACCCCCTCTACACCAAGGCCTCGGGCGTCCTGCGCATGGGCTCGACGCTCGACCTGGAGGTGAGCCTGCCCGGCCAGGGGCCGCGCCCGATCCGGCCGGTAATCGCGGACTGGGTGCCCAACGAGCAGATCCACTGGCGCCTCTCGATGCTTTCCGGCCTCGTCAAATCGACTCGCTACCTGGAGATCGAGGAACTGGCCCCCGGCTCGTGCATCTTCTCCAATGGCGAGATCTTCGCCGGCCTCCTCGGCGCCAGCGTCGCCAGGCGCCTGGCCGGACCCATCCGCGCCGGCTTCAGGGCCATGGGCGAAGCCCTCAAGGACCGGGCCGAGACGGCGGCCGTCTGATCGTGCTCATCGCGCCGGCCGATCTCGACGATCCGCGGGTGATCGCGGTTCTGCGGACACACCTCGCCAAGGCGCTGGAGATCACCCCCAGGGAAAGCGCTCACGCCCTGGACGTGGCCGCCCTGCGCTCGGACGAGCTGGCGGTGTGGGCGGCCTGGGACGGCGAGACGCTGATGGGCGTGGGGGCGCTCAAGGTCCTCTGCCCCGATCATGGCGAAGTCAAATCGATGCACACCCCGCAGGCGATGCGCGGACGCGGGGCGGGGAGCGCCATCCTCGCTCACATCATCGCCACCGCGCGGGCGCGGGGCTATCGTCGCCTCAGCCTGGAGACCGGATCGGCCGACTACTTCGCTCCCGCCCGCACCCTCTATCGGCGCCACGGATTTGCGCCTTGCGAACCCTTCGCCGCCTATCGGCCCGATCCCCACTCCGTGTTCATGACCCTGGAGCTGACGCCGGCGGGCGCGGCCCTACATGGTCGGATCGAGCTGCCCGAGGACGGCGACGGCGGCCAGGGCGGCCAGGCCGATGGCCTGCTCGACGAGGATCGTCTTCTCGAGCGCCGCCAGGGCCACGCTCGGCTCGCGGGCCATCAGGGGGGTGAGGCGGAAGCGGTTCACCGCCGCCACCGCGAGCAGGCCGGCCACCAGGGAGAGCTTGGCGATCAGGACCCGCGTGTAGAGGGGGCCGAGCCGGCCGCCGGCGACTCCGACCACCAGGGCGATCGAGGCGATCCCGCTGGCCAGGATGAGGCTCACCGCGCCCGCCCCCATGACGCCGAACCGCCGGAGCAATAGCGCCGTCCCCGGGCTCGCCCGGCGCAGGGCCAGCGCCAAGGGCGGCAGGCCGCCGAGCCACGCGCCGCCGGCGAGAAGATGGCCGGACCGCACCGCGATGCGAACCACCGCCGACACGCCGCCGCCGGCCGCCGCATGGCCGACGAAGGAGAGGGCGATGAGCAGGCCGCCGGCGAGCCCCAGCTCCAGCCATCGGCGCCGGGCGCCCGCCAGGCCGGCGGCGGTCAGAGCCAGGGCGAGGAGCGCGGCGGCCAGCAGGGCCCGCCCGAACCCCGTCGTGAGGCAGATTTGCGCCAGCAGGGGCAGCGACGCGGGGCCGAAACCGCCGGCGATCTGGCCGACGATGGCCACGCTCCAGGCGACCGCCGCCGCCGAGGCCACCGCGGGCAAGGCCACGCGCCAGGCGGCTCCCCCCGGTCGGCGCGAGTCGGACGGCGCATAGACGTCGAAGGCCGCGGCGCCGAAGAGGCCCATGGCCGCGACGAATTCGACCCACCGGGCGGCGACCAGAAAAAGCTCGATCGACGGGGTCACGGCGCCACGTCGAAGCTGAAGTCGCCCTGGGTCGTGTGGCTGTCCACCGACACCACGCGCCAGCGGACCAGGTAGCGCCCGGCCGGGAGGGGCTTGCGCGGGACGACGGCAAGGGCGCGCGGATCGCCGGCCACGGGCTGGGCGCCCGCCGCGCCGCCGAAGCCGGCCGGCCCCGTGACCGTCACGGCGCAAAGGCTCGCCTCGAGGGCCTCGGTGAAGTGGAGCACGATCCTCGCCGGCGGCGCGGCCAGCGTCGAGCCGACCCTGGGCTCGGCGCGCTGCAGGAAGGCGTGGGCGCCGGCGGCCGGGCTGAAGGCCAGGGCGAGAGCGAGGGAGGTCATGAAAAGGCGCATGGGGTTCACCAGATCGGCCGGCCGATGGAACGGGGGAAGAGGTCATCCAGGAACCAGTGGACCTGGACGATGAAGCCGACGGCGTGGCCGCTGGCGCCGTTGACCGGCACGATCGCCTCGGCGCCGATCTGCATGTGCCGGCTCGACCAAAGCACGCCGGGGTTGATCGTCCCTGTCGTCGGCCCCGCCGCGCCCGCCACCGGCGTCGCCAGGGAGACCTCGACGAGCGGCGTCAGCTCGTTGACCACGCTGGGTAGCCCGATGTCGCGCACGTGCGAGGACAGATAGCGCAGGCTGTACTCGACCGCGAAGCCGGTCTGCAGGACCCTGGCCTCGCCGGCGGTGAGCGGGACGGCGTAGCCGATCACCCCGGTGAGGGCGAAGGGCCGCGCCCAGCCGAGGGACCTCGGAAGATCGCCGGCGCCCTTGCCGAAATAGAAGGTCGGGGTGAGCGTCGTCGCCCGGTCCGCGCCCACGCGACCGGCGCCCGTGCCGCCCCACTCCGCGCCGAGGCCCATCGAGATCATCAGTTCGTGCGGAGCGTTGGCCACCGCCTGGTACTTCAGCGTCGTGCCGAGGTTCTGGAAACCGCTCGCCGCCGGCCCCTCCGGGGTGTCGATCTGCGTCCATGCCCCCTCGAAGGAGATGCCCAGGCGCGAGGTGAGGCGCTTGTCCCACTCGCCGGCGATGTCGACCTGGCGGGCGGCCGGGGAATCGGCGGTCTGGAAGGCGTCGACGACCGGCAGGGAAAGTTCGTCGGCGACGGCCGGATCGTCGGTGGCGATGGTGGCCGGGAAGAAGCGGTTGCCGACGATTCCGTGGGCGCCGGCGGGGCCCGCGATGAGGGCTGTCGCCAGCGAAAGAGCGCGGAGCGCGGCGCGCGCGGCCTCGCCTGGCAAGGCGGACATCTGGAACTCCTTCTCTCGGTATTCGGGTGGCCCGGCCTCACCGGCGCGGCGGCGAAAGATCACGAGAGGATGGCGGGGGGCGCCTGCGAGGGCGGCGGCGGGAAAACGGCGATTGCCGCCAGCGCCAGGGTGACGCCGCGCCCGGCCGCTTCCCGCCTCCGCGCCCCGCTCATGCTCGCCGCCATAATTGAAAGAACCGTCGCTGTCCTCCGTCTATTCCGCCCGCCTCTCCCGCCGGGAGGGCCGATCCGCTATATCTGCCTCATGATCGACGAGCTCTATTCCGCCCGCATCCTCACCCTGGCGGCCAACATGCCCCATGCCGGGCGCCTCGCCGCGCCCCAGGCCTCGGCCGAGAAGGTGGCCAAGCTGTGCGGCAGCCGGGTTACCGTCGATGTGGTCATGGCGGGCGACAAGGTCGCCGACTTCGCCCAGGACGTGAAGGCCTGCGCGCTCGGCCAGGCCGCCGCCGCGGTGCTGGGCGAGCACGTGATCGGGGCCAGCGCCGGCGAAATCGAAATGGCGCGCGAGGCCTTCCGTGCTATGTTGAAGACGGGCGCTCCGGCGCCGCAGGGACGTTTCTCGGATCTGGCCATGCTCGCCGTCGTCAAGGATTATCCGGCCCGCCACGCCTCCGCCCAGCTGGCGTTCGAGGCGGCCGCCGAAGCCTGCCGCAAGGCCATGGCGGCGCGAACTAGCCCCGCCGACGCGGCCTGAGCGGCCCCGCCGCTCGACCTCGCCGCCGCGTATCGGCATGAACCTCTACCAGGGCGCCATCCGGGCCATTCATTGGGCGTACAAGGTGACGCTCTCGCCGTGGATCGGGCGCCAGTGCCGCTTTCAGCCGACCTGTTCGGACTATGCGGCCGAGGTCCTTGTCCGGCACGGCCCGGTGCGCGGCTCCTGGCTCGCCGCCCGGCGCCTGTGCAGATGCCATCCGCTCGGCGGCTCCGGCTATGATCCGGCGCCGCCGGCTCGTGAAAGATTGAAAGATGATCGAACTGAAATTTCCCGACGGCCAGAAGCGAGCCTTCGACGATGGGGTGACGGGGGCCGACGTGGCCGCCCAGATCTCCCCCTCGCTGGCCAGGAAAGCCCTCCTCTTGAAGCTGGACGGCCAGCTCCTTGACCTGAAGCGCCCGCTGGAGCGCGGCGGGGCCATCGAGATCGTCACCCGCGACAGCCCCGAGGCCCTCGAGGTCATCCGGCACGATACGGCCCACGTGCTCGCCGAGGCGGTGCAGGAGCTTTTCCCCGGCACGCAGGTGACCATCGGCCCCAACGTCGAGGACGGCTTCTATTACGACTTCGCCCGCGATGAGCCCTTCAGTCTCGACGATCTTTCCCGGATCGAGGACCGCATGCGAGCGATCGTCGACCGCGACGAGGCGATCAGCCGCGAGGTGTGGGACCGGCGCGAGGCCATCGCCCACTTCACGGGCATCGGCGAGATCTACAAGGCCGAGATCATCGAAGGCATTCCCGCCGGCGAGAGCGTCACCGTCTATCGCCAGGGGGACTGGAAGGACCTCTGCCGCGGCCCGCACCTGCCCTCGACGCGCCACGTCGGCAAGGCGTTCAAGCTGACCAAGCTGGCCGGCGCCTACTGGCGCGGCGATCAGCGCAACGCCCAGCTGCAGCGCATATACGGCACGGCGTGGGCCTCGGACGCCGATCTCGCCGCGCACCTGACGCGCATCGCGGAGGCCGAGCGGCGCGACCACCGCAAGCTCGGCGCCGCCATGGACCTTTTCCACATCCAGGAAGAGGGCCGCGGGATGATCTTCTGGCACCCCAAGGGCTGGACGCTCTACCGGGTGCTGGTGGACTATGTCCGTAGACGGATCACCGCCGCCGGCTACGTCGAGGTCAAGACGCCGCAGATCCTCGACGTCTCCCTGTGGGAGCGTTCCGGCCACTGGCAGAAGTTCCACGCCAACATGTTTGTCTGCGAGACGGAGGAGGGCGAGACGCTCGCCGTCAAGCCGATGAACTGCCCCGGCCACATCCAGATCTTCAACCATGGCCAGCGCAGCTACCGCGAGCTGCCGATCCGCATGGCCGAGTTCGACGGCCTGCACCGCAACGAGGGCTCCGGCGGCCTGCTGGGCTTGCTCCGTGTACGGCAGATGGCCCAGGACGACGGCCACATCTTCTGCCGCGAGGACCAGGTCGAGGCCGAGACGGCCGATTTCGTCCGCCTGCTCAACCGCGTCTACGCCGACCTCGGGGTCGAACTCCATTCGGTGAAGCTCGCCCTGCGCCCGGACTTGCGCTTCGGGACGGATGAGCAGTGGACCCTCGCCGAGGATACCCTCGAGCGAGCCGCCCTGGCCGCCGGCGTCGGCAAGGTCGAGCGCCTGCCGGGCGAGGGCGCCTTCTATGGCCCCAAGCTCGAGTTCCACCTGCGCGACGCCATCGGCCGCACCTGGCAGTGCGGCACTCTCCAGCTCGACTATGTGATGCCCCAGCGCCTGGAGGCGAGCTACATCGGCGAGGACGGCGCCAGGCACACGCCGGTCATGCTGCACCGGGCCATCCTCGGCTCTCTGGAGCGCTTCATCGCGGTGCTGATCGAGCACCACGCCGGGGCCTTCCCCCTGTGGCTGGCCCCCGTCCAGGCGGTGGTGGCGACGATTACTCAGGAGGCGGACGATTACGCCGCGCAGGTGGCGGCGAGGCTGCGCGCCGCCGGCCTGCGCGTGGAGACCGACCTGCGCAACGAGAAGGTCGGCTACAAGGTCCGCGAGCACTCCCTGGCCAAGGTCCCGGTCATCGCCGTCGTCGGCAAGCGTGAGGCCGAGGAAGGCAAGCTCGCCCTGCGCCGCCTAGGCTCCCAGGCCCAGGAAGTTCTGAGCCTCGACGAGGCCATCACCGCCCTGGTCGCCGAAGCCACCCCGCCCGACCTGCGCTGACGCCTGAGCCCTGACATTGTTCCTCCTCCCCATCGATGGGGGAGGTGGCCTCGCCCCCGGATCCGACTGAAGGTCGGCCCGAGGGCGAGGTCGGAGGGGGTGGGGCGGCCTCCCCCACCCGTCACGCGCTTCGCGCGCGCCACCCTCCCCATCAAGGGGAGGGAGGAAGTCTGGCGCGAACCGCGGGTGAGGGTCGAGGATACCGCCGACGGCGTGATCCTCGAGGCACTGGCGAAGTCGGCGGCCGGACGATCCCCGGTTCCGGTGGAAGCGCCGCCGTAGACTTGACCCTCAGGCGCGGGCGTGGAGCAGCGGGATGTGCTGCAGGCGCCAGGCCGCGGCGTCGGTCAGATGCGGCGCCGCGCCGTTCTGGAAGGCGGCCATGGCCTGGGTCAGCGCGGCGATCGGCGGATCCTTGACCAAAACCCCGCCGTGGCCGTCGCTGGCCACCGTGAAGGTCGCGGCGGTGTAGTCGCCGGTTAGGTTGATCCTGGCCGTCTGGGTCCCGTTGGTCACCGTGAGCACGCCGGCCGCCGTCGTGCCCGAATAGGTCGCCTTCGCCCCGGCAAGAGTGAAGCCGGCCAGGTCGATGGCGTTGGCCCCGGTCAGGCTGAGGCCCTTCACGTGGCCGGTGAAGCCCTTGAAGTCGGTGAGTTCGAGGGTTCCGGTGGCCCCGGAGACGAAGGTCACCGTCTCGGCGAAGCCGCCGGCGATGTCGAGCACCCCGGCCTTGATATGCGCCGCCCCCGTCCCGCTGACGGTCTTGTCCAGGATGAGCGTTCCGGCGGCCGCGTAGAGGAGGCCGGTGTTGGTCACCGCGCTCTTGACCACCACCTGGCCCGCGCCGCTGGATTCGATCGTGCCGGCGTTGACGATGGTGTGGCTCCCCGTGTCGAGGGTCAGGGTGACGGCGCCGTTGCCGACGATCTGGCCCTTGGCCTGGTTGACCAGCACCATGCTCCCGTCGCCGATATCGCCGGCCCCGGCGATGCGGTCGTCGACGTTGGTGAGCGTATCGCCGCTGGCCGCCCCGACGATGATGTTGTTGAGGCTGGCGCTGAGGTTCACCTGGCCGAAGCCATCGAGGGTGACCCCGGCCGCGCCGACGATCAGCTTGGTGACATTGGCGCCTCCGAGCGCGTTCAGCCGGTTTTGGACGGAGATCTCCCCCTCCAGGGTCAGGGTGACCCCGCTCGCCACCCCGATGGTCCCGTTCAGCTGGACCCTGGCGCCGGTTCCGTCGAACGCTCCGCCGCTCGTGTTGACCAGCATGGTCCCGCCGGTCTGGGTCAAATATCCGCCGATGATCACGGCGTCGCTGAGCAGCACCCGCCCGCCGGTCGGCGCATAGATCACCCCGCCCCCGGACTGGTCGAGGGTGGTGTCCCGCACGGTCAGGGTCGAACCGGACAAGCTCACGAGGTTGCCCGAGTTGACCGCCGTACGGCCCTTGGTGTCGATGATCAGGCCCTGCTTGCCGCTCGCCTCGATGGCCCCGGCCTCGTTGACCAGGGTCATGGAGCCGAGCCCCAGACTTCCCGAGCCGATTATGGTGTCGTTGACGTTGGTCAGCGTGGCGCTCGCCGTCGTCCCCGAGATCCGGCTCTTGGGGCCGGTGAGGTTCACCTTGCCGCCGCCGCTCAGGGTGGCGCCGGCCGCCAGCACCCGCAGGGTGGTGACGGCGGTGGAGCTGCCGAGGGTGATGTCGCCGGCGTTGCCGACCGCGCCGCCGATCTGCGCCGTCGCCCCGTCGTTGATGAGGAGGCTCGCCCCGGCCGCCAGGCCGAGCGCCCCGTTGGCGGTCAGAGTGTCGCCGGTATTCAGGACATTGGACCCGGTCAGGCTCAGGGAGGCGGCCGCGTCGACCACATAGCCGCCAAAGCCGGTGATGGTCATCGGTGTCGACCCGCTGACCGCGACCGTCGCCCCGCCCATGCCGGTGATGGTCTGGGCCCCGGCCGCCAGCTCGAGCGTCCCGCCGCCGCCGTGGACCGGACCTTCGAATTTCGCCCCCGACCCGACGATCAGCCGGTCGGCGGTGTTCCGCAGGTCGACGGACCAGAGATAGCCGCCGATGGTCCCCAGATTGGTGACCGTGACCGCCCCCGAATCGGCGGCCACGCCGACGAGGCCGTAGATGAACGCCGTCGGGTGGGCGGCGCCACCGTTAATCACGCTCCCGCCCCCGATATAGACGCCGACCCCGTCCGTGCCGCCGGAGACCATGCCGCCGCGAATCAAGTCGCCGTTGTAGATCGCCCCGCCGGCCATGTAGACCCCGACCCCTGGGGCTCCGCCGCCCGTCTGCGCGTTGCCGCCATAGATGAAGCCGAGGTTCTGGAGCGTGGCGCCCGCGCCGGTCTTCACGCCGTCGCCGGCCACTCCGCCGAGGTCGCCGTAGCCGCCGCTGATCAGTCCCGAATTGTAAATGCTGCCGCCCACGCCGAGCCGCACGCCCATCCCGCCGCTGGCCGAGCTGCCGCCATGGCCCCCAAAGATGTCGGCATTGTTGATGACATTGCCCCTCGCCTCGAGAAAGACCCCGTCGCCGCCGTCGCCCTTGACGCCGCCCGAGCCGCCGCTGATTTCGAAGGCGTTGGAGACGACGCCGCCCCCTGCCATTAGCACCCCGTCGCCGCCGCCCCCATCGGCGCCGTTGACACCGCCCGCGCCGCCCGCGCCGCCTTTGCCGCCGTTCCCGCCGGCGATGGCGCCGCCGATGACGTTGTCGATCCGGCCGCGCTGCGTGAGCACGATCCCGTCGCCGCCCCGTCCGCCACTCCCCGCCGAGCCCTTGCCGAAAACCGTGGCGCCGCGCGCCCCACCGGCCGCGCCGGCCCCGCCCTGGACAGTGTCGCTGTTGGTGACAGAGCCGCCGGCGGCGAAGGAGAGCGCCACCCCGCCGGCTCCGCCGCCGCCGCCGTAGGTTCCCTGCCCGCCGACGCCGCCGGCCCCGCCGGCGATCCGCCAGCTGTTGTCGACATTGCCGCCGGCTCCCAGGCTGACGCCGATGCCCCCGGCCCCGCCATGGCCGCCGCCGAAGCCGAGGGCCCCGGCCCCGCCTTTCCCGGCCTGGATCGAGCCGGAATTCGTGAAATTGCCCCCGCCGCCGAGATCGACGGCGTTTCCGCCCGACCCGCCGGGCCCGCTCTGGGTCATGCCGCCGGTCTGCTCACCGATATGGCCGTCGCCGCCCGAGATGAGATAGGCCGCGTTGCTCACCGGCGCGTTGAAGGCGAGGGTGAGGCCGGTGTGGCCGTCATCGCCGTAGGCCGCCCCGGCGGAGGCGACGAGCGTGGCGCTCGATGTCAGCTTCAAGGCCGAATAGGCCGCCGACAGGGTGTAGCCGGAATAGAATGAGCTCAGAGTCTTGGTGGTCATAGCG
>DASZKO010000168.1:0-17405 GCA_035605655.1 Caulobacteraceae bacterium | reverse complement strand
GTCTCGCCGACGATGATCTCCCCGGCCCCCGCGCCCTCGGCGGCGGCCTTGCGCATGAGCGATTTCACACGCACCGCCTGGTAGAGCAGGTAGGGGCCGGTCTTGCCCTCGAAGCTGGAGAAGCGGTCGAGGTCGAAGACGTAGGAGGTGCCGCGGAAATTGATCAGGTCGGCGAACTTGAGGGCCGCCACGCCGACCTTCAGGGCCGTCGCCTCGAACTCGGCCGGCGGCAGCTCGGCTCCGAGGTCGGCGGCATGCAGGCGCTCGCGGGCCTTGGCGGTGGCCATCTCGATGAGGTCGCGCAGCTTGAGCACCCCGCCGGCGCGGGTCTTGAACGGCTTTCCGTCGGACCCGTTCATGGTTCCGAAGCCGACGTGCTCCAGGGAGCCTTCAGGGGCGTAGCCGGCGAGATAGGCGGCGCGGAACACGGTCTCGAAGTGATCGGCCTGACGCTGATCGACGACGTAGAGGCAGAGGTCCGGATCGAAGAACCGCCGGCGGTCGAGGATGGTGGCCAGATCGGTGGTGCCGTACATGGCCGAGCCTTCCGAAGACACCACCAGCAGCGGGGGCACATCCCGCTTGTCATCGTTCCTGGCCACGCGGACGATGAGCGCGCCCTGGTCCTCGAACAGAAGCTGCTTGTCGGCGAGCTCGGCCACCATCGGCTCGATCAGGGGGTCGACATCGCTCTCTCCGCGCCAGAGATCGAAGTCGATGCCCAGCGAATGGAAGTCGCGGGTCAGGGCCTCGCGGGTGATGCGCGCGAAGTGCGCCCACAGCAGGCGGTAGCCGGGCTTGCCGGCCTGCAGCTCGCTGGTCGCGCGTCGGGCGCGGTCGCGGTAGTCGAGGTCCGACTTCGCCCTGGCCGCGGCGACGGGATAGAGACGGTCGAGGTCACCCAGGCTGATGCGCTCCAAGATCGCCTCGTCGGTCGGGCGAGGCGAGGGACTCTCGATCACAGCGGCGATCTCGGGATCCTCGTCGGCGCAGGCGACGATCAGGAGGCCCATCTGGAACCCCCAGTCGCCGAAATGGGCGTCGCCCTGGACCGTGTCGCCGCGGAAGCGGAACAGGCGCTTGATCGCCTCACCGATGATCGAGGCGCGCAGGTGGCCGACGTGCATTTCCTTGGCGACGTTGGGGCCGCCATAGTCGACGATGACGCGGCGAGGATGGGCGAGCTCGGCGGCCCCGGCCCTGGGATCGGCGGCGAGGGCGCCGGCCCGGACCGACAAGGCCTCGTGGCTGAGGCGCAGGTTGACGAAACCAGGACCGGCGACCTGCGCCTCGGCGACCAGCGGATGGCCCGCGAGGGCCTCGGCGATCTTGCCGGCGATGTCGCGCGGCGAACCCTTGCCGGACTTAGCGGCGGCGAGCGCCCCGTTGCATTGGAAATCGGCGAGATCCGGCCGGTCGGAGGCGGTCACCCGGCCGAAGTCGGCGTCCAGGCCAAGCGCCGCGAAGGCGGCGCCCGCCGCCTGGCTAAGCGCCGCCCTCAGATCGCTCATGGTCTGGCGGAGCTGACCTGGGTCGGCGGGGCGGATTGGCCGACGTTGGCCTTGAAGCGTTTCCCCTGGCGGTTGAAGTCGGCCATCTGGGGCGTGACCTCGAAACCGGTGAGAATCTCGAAATTGTTGCCGCTCACCTTGCCGTTGGCCCTGGGGATGGTGATGCCCTTGAGGGTCTCGATCGCCGTCGTCCGGTCCTGGCCGGCCGGGAAGGAGACCGGCAGGTCGAACCACTCCTTGTCGAGGACGGCGTTGTTGCGGTCGGTGACCGCGATCCAATAGCGATAGGTCTTGCGGCCGGCGGTCGCTTGCGGCCCGCGGCCGAGTTCGAAGAGTATCTGCATGTCGACGCGGATGGGCTCGGCGCCCGCGTAGGCGCAGGCGGAGCTGATGTTCTCGATCTCGCCGGAGTAGCCGACCGCGGCGCTGGCCTCGACATTGTCCTTGAACTCTACGTAGCGGGCGGCGTCGTAGAGCACCTTCACATATGGACAGGGACCGGCGTTCCTGAGCTTGACCTGCGGCCCGAGGCCGAAGGCCTGGCTGCGTTTCTTGCGGGCCTCCTCTTCCTTCTGCTGGTCGTCGCCCCCGCCGCCCCCGCCTTGGTGGCCGTATTGGGCGAGGCTGGCGCCCGCCGGGGCGAGGCTCAGGATCGTGACGGCGGCGTAGAGAGCGAGGCGAAGGCGGCGCATGGGCTGTCCAGACTTGGGGCGCGGGGGATTTATCCCCCTGCGTCGAAGATGGGCGGTGATAGCGGCATAAGCACGGCGCCGCAACGCGCGCTGACGGCTTGACGCCACCCCCCCCGCTCGCGGATGGGGGGGCATGGCGGTCTACACCGAGGTGGGGGATGGCGAGCTGGAAGCGTTTCTGGCCGCCTACGACCTCGGGATCGCGCGCAGCTTCAAGGGCATCGCCGAAGGGGTCGAGAACTCCAACTACCTGCTCGAGACCGAGGCCGGGCGGTTCATCCTCACCCTCTATGAGCGGCGGGTGAAGGCGGCGGACCTGCCGTTTTTCCTGGGCCTGATGGAATGGCTGGCCGGTCACGGCTTTCCGTGCGCCGCGCCGGTGGCCGATCGGGCCGGGCGCACGCTGAAGTCCCTGGCTGGGCGGCCGGCGGCGATCGTGGCCTTCCTCACCGGCCTCTCGGCCCGGCGCCCCGGCGTCGATCACTGCCGTGAAGCCGGCGAAGGCCTCGCCTGGCTGCACGTGGCGACGGCGGGATTTCCGCAAAGCCGGCCCAACGATCTGGGCCATGCCGTCTGGCCCGCGATGGTGGCCGACCTCGCCGGCCGCACCGAGGTTCTCAAGCCCGGGCTGGCGGGAACCCTCGCCGCCGACGTGAAGCATCTGACCCACTTGTGGCCGGCCGACCTTCCCGAGGGCATCGTCCACGCCGACTGGTTTCCCGACAACGTGTTCTTCGCAGGGGGCCGCTTCGCCGGCGCCATCGACTTCTATTTCGCCGCCAGCGACCAGCTGGCTTACGACATCGGGGTGGCCTTGAACGCCTGGTGCTTCGAAGCCGACGGCAGCTTCAACATCACCGCCGCGCGGGCGTTCCTGGAGGGCTATCGCCGCCGCCGGTCCCTGAGCGAGGCCGAGATGGCGGCTCTGCCGATCCTGGCCTGGGGGGCGGCCTTGCGGTTCTTCCTCACCCGCCTGGCCGACTGGGGCCCGGCGCCGGCCGCGGCCCTCGTGCGGCCCAAGGATCCGCTCGAATACGAGCGCAAGCTCGCCGTGCACCGGGCCGGCCTGGAGCTCTTCGCATGAAGCCGGAGGTGGTCATCTACACCGACGGGGCGTGCCGTGGGAATCCCGGCCCGGGCGGCTGGGGGGCGCTCCTGATGTTCGGGGCGAACGAGAAGGAATTGTGGGGCGGGGAGGCGGCGAGCACCAACAATCGCATGGAGCTCACCGCCGCCATCGAGGCGCTCAACGCCCTCAAACGGCCGTGCCGGATCGAGCTGCACACCGACAGCCAATATCTGCGCAACGGCATCGCCCAGTTGCTGGCCCAATGGAAGGCGCGCGGCTGGCGAACCATGTCCAAGGGCGCGGTGAAGAACGAGGACCTCTGGCGGCGCCTGGACGACGCGGCGGCCCGCCACGAGATCGACTGGCGGTGGGTCAAGGGCCACGCCGGCCATGTCCTGAACGAACGCGCCGACGCCCTGGCCACCCGCGGCCTCCTGGAGATCGAGGCGGCGATCGGGGGCGGGTAGGGGATGAGCGGGGAGATCATTCCCCGCGAGCGAAGGCCACGGCGCGACGGGCGAGGATTTCGGTAGGATCGACGAGGGCGACGGGGAGGTCGGCGGCGGTCAGCAGTAGGGGGACTTCGGTGCAGCCAGCGACGACGATCTGGGCGCCGGCCGCCCACGTGGCTGCCCCACAGGCGATGAAGGCGGCTTTCTGGGCCTCACCGAGCGAGCCGGCCTTCACCGCATAGAGGGCCGTCGTGAAGTCCTTCTGCAGGTTCGGCGGCGGGATCACCGGGCGCCAGCCGCGGGCCGCGAAGGCGTCCTGGTAGAGGCCGGCGTCGAGGCATCCCTCGCCGGCGAGGAGGCCGATATGCTCCGCCTGCGGATGATCGGCGGCGATCGCTTCGCAGGCCGCCTCGATCATGCTCAGCACAGGGACCGTGGCCGCTGCCGCGATATCGGCTATCCAGGCGTGGGCGGTGTTGCAGGCGATGACCAGGACCTCGGCCCCGGCGCCCACCAGGCCACGGGCCATCTCCGCCAGGGCGGGGCCGGGAGAGGGACCCTCGCCGCGCATCGCGGCGTTGCGATCGAGGATGCCTGGATTGCAGTCGACGATGAGGCGGATCTTGTCCTGCTCGCGGGCGGCGCTGTCGGCGACGAGGACCTTGGCCATGAAATCGAGGGTGGCGGCCGGGCCCATGCCGCCGAGGACACCGACGGCGCGCACTGCCTCAGGCCTTGGCCTTGAAGGCGTCCTGGTAGGCGAAGAGGGCCGGGGACCCGCCGGTATGCAGGAAAAGCACCCGCTCGCCGGCTTTCCAGCGGCCCTGGCGGGCCAGGGCGATGAGACCTGCCATGGCTTTGCCGGTGTAGACCGGATCGAGGAGGATCCCCTCGAGGGTCGCGAGCATGCGCACGGCCTCGACCATCTCCGGGGTGGGGAGCGAATAACCAGGGCCGACCCAGTCATCGAGGGCGGTCACGGTGCGGCGCGGGGCCGGGTCGACGCCCAGGAGATCGGCGCAATCCTTGGCCAGGGCGTAGACGTTGCGCTCCTGCTCGGCCCTGGGGCGGCGCACATTGATGCCCGTGAGCGGTATGTCGGCATGGAGACCGACGAGGCCGGCGAGGAGGCCCGCGTGGGTGCCGGCGCTGCCGCTGGCGCAAACGATGTGGTCGATGGCGAGTCCGGCGTCGAACATCTGGCCGAGCAACTCCTGGGCGCACGCGACGTAGCCGAGGGCGCCCAGGGCGTTGGAGCCACCGCCGGGGATCAGGTAGGGCTTGCGCTTCTTGCCCCTGAGGTCGGCGCCCAGGGTGGTCATGGCCGCGTCGAGGTCAGCCCCGGCCTCGACCACCGAGATCGTCTCGACGCCCAGCAGATCATAGAGGAAGTTGTTGCCGCCGGCCGCCGGGTTGAAGCTGCCGGGCACCCGCTCCTCGAGCACCAGGGCGCATTTGAGCCCCTCCTTCGCCGCGGCGGCGGCCGTAAGGCGGCAATGGTTGGACTGGACGGCTCCGGTGGTGATCAGGGTGTCGCACCCCTTGGCGAGGGCGTCGGCGACGAGGAACTCCAGCTTGCGGGTCTTGTTGCCGCCGGCCGCCAGGCCCAGCAGGTCGTCGCGCTTGATCCAGATCTCGGGCCCGCCGAGGGCGCGGCTCAGCGCCGTCAGCGGTTCGAGCGGGGTGGGCCCGGGCGTGTAGCGGCGACGGGGAAAGCGGGCGAGGTTCATGGCGCAACTGTCCTGCAGGCAAGTCCGCCGAAGGGTCTAACCGCGACAGGCGCAGCTTTGCAACCAGCGCGGCCATGGATCGTTATGAATAGCCGCTTAACGGCGACTCCCGCCTGTCATTCAGGTTGGGAGGCCTACCCTTCGAAGTCGCGCCGCTCGACGAGCGAGGCGCGCGCGCAACAGCAAGCAAGGAATT
This sequence comes from Caulobacteraceae bacterium, assembly GCA_035605655.1. Taxonomy (GTDB): domain Bacteria; phylum Pseudomonadota; class Alphaproteobacteria; order Caulobacterales; family Caulobacteraceae; genus Acaudatibacter. Next base: position 11,755 of record DASZKO010000168.1, on the reverse strand, counting down.
CACCATGCGAAACCATCTCACCGCGGCGTCGCTCGCCGCATTGGCCCTGGCTCTCGGCGGTATCGCCGCGGCCCCGTCCGCCCAGGCGCAGATCTCCATCGGCGTCAACGTCGGCCTCGCGCCGCCGCCCCTGCCCCTCGAGGCGCAACCGCCCATCCCCGGCTACGGCTATCTGTGGACTCCGGGCTATTGGTCTTGGGACGCCAGCTTCAACAGCTACTACTGGGTGCCGGGCGAGTGGGTTCAGCCGCCCCAGGTCGGGGTTTACTGGACTCCCGGCTACTGGGGCTGGAACAACGGCGCCTTCATCTTCAACTCCGGCTATTGGGGACCGACCGTCGGCTACTATGGGGGCGTCAACTACGGCTACGGTTACGAGGGCCGCGGCTTCGAGGGTGGCGAATGGCGCGGCGGCCGACTCTATTACAACCGGGCGGTGACCAATTTCGGCGGCCGGCGGATCGCCACGGTCTTCTCTCGCCCGGTGGCCCCGTTAGGCGCCAGCCGGGTTAGCTTCGTCGGCGGTCGCGGTGGCCTGAATGTCCGTCCGACCCCGGCCGAACTGGCCGCCTCCCGCGCCCATCACATCAAGGCGACGGCCGAGCAGGTCCGCCAGGCCCACGCGGCGGCGACCAACCCCGAACTCAGGGCCGACGCCGTGAAGGCCAAGCCGAAAATCGCGGCCGGCCGCACCATGCCGGCCAAGACAGCCACGGGCGCGGGCGCCGCCGGCAAGGCAGTGAATCCAGCCGGCCGCCCGGCCAATGCGCGCGGCAATGAACGCGGCAATGAATCGGTGCGGGCCGGCGGAGCGACCGGGGCGGGCGGTCCCTCGGCCAGGGCCAACCGTGGCGTTCATGAGAACCGTCCGGTCAATCCGGCCGCCGGTCCTCCGGGCGAGAGCGCCACGCCTCCGGGCGAGCGCCGCCGCGTGCGGCCAGGTCCGGCCAGCGAGTCGGCCACGGGCCGCGCCGATCAGACCATGAGCCGAACCGACCGGAGCATGGGTGTCCAGCGCGCCGCTCCCGAGCGGATGCCTATGGCGCGTCCGGAGCGGACGGGCCCGGCTGGGGCGATGCGGGCCAAGCCCGAAGGTGGGCCGGCGAACAGCCCGGGCCGCGAACCGGCGGCCAAGGCTCGTCCGGCGGGCGGCCCCGCGGGCGACAAGAAAAACCCGCCTGCGTAGACCTCTCCAGCGCCGGGCTCACGCGAGCCCGGCGCGCCGCCTTTTGGCCGGCAGGTAGATCGCCACGCCGATGGCGATCAGCAGTATTGAGGCGATGACGAGCTTGATTACCGCGGCCGGTTTATCGGTCGCGTCGGGACTCGGCACGAGGGTGCAGGCGATGGCGCTCAAAGTAACGGCGAGGCCGGCCAGGGCGAGGGTCCGCCGGCCTCGCACCCCGCCGGGCGCTACCCACACCCCAGGCGCCGCCTCCCCCTTCACGGCCAGCCAGGTCCAGAACAGGAAGACGAAGGGTAGGGTGTAGGAAATCACGCTCATCGACACGAGGAAGTCGTAGGCTCCTTTCACGCTCGCTCCGGCCTGGCCGAGGATCACCAGCACGACGACGGCGATGACCTGGACGACGATGGCGTTGACGGGCGCGCCGCCGCGGGCGCCGCGCGCGGCGAAGGCGGCGGGGAGGTAGTGGTCGACGCCGATTGCGAAGGGCAGTCGGGCGGCGACGCCGAACCAGGCGCTGTAGCTGCCCAGCATGGCCGCCGCCAGCAGGACGAGGGCCGCGGGGGCGAGGGCCGGAACGCCCAGGCGAGTGAAGGCGAGGGTCAGGGCGTCGGGAATGCCGGAGAGCCGCGAGGCATCCTCGGGACGAAGGATGGTCAGCATGGCCCCCGTGCCGGCGACGTAGGCCAGAACGACGAGGGCCCCGACAACGAAGAGAACGCGGAGGATCTGCCTCACCCCGCCCTCGACCTCCTCGCGCAGGAAGGCGAGGGCCTCGGGGCCCCCGAAGGCGAAGACCATGGTCGCCCACAGGGCGGCGCCATCGGCGCTGAGCGGCGGGGCGTAGCTGGCGTGAACGAAATCGGTGGCCGGGCCGTGGGCGATGCCAAGGACGAGACCGATCGCCACGAGGACGAGAAGCAGGAGCACGCCGGCGGCGGCGCCGAGGTTGGTCAGCCACTTGCCGGCCCCAAGCCCCATCAGGTGGGCCACGCCGACCACGACGGCGAGGGCGCAGGCCAGCGATGCGAACAGCCACGGATCGGCCAGGGCCTGCTTCGCGCCGGGCCCCGCGGCGGCGGCCAGGACCCCGAGGATGAAGTACAGCAGGCCTGAGAAGAACGGCAGGTTGCAGGTCCAGTAGAGCCAGCCGGTGAGGAAGCCCGGGAAGGGCCCGAGGATCTGACGGGTCCAGCCATAGAGGCCGGCCTCGCCGCCGAACCGTCCGACCAGTTCGGCGGTGGCGACCACCAGGGGAACCATGAAGCCGACGACCGCCAGGACCCAGAGGGGAAGGGAAGCCGGTCCGGCCGCCGCCGCGGCGGCGAGCCAGCGGATCGAAAACCCCATGGCCGCCGCGTAAAGCGCCAGGTCCCAGAATGAGAGGGGCCGGCGCGGTCCGCTCACGACGATTCCATCTCGGCGCGGGTGATGGTCCACGCCCCCTCGAGCCAGGCGAGGATCTCCCGCGCCGCTGGGTGGTCGAAGGCGTCGTAGCGGGCGCGCAGCCGCTGTTTCGCAGCGTCGTCGAGCCGGTCGAGACCGCTGTCCTGCAGGACCGCCAGCTGACCGCCGACGACGGCGGCGAGCGCCTCCCCCAGAACCTCGGCCGCGGCCGAGGCGAATGCCGCGCCGTAGTCGTAGGCCTCGCCCAGGCGGTAGCTTTCGGCCAGGGTGAGGGCCGGGACGCGCGACAACACGGCCTGGGAGGCCGGATTGACGGCGTGGCCGCGCACGGCCCCGCCCATGGCGCCCGGCCGGCCGGTGAAGCCTCGCAGGTGGAGTGAGCGGCTCATCACCGGTCCATCGTTGACCGGATAGTTGTCCCAGATGACGGGCTTGCGACGGAGCGTCTCGGCGACGCGGCCGAGGTGGTGCAGGCCGTAAGCGCGCGAGCAGACCTCTTCGCCGGTCCAGAACACCTCGATCGCCGGATCGAGGCCCTGACCGAGTTCTTCGAGATAGCCGGCCGGCCGGGCCCCGAAGGCGCGGTCGAGGATGGGATCGTCGCTGTAGTAGGTCGGGCAGAGGATCAGCCGCTTCGCCGCCGTCCGCTCGGCGATCCAATGGACGATTTCGATCTGGGCCGCCGCGAGGCCGGGCAGATCGCCGCGCATGTCGTCGAAGAGGATGGCCAGCTCGGCGACGCCGATGGCGTCGAGTTCGGCGAGCTTGCGACCGAGGTCGGCCTTGGCGTCTTCGTCGAAGGCGCGGTAGATCTCGTAGGGACTGAGCCCCACCCCGAAACGCACGCCGAAGCCCGCGCAGCGAGCGGCCAGCGTTGTCAGACCGTGAAGGGTCTCCTCCGCGAAAGGCTCGCGCCAGCGTCGGCGGAGGAATGGGTCGGCCTTGGGCGCATAGAGGTAGAAGCGGTAGCCGTGGGGGGCGAGGAAGGCGATGGTCGCCGCGCGCTCCTCCCACGTCCATGGCCGGCCATAGAAGCCCTCGATAAGGCCGAGGTCGACGTCGAGTTCCTGCATCGCAAAGGCTCCCACCCGAACATGCAAAGGATCGCCGCCACTGTCGAGCGCCGCCGCTCATAGGCTGGCTTGTTTGGCCGCCTGGCGTGATCTATCAGCGGGAACCTTCAGTGCGGGGAAGTGCGTATGGCCCAGTCAGAGACGGTTCTGGTGACCGGCGGCTCGGGGTTCATCGGCAGCTGGTGCGTGATCGAGTTGCTGCGCCGGGGCTATGCGGTGAGGGCCACCGTGCGCGACCTCTCCCGCGAAGGCGCCGTGCGTGCCTCGGTGGCGGCGCTCACTCACGCCGGCGACGCCCTTTCCTTCCATGAGGCGACCCTCACGCGCGACGAGGGCTGGATCGAGGCGGCGACCGGGGTCGACTACGTCCTGCATATCGCCTCGCCCGTCTTCGTGGCCGAGCCGGCCAACGCCGACGAGATGATCGTCCCGGCTCGCGACGGGGCCCTGAGGGTGATCGGCGCGGCCATCAAGGCCGGCGTCAAGCGGGTGGTGATGACCTCGTCGGTGGCGGCCACGGCGCCGCCGCCCACAGTCCGCGGCGACAGCGTCAGCGACGAGACCGTGTGGAGCGATGGCGCGGATCCGGCCCTCGGAGCCTACGCCCGCTCGAAGACCATCGCCGAGCGCGAGGCCTGGGCGCTCATCGAGTCCTCCGGCGGGGCCACGACCCTGGCGACAGTCAATCCGGCCCTGGTGCTCGGGCCGGTCCTGAGCGCCGATTTCTCCCCTTCGGTCCAAGTCGTCACCCGACTGCTGAGCGGCAAGGTGCCCGGCGTGCCGCGCCTGGGCTTCAACATCGTCGACGTGCGCGACGTGGCCGATCTCCATATCCGCTGCATGATCGCCCCCGAGGCGGCCGGCCAGCGGTTCATCGCCGCCGGCCAGTGGGCGTGGATGGGCGACATCGCCGAGATTCTGCGCGCCCACCTGGGCGCGGGGGCTGGCAAGGTTCCGACCCGCAAGGCCCCCGATCTCCTTCTGCGTCTGGTCGGGCTGTTCGATAAGGATATCGCCGCCGTCGCCCCAAACCTCGGGCGCAAGCGCGACTTCAGCTCGGCCAAGGCGCGCTCCCAGCTCGGCTGGACGGCGAGGCCGCTGCAGGACACCGTCCTCGACTGCGCCCGCAGCCTGATCGCGGCCGACGCGGTCTAAAAATCCTTTAGCCGCGGCCGATGAAGGGCATCGCAGTGGCCATGACGGCGATGAACTGGACGTTAGCCGAAAGCGGCAGGCCGGCCATCATCAGCACCGCCTGGGTGACGGCGGAAAGGTCCATGACCGGCTCGGGGGCGATACGGCCATCGGCCTGAGGCACGCCCCGACTCATCGCCGCAGTGAGCGCTGTCGCGGCGTTGCCGATGTCGATCTGGCCGCAAGCGACGTCGTGGGCGCGGCCGTCCAGGGCGATCTGGCGGGTCAGGCCGGTGATGGCGTGCTTGGTCGCCGTGTAGGGCGCCGAGAGCGGCCGGGGCGAATGGGCCGAGATCGAGCCGTTGTTGATGATCCGGCCGCCGCGGGGGTTCTGGGCCTTCATCAGGCGCACGGCGTGCTGGGCGCACAGGAAGGGCCCGGTGAGATTGACGGCCACCACCTGGTTCCAGGTGTCTAGAGGTATGTCCTCGAAGGGTGTCGGCGCGGCGCCCCGCCCGGCGTTGTTGAAGAGCACGTCGAGGCGGCCGAATTCGCCGGCCGCGCGCTCAAAGAGATGGGCGACCTCACCGGCGTCGGCGACGTCGGCGGGGACGACGAGGAACTCGGCGCCGGCCCCCGCCAGAGCGGCGGTTTCCTCGAGCGCGGCGCGGCGCCGACCGGCCAGGACCACCGCGTCGCCCTGGCCGAGGAAGCCCAGGGCCACGGCGCGGCCGATGCCGCTCCCCGCCCCGGTGATCAGGACCACCTTGCCGGCCATGGCAATCTCCCCTTGCAGGCGAACGCGCCTGGCCGAAGACTAAGACCATGGACGACTGGATCGCCAGGGAAGGTTTGCCGACCATCCGCCGCGAGCGGCTGCGCGCCTTGAGCGCCAAGTCCGATCTGCGCGGAGCGGTCCAGGCGGCAAGCCACCTCGGCGCCCTGGCGACGACTACGGCGGGGCTGATCTGGGTGGCGCCGGCCGCGCCGCTCGCCTACGCGCCGCTGTTTTTCACTCAAGGGGTGCTGATCAACTGCCTTTACGCCGGCCAGCACGAGCTCAGCCATTGGACGGCGTTCCGCACCAAGGCGCTGAACGATGTGTTCGGCCACCTGTTCGGCTTTCTCACCCTGAACCCCTTCCTCAGCGACCGCTGGCTGCATTTCGCCCATCACCGGGCGACGCACGATCCCCAGCGCGATCCCGAGATCATGGGGATGGGCGCCTACACCCTGACGAGCTACGCACTCGACCTGGCGGGCGTCAGTTTCTGGTGGCGGCGGGTGAGGGGCATAGTGCGCGCCGCCGCCGGCCGGGGACTCGAGGACGCCTATTGGCTCGACGCCGCCGGCAAGCGCATCGTGGTGAGGGAGGCGCGGGTTCACGTGGTCCTGTGGGTCGCCATCGCGGCGGCCTGCGTGGCCGCACAATCGTGGGCGGCGCTGGCCCTATGGATCGCCCCCATGCTGGCGACCAAGTGGTTCCATCAACTGCAGAACACCGGCGAGCACACCGGCCTGCCGCATGTGGCCGACATTTTCGCCAACACCCGCACGCTGAAAGGCCCGGCGCCCATGCGCTGGCTGATGTGGAACATGACTTGGCATACCGCCCACCACTGTTTCCCGGGCGTGCCGTTCCACGCCCTGCCGGCGCTCACCGGCGAAATCGAGGCGGGGCTTGGCCGCCCCCTGCCGCGTTGTGGCTATCTCGAGGCCCAGCGGGACATATTCGCCGGCCTGATCCCGCGAAGCGGCGGCGCGGGTGATCAGCCCTTGTCCGGCGAGGGCCGCTCGATAGAGTGAGGCGGCGCGGATCGCTCGCGCGGGGGGACGGAACGATGGGGCGATCGGCTTGGTTGGCAGCGGGCTTGGTGTTGGCCTTGGCGGTGTCGAACGCCTGGGCGGAGGAGAAACCCTGCCAGCTGCAATCGATCGGCGAAATGACCGTCTCGACGGACGGCGAGGACGTCACCACCAACGCCCAAATCAATGGCCAGCCGGTGCTCCTGACGGTGGACACCGGCTCGGACGCCACCCTGCTCTACAGGGACGCGGCGGAGAGACTGGGACTCCACTTCAGGCATCTCACCAACGCTCAGAGCTATGGCGTGGGCGGGGTCACCAACCTCTATTCGGCCCGGGTAAAGCAGCTGCGGGTCGGCAATATGACAGAACACGACTCCGACCTGATCGCCACGGGACGAAGCACCGGCGCCGCCCAGGGCGCGCTGGGCGAGCGCTTTCTCACCCAGGCCGACGTGGAGTTCGACCTTGCCCACGGCAAGATCCGGTTCTTCAGGCCGCATGGCTGCGCCGGCGATCAGGTGGTCTATTGGGGTGATCCCTACGCCGTCGCTCCGATGCAGCCGACGCCTTACTACCAGATACTGGTCCGGGTGCTCGTGAACGGCGCCCCGGTGAGCGCGGAACTGGACACCGGCGCCGAGGTTTCGGTTCTCACCCCGACCGGGGCGGCCAAGGCGGGCGTGTCGCGCAATTCGCCGGGCGTGGCCCGGGTGGGCACCGTGGGGGGCACCGGCCATGAGAAGATCAAGGCCTATGTCGACGTGTTCTCCAGCTTCAGCTTCGGAGACGAGACGATCAAGAACGCCAGGCTGTGGATCGCCGACCTGTTCCATTTCGACAAGGAAGTCGACATCACCGACATGATGCCCAAGGCGGTGGTCGACGAGCCCGACATGCTCCTTGGGGCCGACTTCTTCAAATCCCATCGCGTCTACGTCTCGAGCCAGCAGCACAAGGTGTATGTGACCTATGCCGGCGGTCCGGTGTTCCAGACCAACGCCGCGCCCCGGGCGCCGCAAACCGTCACCAACGGACCGGCTGCGAATGCGGCGGCCGGGCCGAACTAGGGCGCCGCTCGCGAAGGAGAGCAACCATGCGCGCTGGAACCTTTGTTGGTTTGCTGGCGGCTTTGGCCGTCGCCGGCAGTGGCGCGTTGGCCGAGGAGCAGCACTGCCAGCTGCAGGCGATCGGCGAGTTGCCGCTCGAGGGCGGCGGACCGGTGACCGATGCTCAGGTCAATGGCCAGAGCGTGAGGCTGCTGATCGACACCGGGTCTTTCGGCACGTTGCTGTTCACCGCCGACGCGCGAAAGCTCGGCCTCTTCCTGCGCCCGACGGGGGCCAAGTCGTACGGCGTCGGCGGCGAATCCGACATTTTCTCGGCCCGGGTGAAGGAATTCCGCCTCGGTAACATGACCGAGCACGACGCCGACCTGGCGGTGACCGGCGAGAGTTTCAAGGGCATCTCCGGCGTGCTCGGGGCCAAGTTCCTCATGCAGGCCGACGTCGAATTCGACTTCGCCCACGGCAAGGTGCGGTTCTTCAAGCCGCGCGGCTGTACCGGCGACCAGGTCGTCTACTGGGGCGACGCCTATTCCGTCGCCCCGACGGCCGGGGCGACACAGGACCAGATCCTGGTTCGGGTGAGCGTCAACGGCGCGCCGGTCGTCGCCCAGTTGGATTCAGGCGCCTCGACGTCGGTGCTGACCCCCGGAGCGGCGGCCCGGGCCGGCATCACGGCCAGGTCGGCCGGGGTGGTCGCCGCCGAGAACCTGCATGGTCTCGGCCGCGTCCCGGTGGAAAGCCGCGTCGGGCTCTTCACGACCTTCTCGTTCGGTGAAGAGACCATCAAGAACGCCAGGATCGTGATCGCCGACATGTTTGCCGCCGACAAGGACACGGCGATCAACACCCGCATCGCCTCGGCCGTGACCGATCAGCCGCAGATGCTCCTGGGAGCCGACTTCCTGCGCGCCCACCGGGTCTATGTCGCGCTCAGCCAGCACAAGATCTACGTGTCGTACGTCGGCGGGCCGGTCTTCGTGGCGCCGCCGCCCGCGCCCCCCGCCAAGCCTTAGAGCAAGTCTCCGCCGGCCGCCGAAGCCGTAGTGCCGTGGGCCTGGTAGGCCTTGATGACGTTGCGGCCGACCGTCCAGCGGTGGACCTCGTCGGGGCCGTCGACCAGGCGCTGGGCGCGGATGTGGGTGTACCAGGCGGCCAGCGGCGTATCGCGGCTGTAGCCGAGCGCTCCGTGCAGCTGAATGGCGGTGTCCACCACCTTGTGGACCATGTGAGCCAGAAAGACCTTGGCGATGGAATTCTCCTGGCGCAGATCCAGCCCCTTTTCCGCCTTGTAGGCGATGTGCAGCAGCATCAGGCGGGCCATGTAGAGTTCGCTGGCGCAGTCGGCGAGCATCCACTGAACGCCCTGGCGCTCCGAGAGCTTGCGTCCGAAAGTCTCGCGCTCGACGACGCGGGCGGTGGCCATGTCGAGGGCCCGCTGGGCCATGGCGACGTTGTGCATGCCGTGGCGCAGGCGGCCGTAGGCCAGGCGATGCTGGCCCATGTCGAACCCGCGGCCCTCGCCGCCGAGGAGATTCTCGGCCGGAACCACGAGGTCCTTGATCTCGATCTCGGCGTGGCCTCCACCCATGATGTGGCTGAGCGGGCCTTCGGCGGCCATGGTCGGAATGTCGCGCTTGATCCGGTAGCCGGGATTGGGCAGCTCGACGATGAAGGTCGAATAGCGCTGATGGCGCGGGGCGTCGGGATCGGTCATGGCCATGACGAGGGCCATGTCGGCGGCGCTGGCGGCCGAGGAGAACCACTTCTCGCCGTTGAGGATATAGTTCTCGTTGCCGTCCTTGACGGCTCTGGTCTGCATGCCAGTGGCGTCGGCCCCGGCGGCCTTCTCGGTCATGGAGTAGCAGACGCGTTTCTCGCCCTCGAGCAGGGGCTTGAGGAACTTCTCCTTCTGGAAAGGCGTGCCGTGGGCCAGGAGGGTGAGGATGGTGGCGTCGTCCGGTCCCTGGCTGTTCATCGACAGGGCTCCCAGGTGGCTTTCGCCGAGCTCCATCTGCACCAGGGCGTTGGCCAGCGGCCCCAGGCCCATGCCGCCGTATTCCTTGGGAACAAAGGGGAGCCACAGGCCCTGGGCGCGGGCTTTGGCGCGGAGCTCGGCCAGGACGGTCTTGTAGGACTCCTTGTCCGTGACCCGCTTCTCGGCGGGGACGCATTCGTCGTGCACCCAGGCGCGGACCCTCTGCCGGATGGCCTTGGCCTCGGCGGGAATTTCGAACTCGATGGCCATGGGCTCCTCCTGCGGCTGGCTGGCGCGCCACCTTACCCTCGCGGGGCGGCAAGGCCAGCCCGACGCGACGCGAACGCCATGGACGCAGCGATCAGTCTGGAGTGAAGTGCGGTCGACAAAATCGGGAGGAGACGGACCATGCTTTCATGGGAGGTGGGCGCGGTGAAGATCACCCGCATCGTCGAAATGGAAATGCCGATCGGCTACGACGCCAAACATCCCTTCCTGGCTGAGGCGACGCCCCAGGCGCTGCGGCGAATGGCCTGGCTCTATCCGCGGTTCGTCAACGAGCAGGATCAGATGCTGCTGTCGATCCACGCCCTGCTGGTCGAGGCGCCGGGGCTGAAGCTGGTGGTCGACACCTGCATCGGCAACGACAAGGCGCGCGGCATGCTGCGTGGCCAAACCCTGGCGACGCCGTTCCTCGCCCATCTCGCCGAGGCCGGCTGGTCGCGCGAGAGCGTCGACATGGTGGTGTGCACCCACCTCCACGTCGACCACGTCGGGTGGAATACCATGCTGGAGGACGGCCGCTGGATCCCGACCTTCCCCAGGGCCCGCTATCTGATCGGCAAGCGCGAACTGGCGCACTGGCGGGACGAACCCAACGTAGAGCAGCAGGCAATCCTTGGCGATTCCGTCCAGCCGATCCTCGACGCGGGCCTGGCCGAACTGGTGGAAATGGACCATCGCCTGTCGCCGGAAGTCCGCCTCCTGCCGAGCCCCGGCCATACGCCGGGCCACGTGAGTGTGATGATCGAGTCCGAAGGCGCGCGGGCGGTGATCACCGGCGACATGACCCATCATCCCTGCCAGCTCGGTCACCCTGACTGGTCGCCGGCCTTCGACAGCGATCCGCTCGCCGCTGCCCAGATACGCCAGCGCCTCTTCGCCGAATGGGCCGACGATGACATCCTGGTGATCGGCACCCACTACGCCGCGCCCACCGCCGGACGGATCAGCCGCGATGGCGCCGCCTTCCGCTTCGATTGCTGAAGGATCGATTTCCCCCCCTGGAGAGTTGGTGCTCCGTGAGGCGGGGCGTCCTTTTGAAGAGGTGAGCGGAGATGAGCGGGCATTCGTCTAGGCTGCTGGGCGTCCTGGCGCTCGCCCTTTTGCTGGCGGCCTGCGCGGCCGGCGGAGTGGAATCGCATCAGGCCGCCCAGGGGGGGATTCTATCGCAGTTCCTGCTCGGCCTGTGGCACGGGATCATCTCGCCCATCACGCTTCTGGTGGAGATCGGCCACAAGCTGTTCCCCGCGATCATTCCCTGGGCGATCCGGCTCTACGAGACCCGCGACGCGACCGTGGTCTACGACGTCGGCTTCTACCTGGGCCTGGCGGGCGCGCCGACCTTCGCCGTTCGCCGCTGGTCCTGAGCGGCGAATAAAAGAATCGACGGGGACGCTTCCATCGGCGCCGATCCTCGGTCTGACAAGTTCCCGCAGCTGGACGTCAGTAGAAGATACCGTATTGCACCTGGACGATCTGTCCCGTGACGCGATCCACCAGCAGGGCATCCGACCCATAACGGACCCAGACAAGGCCCGCCGGCGGCGCGAAGAGGCCGTAGGTGATCCAGTTGGTGATCCAGTAATTTCGCGCGAAATAGAGGCCCGGCAGAATCTGGCCGTAGCTCCAGCGGCGATAAAGGTAGCCGGGAGGCGGCCGCCAGAAGCCGCCTTGGAAGCGGTGTTGGGCCTGGACGTTGCGCTGGAACTGACTCCACCGCGCCTGGGCGGCGCCGTTGGGGCGGCGGTCCATGGCGAGGGGCGCGCGCCGGTCGGGAGCGGCGGCGCGATCGCGCCGGTTCTGTTGCATTTCCTGTCTGCGCTGG
>DASZKO010000202.1:0-13482 GCA_035605655.1 Caulobacteraceae bacterium | reverse complement strand
GAGCGGACCTGCGAGGCCATGCGGGCCAAGGTCGCGGCATGAGCGGCCCGCGTCACTTCCTCGATATCTGGCGGCTGGACGGCGCCACCCTGCGCCTCATTCTGGACGACGCCCACGCCCGCAAGGCCGCGCGGCGAGGCTTGCCGCGAGGCCGGAGCGACGCCGACATGCCGGGGGCCAATCGCACCCTGGCGATGATCTTCCAGAAGAGCTCGACGCGGACCCGCTTCTCCTTCGACGCCGCCATTCGCCAGCTCGGCGGCGACAGCATTCTTTCCACCGGCGCCGACATGCAGCTCGGCCGCGGCGAGACCATCGAGGACACCGCCCGGGTGCTCTCGCGGATGGTCGATGCGGTGATGATCCGCGCCGACCGCCACGACGATGTCGAGGCCTTCGCCGCGGCGGCCGATGTGCCGGTGATCAACGGCCTCACCGACCGCAGCCACCCCTGCCAGATCATGGCCGATCTGATGACCTACGAGGAGCATCGCGGCAGCCTCGCCGGCCGCACGATCGCCTTCGTCGGCGACGGCAACAATGTCTGCGCCAGCTTCATCCACGCCAGCGCCCGCTTCGGCTTCAGGCTGGTGATCGCCTGCCCGGCGCGCTATCGGCCCGACCGCGTCGAGCTGGCGCGCGGCGGCGAAGTGAGCGTCACCGAGGACTTGGCAGGCGCGGTGCGCGGCGCCGATTGCGTGGTCTCCGACGCCTGGGTCTCCATGGGCGACAGCGACCACGCGGCGCGCCAGGCGGCCTTCGCCGCCTACCAGGTCGACGAGACCGTGATGGCGCTTGCCGCTCCCGACGCCGTCTTCCTCCACTGCCTGCCGGCCCATCGCGGCGAGGAGGTCACCGCTGGGGTCATCGACGGCCCGCGATCCCTGGTCTGGGACGAGGCGGAAAACCGCATCCACGCCCAGAAGTCGATCCTCGCCTGGTGCTTCGAGGCCATTGGGTGAATTCGGCTCCGGCGACCCCATATCCGCCTGACATGGCTGACCCCTTCCCCGATGACGACTTCGTCGCCCCCTTCCAGATCGAGGCCCATCCGGTGCGCGGCCGCATCGCCCGCCTGGGTCCGGCTATCGACGAGGTCCTGACCCGCCACGCCTTTCCCGAGCCCGTCGCCAATCTGCTGGGCGAGGCCTGCGCCCTGGCCGCCCTGGTGGGGGCCAGCCTCAAGTTCGACGGCCGCCTGATCGTCCAGGCCCAGGGCGACGGACCGGTGGCCTATGTGGTCGCCGACTACGATACCAGCGGCGCCCTGCGCGGCTATTGCCGGTTCGACGCCGAGCGGGTGGCGACGCTGAGCGCCGGCTTCGCCCGTCCAGGGGCCGCGACCCTGCTCGGCAAAGGCGCCTTCGTCATGACCATCGACCAGGGCTCGGAGATGGAGCGCTACCAGGGCGTCGTCGCCCTGGAGGGCGAGACCCTGGCGCTGGCCGCCGAAACCTATTTTTCGCGCTCCGAACAGACCCCCACGCGGGTGCGCCTGGCGGTGGGACAGGTGGACACCGGCGATGGCCCGCGCTGGCGGGCCGGCGGCATCCTCATCCAGAACATCGCCGAGGACGACGCCCGCGGCTCGACCGACGAGGCGTGGACCACCGCCCAGGCCCTCTTCGAGACAGTGGGCGAGGACGAACTCATCGATCCCACCATCTCGTGCCAGACCCTTCTGTGGCGGCTGTTCCACGAGGAAGGGGTGCGCCTCTTCCAGGCCAAGCCCCTCACCGGCTTCTGCCGCTGCTCGCGCGAGCGCATCGTCGAGGTGCTCAATTCCTTCCCGGCCGAGGAGCGTGCGGCGATGATCGAGCCCGACGGCGCCATCCACGTCACCTGCGAATACTGCGGCCGGGTCTATGAGGTCTCGCCCGAAGCGGTCGGGTAGAGTCTCCTCCTCCCCCTTGATGGGGGAGGTGGCCTCGCGGAGCGAGGTCGGAGGGGGTGGGAGCGCGGACCCCACCCGTCTCGGCCTTTGGCCGATCCACCCTCCCAATGAAGGGGAGGGAGGAGTTCGTCAGGAGCTACCGTAGCCGCAGCATGGCCGGATCGCCGTCGAAGGAGACGAGGCGCCACACGCCCCCCTCCCTGGCGAAGGTGACCAGGCAAGGGCCCTGGCGGGAGCTCACCGCGCACACCCGCCCGCCAGGAACCGGTCTCAACGCGGCGGCGATGGCGAAGGTCCCCGGAATCGGCATGCCGGGACGATAGCCGTAGTACTCGGCGACGGCGCGGAACACCTCGGGCCGGATGGCGAGGCCGCCGGCGACGCGGGCCAGGGTCCCCGAGAAGAGCGCGCCCAGGCCCTTCATCGCCTCGTTGGAGCGCGACGTGCGCTCGACGATCCTGGCCTGGATCTGCGCTTCGAGGGCATGGCGGTCGACATGGGCCTCGAAGCTGGCCCTGTCGTCGTCGCGGATCGCCACCATCAGGGTGTGGACGTCGCCTGCCGCCGAGATCCGCTCGCCGGTGGCGCAGGCGGCGAGCATCGCCAGCGCGCAGACGGCCAGCGCTCGGCCGAGGCGCCTCATGCGCCGGTGCGTTCCTTGAAAAAGGCGATCACCCTCTCCTCGCAGCGCTTGGTCGGGCCGTCGGGATCGCCGTCGTCGAGGTGCAGGGTGAGGACCGAATGGGCGGCCATGCGCGGATCGGGGAGGCCGGCGTCGGCGGCGATCTCCACCGCCTCGAGCCGATCGCCGAACGTCGCCTTGAGCGTTTCGAACCGCGCCTCCGGCACGAAGGGGTCGCCGTGAAAGCGCAGGGCCATGACTGTCAGATCCTCGGCCTCCAGGCGCGAGCGGACGCAGGCGATCTCCTTGGGGCTCAAGCCGAGCGCCGCCTTGCGGGCCTTCCCGATCGGCATGGGCAGGGACGGCTGGGAGAGCACCGGGGCGACCATCGCCGGCGCCGTCATCATGGCCAGGGCGAAATTGCCGGTGAAGCACATACCCACCGCGCCCACCCCCTTGCCGCCGCACTCGCCGTGGGCCTTGGCCGCCAGGGCCCGCAGCCAGTCGACGATCGGGCTCGAGCGGTCGGTGGCCCAGACGCTGAACTCGCGTCGGATGCACAGGGCGGACAACATCACGCCCAGCGAGTAGCCGGGCGTGACCTCGCGCCCCGCCTCGCCGAACAGGCTGGGGCAGAAGACCGTCATGCCGGCGGCCGCCACCCGGTCCGCGAAGCGGATCACCAGGGGATGCAGGCCGGGCATCTCGTGGATCACGATCACCGCCGGGCCGGTCCCGCGCCGCCACACCGGACGGGTCCAACGCCCGGCCGTGAAGTCGAAGCGCTGATAGTCTTTCAAGGCGTCGAGGTTGGCCATGGACAGATCCTAACGGGAGGCGGCGCCGAATTCACGACCGGCCGACGCCTCCCAGCGGCTGCGCAGCATGAGGTAGATCGGGACCGGCGCGATGACCGCCGCGCCCGAGAAGAGGCCGCTGAGAGGATCGTCCCACACCACCACAGCGATGAGGGCGGCCTGGATGAGGGCCGCGAGGATGGCGGGCCAGGGGAAGAGCGGCATCCGCCAGGGCCGGATGAGATCCGGCTCGGCGTAGCGCAGCCGGATCGCCGCCAGGCAGATGATCAGGGTCACGCCGATCGACCATGGGGCGTAGATCCTGACGATGCTCTCGTAGCCGCCCGTGGCCGCGAACAGCAGGGAGACGACGAGCAGGAGCACGAGGCTGCGGCGCGGCGTGCCGCCGGGCGCGACCTTGCCCAATAGGGTCGGCAGGGCGCCGTCGCGAGCCATGCGGAAGGTGATCCGGGTGGCGACCATCGTCTGCAGATTGACGATGGCGGCCAGGGAGAAGAGGCCGAAGGCGGTGATGATCGTGTTCGCCAGCGCCCCCATCGACACCTTGGCGGCATCGCCCACCGCCAGCTCCGAACCGGCCATCACCGCCGGCGGCAGCACGTGCAGGGCGGCGGCGTTGACCAGCACATAGACCGCCGTGCAGAGGCCGATGCCGGCGAAGGTCGCCCTGGCGACGTTGCGGTCGGGCCGATGGACCTCTTCGGAGAAATAGATGGCCGCGTCCCAGCCGGCGTAGGTCTGGTAAATGAGGCGGATGGCCATGATCGCCGCCCCGACGCTGGTCACCGCCGTCGCCACGTGAGCGGGAGCGGCCGGTCCCCTGGGCGAGGCGAAGAGGATGACGATGAGCGCCACATAGAACGCGCCCTTGAGGGCGCTGGCGATGCTCTGCGAGGCGCCGCTCACCCGGGTGCCGATCCAGTTCAGGGCGGCCGTCGCCAGGATGAGGCCGCACGCGAGGACGTGGGTCGACACTTGCGGCATGAGGCCGAGCCGATGGACGTATTCGCCGAACACCGAGGAGATGAAGGCGCTGGAGGCGGCGTACTGCAGCCAGGCCATCCAGCCGGTGAAGAAGCCGGCGGTGCGGCCGAACGCCCGCTCGGCGATCGGATAGGGGCCGCC
This sequence comes from Caulobacteraceae bacterium, assembly GCA_035605655.1. Taxonomy (GTDB): domain Bacteria; phylum Pseudomonadota; class Alphaproteobacteria; order Caulobacterales; family Caulobacteraceae; genus Acaudatibacter. The sequence continues at coordinate 9,023 of DASZKO010000202.1, read as the reverse complement.
GGCCAGGGGCACCTCCGACCCGGCCTCCACCAGGGGCATGGCGGCCAGCATGGCCAAGGCGCCGCCCAGCGCCCAGGCGACTAGGATGACGGGAGTGGTGGTCAGGCCCTGGGCCACCAGGCCCGGGGCGCGCATGATGCCCGAGCCGATCACTCCGCCGACCACCACGGCGAGGCCGAAGACCAGCCCCAGCACGCGCAACAGGCTCAGGGGCGCTTGGCGCGCCGGCGTATCGCTCATGGAGTGTCACCCCCGACCGTTGGGTTCATCCTCGCGGGGAAAGGCGGCGCACGCAAGGCGCGCGCCTGGAGGCTCATTCCGTGCCTCTCCCAGCCGCCACGTTGACGGAGCGCTCGGAACGCGCCTACCCTTGAAGGCAAGTCGATCCGCCGCGGAAAGGAGGGTTAAGCATGACTGTGTTCCATCGCCGAACCCTTCCGCGCGCCCGCCGCTGAGCTTGACGCTTCGGCCGGCGCCTCGTCCACCGTCGATCGAAGGATCACTCCCTTGCTAGAAACCTACGGCTGGAGCCCGGAGCTCCAGCAGGCGTTCGCACCTCATGCCGAGGACGGCCTCGTCCCCGCCCGGGTCATCGCCCAGCACCGCGGCGCCTATCAGCTCATGACCTCCGCCGGCGAGACACGGGCGGAGATTTCCGGCCGCCTGGCCCGCGATGCCGATCCCGGCGGCTATCCCGCCGCCGGCGACTGGGTGGCCGCCGAACCGCCGGCCCGTGATGGACCGGCGATCATCCACGCCGTTATGCCACGCCGCACCGCCTTCATTCGCAAGGTGGCCGGCCGGGGCGGCGAGGCGCAGGTGGTGGCGGCCAACGTCGATGTCGCCTTCCTGGTCGCCTCGCTCAACGCCGATCTCAATCCGCGCCGGCTGGAGCGCTATCTGGCCGCCGCCTGGCAGAGCGGGGCCGCGCCGGTGATCCTCCTCACCAAGGCCGATATCTCGCCCGATCCGGCCGCCGCGGCGGCCAACCTCGAGGCCGCCGGGGCCCCGGTCCACATCCTCTCCTCGCTCACCGGCGAGGGGCTGGACGCGGTGCGCGCCTATCTGAAGCCCGGGGTGACGGCGGTGATGGTGGGAAGCTCGGGGGCCGGCAAGTCGACCCTCGCCAACGTTCTTCTGGGCGCCGAGCGGATGGTCGTTGGCGCGATCCGCGAAGACGATGCGCGCGGGCGCCACACGACCTCGCACCGCGAGCTGATCCTGTTGCCGGGCGGCGGCCTGCTGCTGGATACGCCCGGCATGCGCGAGCTGGCCCTCGTCGACGCCGAGGAGGGGGTGTCGGCGACGTTCGAGGACATCGAGGCCCTGGCCGCCGCCTGCCGGTTCTCCAACTGCGGCCACGAAAGCGAACCGGGCTGCGCGGTGCGCGCGGCGCTCGAGGCGGGCGAACTCGACGAGGGGCGCTGGCGCAGCTGGCGCAAGCTCGGCCGCGAACTCGAACACCTCGCCCGCCGCGAGGACCCGGTGCTGCGCGAGCAGAATCGTCGCCGCTGGGTTCAGATCCACAAGGCCAATCGCGCCCGCTACAAATCCCGCGAGCGAGAGTGAGGGATTACAGGGTCCGCTGGACCTCTTCGACGGTGAAGCACTCGATCTGGTCGCCGGCCTTGATGTCCTGGAAGCCGGCGAAGGCCATGCCGCATTCCTGGCCGGACTGGACCTCGGCGACCTCGTCCTTGAAGCGCTTGAGGGTCTGCAGAGTGCCCAGCTCGAGCACCACCACGTCGTCGCGGATGATCCGCACCCGCGCGCCGCGCCGCACCACGCCTTCGCGCACCCGGCAGCCGGCGATGCGGCCGACCTTGGAGATGTCGAAGGCCTGCAGGACCTCGGCGGCGCCCAGGAACGTCTCGCGCTGGATCGGAGCCAGCATGCCCGAGAGCACGCCTTTGATGTCGTCGATGAGGTCGTAGATGACCGCGTAGTAGCGGATCTCCACGCCCTCGCGTTCGGCCAGATCGCGGGCCTGCTTGGAGGCGCGGACGTTGAAGCCGAGGATCGACGCGCCGGCCCCCTTGGCCAGCATCACGTCGCTCTCGTTGATGCCGCCGGCCCCGGACAGGATGATCCGCGCCCTGACCTCGTCGGTGGCCATGCGGTCGAGCGCGCCGACGATGGCTTCGGACGAACCCTGCACGTCGGCTTTTACGACCAGCGGCAGCTCGGAGACCTTCTTGTCGGCCAGCTTGGCCATCATGTCGGCCAGGGTGCCGCCGGCCCCCACCGGGGAGAGCGAGCGTTCGCGCTTGAGGCGCACCCGGTAGTCGGTGAGTTCGCGGGCCCGGGCCTCGTTTTCGACCACCGCGAAGGCGTCGCCGGGATCGGGCGCGCCGTCGAGGCCGAGGATCTCCACCGGCGATGACGGGCCGGCCTCGTCGACCTGCTCGTCGCGCTCGTTGAGCAGGGCCCGCACCCGGCCGAAGTGGGCGCCGGCGACGACGATGTCGCCCCGCGACAAGGTCCCGCGCTTGACCAGCACGGTAGCCACCGCGCCGCGCCCGCGGTCGAGCTTGCTCTCGATCACCACACCCTCGGCGGTGCGGTCCGGATTGGCCTTGAGCTCCATGACCTGGGCCTGGAGCACGATCGCCTCGACGAGAGTGTCGAGGCCGGTCTTCTGAAGGGCCGAGACTTCCACGATCTGGGTATCGCCGCCCAGGCTCTCGGCCACCACCTCGTGCTGCAGCAGCTCGTTGACGACCCGGTTTGGATTGGCCCCCGGCTTGTCGATCTTGTTGATCGCCACGATGATCGGCGCGTCGGCCGCCTTGGCGTGCTGGATGGCCTCGACCGTCTGAGGCATGACCCCGTCGTCGGCCGCCACGACCAGGATGACGATGTCGGTGACGTTGGCTCCGCGGGCGCGCATGGCGCTAAAGGCGGCGTGGCCAGGGGTGTCGAGGAAGGTCACCCGCTCGCCGTCGGCGAGGCGAACCTGGTAGGCGCCGATGTGCTGGGTGATGCCGCCGTGCTCGCCGCCGGCCACATCGGTGGAGCGCAGGGCGTCCAGCAGCGAGGTCTTGCCATGATCGACGTGACCCATCACGGCGACCACGGGCGGGCGCGGCTCGAGATGATCGTCGATGTCTTCGTCGGCCAGGAAGCCGGTCTCGACATCGCTCTCGGAGACCCGCCGCACGGTGTGGCCGAATTCGGTGGCCACCAGCTCGGCGGTGTCGGACTCGATCACGTCGCTCGACTTGAGCATCAGGCCTTCGCGGGCCAGGAACTTGATGATCTCTACGCCGCGGATCGCCATCCGGCCGGCCAGCTCGGCGACGGTGATGACGTCCGGGATGACCACCTCGCGGGCCGCCTTGGCTTCGCCGGCTCCGCCCTTGCGCTTTTCGCGCTCGCGTTCGCGGGCCCGGCGCACCGAGGCCAGGGAGCGCATGCGCTCGACCGCGCCCTCGTCGTCGCCGGCCACCGCCTGGATGGTCAGGCGGCCTTCGCGGCGCTTGGGTTCGCCTCTCGTGCGCGAGACGGCCTTGCCGGCTCCCGCCTTCTTGCGGCTGTCCTCGTCGTCGAAGTCGGGGCGGCGATCGAGATTGAGGCTGCCGGGCCGTGGGGCCTGGCGGGCGGCGCGCTGGAACTCGGGCTCGGCCGGGGCGGCGGCGGCGCGCGGCAGGCTGGGGCGAGCGCCGCCGGGCCGGGCGCCGTCGCGCGCCGGGCGCGCGGCGGTGGCCGAATAGCGGACGGTTTCGCCGGGCCGGGACGGCCGCTCGCGCTGGCCGGGCGCGCGCTCGGCCGGCTCGCGGGCGGTGGCGCCGGCATCGGGGCGGGCGGCGCGCTGGTTGAAGGCGACGCCCGAGGCGGTCGGCCGATAGGTGGTGGTGGTCGGCCGGTCGTCGCGCCGTTCGCGGCCGGGCTCGTAGGTGCGAGTCTGGCCAGGGGCGGTGGGCCGGGCGGCCGCGGGGGCAGGGGGCGGCGCGGCGCGGGCCGGCGCGGCGCGCGGCGCCTCGCTCGGCGGCGGCGGCGGGGGACTGGCGACCGGCTCGGGCGGGGGCTCGGGCGGGGGCGCCGCTTCGGCGATCGTTGGCGTTTCCGGCTCGGGCGCCTCCGGCGGCGGCGTCGGCTCGGCGACCGCAGGCTCGGCGACCTGGCGCTGGGCGGCGGCCCGCTCCTGCGCCTTGCGGGCTTCCTCGATCACCCTCTGGCGGGCGCGGCGTTCATCCTCGGAAAGGCCATGGGCGCTGGCCAGGGCGGCCGCGGGCGGCGTGGCGGCCGGCGCGGGGCGCGCAGGGGTGACTCCACGGACCTCGAAGGGCGCGCGGCGCTCCGGCGCCGGGCCCGGCGCGTCGACGCGCCGCCGCTTGGTCTCCACGACCACGGTCTTGGACCGCCCGTGGCTGAAGCTCTGCTTGACCATGCCCGAGCTGACGGCCCCGCCGAGGGTGCGCGGCTTGAGCGTCAGCGGCGCGCGTCCGCCGGGCGTTGAAGAAGGTCGGCCGCTGTCGTTCTCGTCCGTCATACGCTCTTTTTGCTTTCGTCCGCCCGGCTCGGGCCGAAACAAGGTCGTTCAAAATTCCTTCGAAGGGACGGCTTGGCTCGCCGTCCCTCACCCCCAGGCCGCGTTGGCAGCCTCAGGAGTCCTCGCGCCAACCCTCTGGAAAGAGCGGGCGGAAGCCTGATAGCCGCTCGACATCGGATGTCCAGCGCTCAGCGCCACGCCCAGCAAGGAAGGCGGTGTGTATCACATTCTCTCCGCCCAAGGCCAAACCCAATTGCGCCGAGGAAAAGAGACCCACCAGACGCGGCGGCCTGGCGAGCCGGCGCCCGGCGGCAAGAAGCTTGCGCCGGCCCTCCGCCGAGCCGTCGGTCGCCTCGACGAGCGCCGCCGTTCGGCCCGTGGCGACCGCCGCCAGCACCTTCTCGTATCCGCAGGTAAGATCGCCGGCCTTGCGCGCAAGCCCCAGGCCGGCCAGCAGGCGGGCGAGCAGCAGGGCCTCGACCTGGTCGGCGAGGTCGGGCGCGGCGGTGAGCTTCGCCTTGGCGGCGCGGGCGAACAGGCCCTTGCGGGCGGCGGTCTCGACCGCGGCGCGCTCGGCGGCCACCCACAGGCCGCGTCCCGGCAGCTTGCGGGCGAGGTCCGGCGTCACCTGGCCGTCCGGTCCGGCCACGAAACGGATCAGACGCGCCTCGGCCATCACCTCGCCGGAGGCGATGTCGCGCCGCTCGCGCGCGGCGGCGGCGAGGGACGGGTAGGCCCTACTCGCCGCGTCCGCCATCGCCGAACACCCGGGTGGCCTCGTCTTCCTCGACCGGCTCGGGCTCGGCCTCCTCGACTTCGCTTTCAGGTTCCGGCTCGATCCACCCGGCCGCGACCCGGGCGCGCATGATCAGGGCCTCGGCGTCTTCGGCGGAGAGGCCGAACGTCTCGAGGACGCCTGCTTCGCGCACCCGCTCGGCGCCCTTGGTCTCGAACCATCCGCGAAGATCATCGGGCACCAAGCCGGCCAGATCTTCGAGGCTCTTCACTTCGCCCTCGCCGAGCGCCACGGCCATCGGCAGGGTGAGCCCCTCGACCTCGAGCACCGAATCCTCGACCCCCAGCTCGCGGCGGCGGGCGTCGAACTCGGCCGCCTCGCGGTCCAGGAAGTCGCGGGCCCGGGCCTGGATCTCGTCGGCGGTGTCCTCGTCGAAGCCTTCGATGGCGGCGATTTCGCTGGGATCGACGTAGGCCACGTCCTCGACGCTGGCGAAGCCCTCGGTGACCAGGAGCTGGGCGATGACCTCGTCGACGTCCAGGGCCTCCTGAAAGAGGGCGGTGCGCTCGGCGAATTCGCGCTGGCGTCGCTCGCTCTCCTGGCTCTCGGTCATGATGTCGATCTGCCAGCCGGTGAGCTGGCTCGCCAGCCGGACGTTCTGGCCGCGCCGGCCGATGGCCAGCGACAGCTGTTCGTCGGGAACCACCACCTCGACCCGCTCGTCCTCCTCGTCCATGACCACCTTGGTGACCTCGGCCGGGGCCAGGGCGTTGACGAGGAAGGTGGCCTCGTCGGGATTCCACTGAATGATGTCGATTTTTTCGCCCTGGAGCTCGGCGACCACCGCCTGGACCCGCGAGCCGCGCATGCCCACGCACGCCCCGACCGGATCTATGGACGAGTCGTTGGAGACCACGGCCATCTTGGCCCGGCTGCCCGGATCGCGGGCCACGGCGCGGATTTCAATGACGCCGTCGTACACTTCCGGAACTTCCTGGGCGAACAGCTTGGCCATGAAGCCGCCGTGGGCGCGGCTGAGCATGATCTGCGGACCCTTGGTCTCGCGGCGGACATCATAGATGTAGGACCGCACCCGATCACCGACCTGGAAGGCCTCGCGCGGGATCGACTGGTCGCGGCGCATGATCCCTTCGCCACGGCCGAGGTCGACGATCACGTTGCCGTATTCAACCCGCTTGGCCACCCCGTTGACGATCTCGCCGACCCGGTCCTTGAACTCCTCGAACTGGCGCTCGCGCTCGGCCTCGCGGACCTTTCCGGTGACCACCTGGCGGGCCATCTGGGTCTGCACCCGGCCGAACTCGAAGGGTGGCAGCACCTCCTCGTAGGTCTGGCCCACAAAGGCCTTCTTGTCGTCGAGAAGGGCGTCGGAGAGGCGCTTCTGGGCGTAATCGTTGAACGGCGTCTCGAGCTGGGTCTCCGGATCGATCTCCGGCTCGGTGTCGTCGGCGACCACCGTCACCACCCGGGTGATGGTCGTCTCCCCGGTCTTGGTATCGATGTGGACGCGGATGTCGTGGTCGGCGCCGTAGCGGGTGCGCGCCGCCTTCTGGATCGCCTCCTCGATGGCCTCGATGACGATCTCCTTCTCGATCGCCTTCTCGCGCGCCACGGCGTCGGCGATCTGCAGGAGCTCGAGCCGGTTGGCGGAAATGCCGGTGGTGGTCATTTAAAGGGTCCTAGTGGGTTGAATTGTCTGTTGGAGTCGAGGGGTCGGCGGCGAGGCGGGCGGCGCGGGCGTCGGCCCCGCGTTTGAGGAGCGCGTCGTCGACGACGAGGCGCGCTTCGGTGATCCAGGCGAAGGGCAGGAGGGCGGTCTCGTCCTCGCCGTCGAGGTTGATGGCCACGTGGTCGCCCTCGATCCCGGCCAGTTCGCCCTTGAAGCGCTTGCGGCCCTCGGCGAGGCGATCGAGTTCGATCTTGGCCTGATAGCCCTCGAAGAGGACGAAATCCTCGAGCCGGGTCAGAGGTCGGTCGAGCCCTGGGCTGGAGACTTCCAGCACGAACTCGCCGCGGATCGGGTCGGCGTCGTCGAGGACATCGGAGAGGGCCCGCGCCAGCCGCGCGCAATCCTCCACCGGCATGGAGTGGTCGGCCCGCTCGGCCATGACCTGCAGGCGCCGTACGTGGTCGCCGCCCATCAGGCGCAGGCGCACGATCGCGAAGCCGGCGGCCTCGGCGACCGGGTCGAGCAGCTCCAGCAACCGTTGATCCTCGGCGGTCTTGCCGCGCAACGTGAGGGGCCTTTCCAAGCGGGGCGCGGCGGGCAAAGAAAAAGCGGCTGGCCTTCTTCGAGGCCGCCGCTCGTAACGCCATCCAGCGCTATCGGACGAATGTTGGAAGCCTAAATAGCAACTTGGTCGCGGCTTGTCGAGGATGCTCCTCGGCAAAGCGGGGAGGACACGAGGTGTGGAGCGGGCCACGCCATCGTTCGGGGTCTCCTGGCTCCGCTTGCCTCCATCGGGGTTCGCGGGCAAGGCAGGGCATTGCGGAGTCGAGGGGATGGGAATGCGTCGGAATTCACGGGTCGCGTTCGCCGCGCTGGCCCTCGCGATGTCGACCTTCCTCCTCCCCGGCCACGCCGCAGCCCAGGGAGACGGACCGCCGAACGCGGTGATCATCGGCGCGCTCAAGCCAACCGCCGCGCCGAGGTTTTCCCCCGCCGTGGCGCCAAATCAGGACCTCGTGAGCATTCCGGTCACCTACGCCTACACCGGAGTTCTGCGGAGCGAGGTGAAGTCTGTTTTTCGCCTGTTCGTCGGCGGACCCAAACCCATCCCCGCGGGCACGGTGGTCTTTGGCATTCCCACCAACCTGCCCAGCGGGCTCGCGCCTCGCCCAGGCCTTCTATGGTGTGCGGTGAGCCCGCCGGCCACGTCGGAGACGACGTGGAGCGTGACCTGCTTTCCCAGAGTGCCGCTCCTTTTCCATAAGACCGAAGTCGCTTTCGTGCCGCTCGGTCCGAACCTGTTTCCGGCTCGCTTCGCAGTCGCACGCGATCACGACACCGCAACGCCGGCGCCGGATATAGAGGAGCGGAGGGTCGACCTGGCGCCGCCCCTCAGTGTCTCGGTCCAGTTCGCCGGCTGGGACAACAACCTCGCCAATCTGCGGGTGGTCGTGCACCAGCCGGCCTATTCGCAGTTCAAGCTGCTCGGCGGCAGCTACATCGCCTTTGCAAGCCAGGTGGTTGGGCGTCTGCACTTGCCGCGCGACGCGTCGGGCGGCGCGCACTTGCCGCTGTTCGGCGGCGAAATCCTCATCCGGCCGGGAGCCGACGGAAAGTCGGCGGCGGCCGAACTCGCCAGACCTTTTATTTGAGGGCGCTCCTCACGCCAGCCAGATCATCATCCGGGTGGTCGCCGTTTCGCCGCGGGCGATGGAGAAGCGCTCCTCGGTCTCGCCGGTGTAGAGGAAATCGGTCTTGCTGAGGACCCGGCCTGACGGGGCGTTGTCGGCGAAATGGCCGGAGATGAGCACGCGCTTGCCCCAGCCGCTCCGCGCCCAGTCCAGCGCAGCGCTCGCCGCCTCGGTCATGTAGCCGGCGCCCCAGAAGGGCCGGCCGATCCAATAGCCGAGCTCGGCGGCGCGGCCGCCGCTCGGATGAAAGCCGATCACGCCCATGAAGGCGCCGTCGCGGCGCTCGATCGCCAGCGCCATCTCGCGGGCGCCGTCGGCGGCTTCCATGCGGGCGATGAAGCCCTCGGCCATCTCCTCGCCGAAGGGATGGGGGATCGAGGTGGTCATCCGCGAGACGCCGATGTCGCCGGCCAG
>DASZKO010000165.1:0-20187 GCA_035605655.1 Caulobacteraceae bacterium | reverse complement strand
CTCGTCTACGGCCGGATGACCGGCTGGGGCCAGACCGGGCCGCTGTCCAGGGCGGCCGGCCACGACATGAACTACATCGCCCTTTCGGGGGCCCTGGGGGCCATCGGCACGGCCGACAAGCCGATCCCGCCGCTCAACCTGGTCGGAGATTTCGGCGGCGGGGCGCTCTACCTCGCCTTCGGCCTCCTGGCCGGGGTCGTCCACGCCCGCGCCAGCGGCCAGGGCCAGGTGATCGACTGCGCCATGACCGACGGCGCCGCCTCCCTGATGGCGATGTTCTACGGCATGAAGGCGGCGGGGATCTGGGGCGGCGGGCGGCGGGCCAACATCCTCGACGGCGGGGCGCACTTCTACGACACCTACCGCTGCGCCGATGGCGAGTGGATCGCGATCGGCTCGATCGAGCCGCAGTTCTATGCGCTTTTGCTCGAAAAAACAGGGATCAGCGACCCGGATTTCAAGTCCCAGATGGACCGCGCGGCGTGGCCGAAGCTGCACGAGCGCCTGGCCGCCGTGATCGCCGCCAAGACCCGCGATCAGTGGTGCGAGATCATGGACGGGACCGATGTGTGCTTCGCCCCGGTGCTCAGCCTCGACGAGGCCCCGCGCCATCGCCACAACCTCGCCCGCCAGACCTTCGTCGCGGTCGCCGGGATCACCCAGCCGGCCCCGGCCCCGCGATTCTCGGCGACGCCCGGAGCGATCGCCGGTCCGCCGCCGGCCATCGGGGCGCACAACGAGGAGGCGCTCGCCGACTGGGGATTCACGGCCCGGGAGATCGTCGATCTCGAAAAGGCCGGGGCGCTCTGAACGGACCGTTCATGCGGGGTTCAGCCCGCGAAGCTTAAACCCTCGCCGTCGGTCGCCGTTCGCGCTCTCCCGTCCCTCGTTGCGGCGGTGGTCGATCAGGAGTTTTCCTGGCGGCGCGCCGTCCCCCACGGCGCGCCGTACTCCGTTTCAGAGCGGCTTTCTCACCCGCACGGCCAGGACGCCCGCCTCGTCCACGACACTCACCACCTCCAGGCCCGCCTCGCCGGCGAAGTGGACCGCGTCGATCCTCGCCATCGGGTCGTCGGCGATCAGGCGCAGGACCGATCCGGCCGGGGCCTCGGCGACGGCGCGGCGCAGGCGAAGGGTGGGGACCGGGCAGCGGTGGCCGCGGGCGTCGACGACGATCTCGTCTTCGATGTCCATCGCCGCCTTCTTCCCGCACCACCTTGGTGAGACTAGAGCACGGGCGGCAAAGCCGATACATCCGCGCCCGTCGCCTTCGCGTCCGGAGTGAGAACCCATTCAACCCTCGCCATCCGCGGACGCCCCGCCGGGCTTCGAGCTCAGCATCGTCGTCCCGGCCTTCAACGAGGCGGCCAACCTCGCCGACCTGGCCAGGGAAATCGCCGCCGCCCTCGCCGGAGTCCGCTGGCAGCTGATCATCGTCGACGACGATTCCCCCGACGGCACCGCCGCCGCCGCCAAGGCCCTGGCCCAGACCGACGCCCGCATCTCGTGCCTCAGGCGCCTGAAGCGGCGCGGCCTCGCCGGGGCGGTGATCGAGGGGGTGATGGCCAGCGCCGCCCCCTTCGTGGCGGTCATGGACGCCGACCTGCAGCATGACGCCGCCCTCCTGCCGGCCATGTTGGCGGCCTTGCGCGAGGACCGCGCCGACCTCGTCATCGGCAGCCGCTATGTCGGGGAGGGGAGCGCGGCGGCCGGCTTCTCGGCGGCGCGCGGGGCCGGCAGCCGGGCGGCGGCCTGGCTGGCCCGTCGCGCCCTGAGTGCCCCTGTCGCCGACCCGGTCAGCGGCTTCTTCATGATCCGCCGCGAGGCCTTCGAGGCCGCCGCGCCTCGCCTGTCGGACCAGGGCTTCAAGATCCTCTTCGACCTCATCGCCTCGCGGGCGCCTTCCTTGCGGATCGTCGAGCTGCCCTACGCCTTTTCGCCGCGCCAGGCCGGTCAGAGCAAGCTCGACGCCATGGCGGTGAGCGACTACCTCGGCCTCGTCGTCGCCAAGCTGAGCGGCAACCTCGTCCCGCCGCGCGCCCTGCTGTTCTTCGCGGTGGGGACCACCGGCCTGGTGGTTCACCTCTGCGTCCTGCGCCTCGGCCTTGGCCTGGGCCTCGCCTTCGCCGCCGCCCAGGCCGTCGCGGCGGTCACCGCCATGACCTCCAACTACCTGATCAACAACGAGATCACCTATCGCGACCGGCGGCTGAGAGGCCTTCGCCTGCTGGTCGGATACCTGCGCTTCTGCGCCCTCTGCGGGGTGGGCCTGATCGCCAATGTGGCCGTCGCCGATCTCGCCCAGCACCATCTCCACCTGTGGTGGGCCGCCGGCATCCTCGGCGCGCTGTTCGGGGCGGTGTGGAACTACGTGAGCACCTCCCTTGCCGTCTGGTGAGAGGCGCGGTCTGCCGGCCGGCCTGATCGCCGTCATCGCCGCGACGCTTATCCTGCGGCTCGTCGTGGGGGCCCTGACGCCGCTCACCGAGGACGAGGCCTACTACCGCCTGTGGTCCATGGCCCCGGCGTTCGGCTATTACGACCACCCGCCGATGATCGCGTGGTGGATCTGGCTGGGCCGCCATCTGGCCGGCGATACGGCTTTGGGCGTGCGTCTCCTGCCCATCCTCGCCGGGGCGATCACCGGACTGATCGTGTTCGCCCTGGCGCGCCTGGCCGGCGCCGATCGGCGCGTGGCCGGCCGGGCGGGGGAGTGGTTCAACGCCATGCTGCTCGTCCTCGCCGGCGGCTTCCTCGCCGTTCCCGACGCCGCCGCCAGTCTGTTCTGGGCCTTGGCTCTCACGTGCGCCCTGAGGGCCCCGCGAGGACAGGCCCTGGCCTGGTGGGCGTTGGCCGGAGCGACGGCCGGCCTCGCGTGCCTTTCAAAATACTCGGCCCTCTTCATCGCCCCGGGCATGCTGATCTGGCTGATCGTGACGCCCGGCGGCAGGGCCCAGCTACGGACCGCCGGACCGTGGCTGGCCGCGGTGATCGCCGCCGCGGTGTTCGCGCCCAACCTCGTCTGGAACGCCCATCACCACTGGTTGACCTTCGGCAAGCAATTCGGGCGGCTGTCAGCCCATCAATTCGCGCCGCGCTACTTGGCCGAGCTCATCGCCGGCCAGACTCTCCTCCTCAGCCCGTTGATCGCCCTCTTCGCGGCCGCGGCGATCCTCGTGCGGCCTCGATCGGACCGGCCAGGCGCCGATTTGACTCCATTCTTCGCGCTCACGGCCCCCTTCGCGGCCTATCTCGTCGTCCACAGCCTGCACGACCGGGTCCAGGCCCACTGGCCGGCGCCGCTCTATCCGCTGCTGGCGGTGTGCGCGGCCGAGGCCGCCGCGCGGGTGGCGGAGCGAGCGTCTTGGCGGCGATTGGCCAGCATCGCGCCTTGGCTCGGATTCGCCCTGGGCGCCGTAGCGCTCGGCCTGCTGGCGACGCCGGGGGGGGTGCTCGGACGGCTCGATCCCGCTTTGCCATTGAGGGGCTGGGGACCGTTCACCGCCCACCTCGAGGGCATGCGTCGCAATTTCGGCGCCGCGTGGCTCGGGACCACCAGTTATGGCCTCGCGGCCCAGCTTTCCGATGAGCGGGCCTTGACGGTTCCCATCATCCAACTGGCCGAGCGTGATCGCTGGAGCGGTCTGGTCCAGCCGGCGCCTGATTTCCGCCGGCCGGGCCTGGTCGTCGACCTGACCCGGCGCGCGAGCGCAGCGACGTTGGCTAATTGTTTCAATCGGGTGACGCCCCTCGCGGTCGTCGCCCGCGGCGATCCCGGCGAAGAGGGCAAACCCTATGCCGTTTTCCTGGTCTCCAACCCTCGCCTCGACGTTCTCGCCCGTGGCTGTTGAAGTCCTGCGGCTCAGGCGCGGCGGTGCTCCTTGCGCAGAAGCTTCTCTACCAGGGTGATCGGCAGCCCCTTGAGCGTCAGATAGCCCCGCCCGCCATCGTCCAGGGTGGTGAAATGACTATCGGCGACCGTCAGGAAATTGGCTTTTGTGATGATGCCGGTGATGTTGAAATCCGCGGTCAGCAGGGGCTCGGGCTCCTCAAAGAAGCTGTAGGGCGAGGCTCCCTGGGCGGACTCGTCCAGCCCACCCTTGGGTTTGGCCGGCGCGGCCTGATGCTCGGCGTCGGGATTGATTGGCGGCGCGGAGCGCCCGGCCCCTGGAACGCCGTACTGCGCCATCCACAGACGGCCGCCGCCGGCCAGGCCCACCTCCGAACCCAGGCCGACGATCTCCGGAACCATCTGCGTTTCGTAGGCGCGGATCTCGTAGCGGCTCAGCACCCCGTCACCGTTCAAATCCAGGCGCTTGAAGAAGCGTTCGGCGTCGGCGATGAACTCGTCGTGGTCGAGCTTGCCGTCGGCGTTCTTGTCCGCGCCGCGAAACCAGTCGCTCATTGGGTAGGGGGCGCCCGCGGCGGCGCGGAACGGCTCGCCGTGCGGGCTGATGAAGAGGTTGGGGATACCGACGGCCTCAAAGGCCTGGGCCAGAGCGGGCGATGCGCCAGCGGCGACGAAAAGAGCGAGGGCGGCGCGACGGGTCCAGAGCATCGAAGACTCAACCTGGGGGGAATGGGACATCACTATAGAACCCCGTCCCGAATCCTTTAAGAGCCCGCACGCATCATGACATTAAAAGGGAGCACGCTGCCCCAACTCGCCGCGGCCCTGGACGCCGACCTGACTACAAGCGCGGCGCTCGTCGACGAGGCGCTGGACGCGATCGCCGCCGACTCACGGGCCTTCACCTACATCGACGCCGGCCATGCGAGGGCGGCGGCGAGGGCGGCGGATCACGAGCGGCGGGAGGGGCGGGCGGCCTCTCACCTGGCTGGCATTCCAGTCTCCGTAAAGGACCTGTTCGACATCGCCGGCCAAACCACATCGGCCGGATCGGCCATCTTCGCCGGGGCGGCGCCGGCCGACGCCGATGCCCCGGTCGTCGCTCGCCTCAAGTCCGCCGGACTGATCGTCATCGGCCGCACGCAGATGAGCGAGTTCGCCTTCACCGGCCTTGGTCTCAATCCCCATGCGCCCCAACCCGCGAACCCGCTCGACCGCGAGCGAGTCCCGGGCGGCTCGAGCGGCGGGGCGGCGGTGTCCGTGGCCCTCGGCCAAGCCGCTGGGGCGCTCGGCACAGACACAGGCGGATCGGTGCGCATTCCCGCCGCCTTCTGCGGCCTGGCCGGGTTCAAACCCACCCAAAGACGGGTGACCCGTGCAGGCGTCTTTCCCCTTTCGCCGACGCTCGATTCCATCGGTCCGATCGCCAATTCCGCCGCTTGCTGTGCCCTGCTGGACGCGATCATCGCCGACGAGGCCGCACCGCCAGCGTCGCCCATCGATCTCTCGCGCATTCGGCTCGGGGCGCCCGACGGTTATCTCCTGACGGACATGGAGCCTGCTGTGGCCGAGGCTTTCGATCGCGCCCTGGCGGGCCTCGCCGAGGCCGGCGCCTGCATTGAGACGTTCGCCTTTCCTCAGCTCGGGCGCATCCCGGCGATGAACGCCCGCGGCTCTATCTCCAACGCCGAATCGTTCGCGCTGCACCGGCGCTTGGGGCTGATGGCGCACCGCGACCGTTACGATCCGAATGTCCTGGCGCGCATCGAACTCGCCAGGTCCATGCCCGCCGCCGACTATCTTGACCTCCTGGCGGAACGCGCGGCGCTCATCTCCGAGGCGGATCGCGCCTTGGCCGGCTACGATGCGCTCCTGGCCCCGACCTCGCCAATCCTCGCCCCTCGATTCGCCGAGGTGGCCGACCCGGCCGCATTCGCGCGCCTCAATGCCTTGGTCCTGCGCAATCCGATGGTGGTGAATATCCTGGACAGGTGCGCCATCAGCCTGCCGATTGCCCCGGGCGCCGGCTTGATGGTGATCGGCGCGACCATGGACGACGCGCGCCTGCTGGCTATCGCCCAGGCGCTGGAGCGTCACCTCGAACGCTGATTATTCGCTGCCGAACATGAATCGCAGGCCACGGCCGCCTAGCCACAGCGCGATCGCGGCAAACGCGAGCTTGCCCAGCTTGGTCCAGTCGATGATGCCGTGCGCCCGCACCGCGTAGGCGAGGGTCAGGAACACGAAGTAAAGGGCCGCCACGGCGCAGGCCCAGTGGATGATCCGAAACAAGACCTGGATCCAGGTCGGATTAACCGTCACCCGGTTGGGCCAGATGATGCTCATCGTCGCTTCCCCCTCGAGCTCGGCGAGCCTCGCCATCGTTTGAACCTTGCGCGAACGTCCGTGGATAAACGAGTGCATCCGAACGGAATTGCGCCGGCGGGCGAGGCTAACATGGTCAAAATCACGCCGGCAATGGCGGGCGGAGTATCTGTTCGTCGGCAAAGGATGATCGTCATGCGAAGCTTGATTGTGGCGCTGGCCCTGACCGGCCCACTTTGGGCGACAGGCTCCCTGGCCCAGCCTGCCGGCGCGAGGATCGATGTCGTCGCGACAAACTTCAAGTTCGCGCCCTCGATCGTCCATCTTCACCGTGGCGCGCCGTACGTGCTGGTCCTGCACAACCAGGCCAAAGGCGGCCACAGTTTCGCGGCCCGGGATTTCTTCGCCGCTTCCGAGATGCCGGCCGCCGACCGCGCGCGCCTCAAGGACGGCAAGGTCGAGGTCCCGCCCGGCGGAGAGGTGAGCCTGGCGGTCGCCCCCAAGGCTCCGGGGACTTACCGCTTCACCTGCACTCATCCCTTGCACAACACCTTCGGAATGACCGGAACGATCGTCGTCGATTGAGGCCGGTTGGCCCCCCGCGAGGGAGGGTGGCGGACGGGGTGGGATTCGAACCCACGGTGGGCGTGAACCCACGGCGGTTTTCAAGACCGCTGCCTTCAACCACTCGGCCACCCGTCCGGCGCGGCGCTTCATAACAGGCGCGAAGCGGCGGACGCCAGTTCGCGCGCTTAACCTCGTCGCAAGGCTCTGGTCATAGCTTTCCAGCCGAATCGGGGAGGCGGCCATGGCTAACACAACGGTCGAATGGCGCATCATCGCCGTAGTGGCGGCGGGCGCGGCGTTGGCGGCCTGCGCCGGCGGGCCAAGGCCCGCCAGGGGCGGCTACGAAGCGAACGGCACGATGCGGCCCTATGTGGTCGGCGGCGTTACCTACCGACCCGCCTATCAGCCGCGCTATGACGAGACGGGCATCGCGTCCTGGTACGGCGCCCAGTCCGGCTACCACGCGACGGCAAACGGTGAGAGGTTGGACGACCGACAGGCCACCGCCGCCCACCGCACCCTGCCTCTGCCGTGCATCGTCGAAGTGACCAACCTCGAGAACGGCCGCACCGCCCGGCTGAGAGTCAATGACCGCGGACCCTTCGCCCGAAACCGCATTCTCGATGTCTCCCGAAAGGGCGCGGAGGAGCTCGGCTTCAAGGGTGTCGCCCGGGTGCGGGTGCGTTATGTCGGCCCGGCCCCATCGACCCGGGAGCGGGCGAGCGCGGCGGATCTGACGACGGCCACGCTCGCTGAGCCAGGCTAGACCCCCAGCGCTTTGACAAGGCGTCCGAAGCGGCCAATGTGGCCGCCGATGGCGCGCGGACTTTTCATCAGCTTCGAGGGCGGGGAGGGGACCGGCAAGTCGACCCAGTCCGCCCGCTTGGCCACTCGCGTCCGCGCCGCCGGCGCCGAGGCGGTCACGACCCGCGAGCCGGGCGGCTCCGTGGGAGCAGAGGCGATCCGCGCGTTGCTCGTCACTGGCGAAGTCGACCGCTGGTCGGCGGGCGCCGAGACTCTTCTGATGTACGCCGCCCGGCTCGACCATGTCGAGCGGGTCATCGTCCCGGCGCTGGCCCGCGGCGCGGTGGTGATCTGCGATCGCTTCGCCGATTCCACCCGGGCGTACCAGGGCGCGGGCGGGGGCGCCGACGCGGGCCTCATCGAGGCGCTCGAAAAAGAAGTTCGCGGCCACTGCTGGCCTGATCTCACCTTCATTTTCGATCTCGATCCGGTCGCGGGCCTGGCCAGAACCGCCGGGAGGCAAGGGGCGGAAACTCGATTCGAAGCCAAGGGCTTGGCGTTCCACCAGCGCCTGCGCCAAGCCTTCCTCGCCATCGCCGCCAGCGAACCGGGGCGCTGCGTGGTCATCGACACCGCCCAGGACGTCGAGGTCGTCGAGGCGGCCGTCTGGCGAGCCGTCGAGCCGAGGCTTTCGTGAGCCAGGACCTTCCGCATCCGCGCGACACCTTCGAGCTGATCGGCGCGGCAAGGGCCGAACAGGCCTTCCTCGACGCCATCGCTCGCGGCCGCTTGCATCACGCCTGGCTGCTGACCGGGCCGCCCGGCGTCGGCAAGGCGACCTTCGCCTACCGCGCCGCTCGCCACCTGATGGGCGCGACGCCCTCGCCCGGCCACGGCCTTCTGGGCGCGGCGGCCGAGGATCATGTCAGCCGTCTGGTGGCGGGCCGCGCCCATCCCGATCTCCTGGTCCTCCAGCGCGATCCTGAGGACGGCAAGACCCGCAAACAGATCCCGGTCGAGGAAGCTCGCGGCTTGCCGGAATTCTTCGCCAAGACTCCGGCGATCGCGCCGTGGCGCGTGGCGATCGTCGATACCGCCGACGACCTCAATCCCAGTGGGGCCAACGCCCTTCTGAAGACGCTCGAGGAGCCACCGGTACGGGGCATCATCCTGCTCATTTCCGACCGCCCGGGGGCGCTTCTGCCGACCATCCGCTCGCGCTGCCGGATGCTCCACCTCACTGCGCCCGGCGAGGGCGAGACAACGGCCTGGCTACGGCAGAAGAGGGGGATTGGCGACGAGGATGCGCGGCGGCTCTCCGCCATGGCCGGCGGCGCACCTGGTCGGGCCTGGCGGCTCACCAGCACAGACGCAATGGCGGCGGACGACGCGGCCCGGAACATTCTCGCGAGCCTGCCCAGGCCGGACGCGGCGGTCATGCTCGCCCTCGCCGATCGCCTCCGCGGCGCGGAGGGCGCCGAGCGCTTCACCCTTCTCTTCGAACGCCTGGCCGCCCAAGTCCACGACATGGTCGCGGAACGCGCCCTGGCCGGCGAAGGGGAGGGGCTAGACCGCTGGGCTGAAACCTACGGGACCCTTGTCGACCTTCCGCGCGCCGCCGACGCTGTCAATCTCGACCGCGCCGACACCTTTTATACGGCCCTGGCCAGACTCGCCGCCCAGCCGTGCTGATCGACAGCCACGTCAATCTGCACGCCAGTGCGTTCGACGCCGACCGCATGGCGGTGATCGAGCGGGCGAGAGCGGCCGGCATCGGCCGGATGGTCAATATCTGCGACAAGCTCTCCGGGTTCGCCGCCGTCGCCGCCGTCGCGGATGGAGCCGACGACATCTTCCTTACGGTCGGCACTCATCCTCATGAAGCAAAGGAAAATCCTGATCTTACGGCGGATATCTTGTGTGAGATGGCAGGCGCCGCGAAGGTCGTCGGGATCGGTGAGACCGGCCTTGATTTCCACTATGATCTGAGCCCCCGGGCCACGCAGATCGCCGTCTTTCGGGCCCACATCGCGGCGGCGAGGACGACCGGCCTGCCCCTCGTTGTCCACGCCCGCGAGGCCGACGACGTGATGGGCGATATCCTGGAAGAGGAATTCACTGCTGGAGCGTTCCGTATTCTGATGCACTGCTACACCTCCGGTCCGGATCTTGCCCGGCGCGCGGCCGCGCTCGGCGCCTGGTTCTCCGTCTCCGGCATCGCCACGTTCAAGTCCGCCGAAGCGGTTCGCTCGGTGATCGCGGGCATGCCCGCCGAGCGGATCATCGTCGAGACCGACTGCCCCTACCTCGCTCCGGTTCCCATGCGCGGGCGGCGCAACGAGCCAGCCTTCCTGCCCTTTGTTCTCGCCAAGTTGGCCGACATCCGCGGCTGGACCCAGGCCGAGGCCGAGGCGCGCACCGAGGCCGCCTTCTTCGACGTTTTCGACGCGGTTCCAAAGCCTTGAGCGACTCTGCGTCGGCAATGCTGGAGGTGACCGTCCTCGGCTGCGGGGCGTCGGCCGGCGTGCCGCGCGCGGACGGGAACTGGGGGGCCTGCGATCCGGCCGAACCGCGCAATCGCCGGTCGCGCTGCTCACTGCTGGTCCGCCGCCTCTCTGACGCCGGCCCCGACAATGCGACGACGCTGATAGTCGATGCCACGCCCGAGTTTCGTCTGCAGGCCAACGCCGCCGGTGTCAGGCGCCTCGACGCCCTGCTTTTCACTCATGACCACGCCGACCAGTGTCACGGCATCGACGACATCCGCGCCTTTGCGATGGCCCAGCGCGCCCGCATCGCCTGCTGGATGGACGCCGCCACCCGAACCACCCTCCTGAACCGGTTCGGCTATGTCTTTGAAGGGCAGGGGATTTACCCGGCGATCGCCGATCTTCACCACGTGCCCGGGCATGGCCACGCTTGGGAGATCGCCGGGCCTTCCGGTGCAATTCCGGTGGTCACCTTCGACCAGGATCATGGCCCGGTGAGGTCGCTCGGCTATCGCTTTGGCTCGATCGCCTATTCCAGCGATCTGGTGGATCTGCCCGAGGCTTCCTTCGCCGCCCTGGAAGGCCTCGACATTTGGATCGTCGACGCCCTGCGATACACGCCTCATCCCACCCATGCCCACCTCGCCAAGACCCTGGATTGGATCGAGCGGGTGCGGCCGAAACGAGCGATCCTGACCAACATGCACATCGACCTCGACTACGGTGAGCTGGGCAGGCGACTGCCGGCCGGCGTCGAACCGGCCTACGATGGGCTCACCGTCGCACTTCCGCTGCGCCCGGCAAAATTATGATCAACCTGGCGTTTCTGGCCTCCAACAATGGCTCCGGGATGCGCGCGGTGATCGCGGCCATCGAGGCCGGACACCTGGCGGCGCGGCCAGTGCTGGCCGTGAGCAACAGGCAGGGCGCTCCGGCGCTCGACTTCGCCCGTGAGCATGGCGTGGCCACGCTGGTGATCCCGACGATCGGCGATCCGGCCGCAGCCGACGCCCGCCTGGCCGTTGCCCTGGCCGATGCCGGCGCCGACCTTGTGGTTCTCTCAGGCTATCTGCGCAAGCTCGGGCCACGCACTCTGGCGGCGTATGGCGGCCGGACTCTCAACATCCATCCGGCTCTGCTACCCAGCCATGGCGGGGCGGGGATGTACGGCCGCCGGGTCCACGAGGCGGTGATCGCGGCCGGCGAAACTATCAGCGGGGCCAGTGTCCATCTGGTCGACGACGAATACGACCATGGTCCCGTCCTGGCCCAGGTCGAAGTTCCGGTGATAGCCGCCGATGACGCTCAATCCCTCGAAGCGCGGGTCACCGCGGCCGAACCCCGGCTCCTTGTCGAAACCCTGCGCCGTATCGCCAGCGGCGATTTGCGCCTCGTCCAGAGGATTCAAACACTTGGCTGAAAAGCCTCATCCCATCTATTATTTCCGATAATACATCTTAGGCGCGTAATTACTGTAGCCGCCATTTAGCAATGTCATCGGCGCGATGCAGCCAGGCCGAGGAACACCAACATCGCTCGGTTGAGCCTCAGCATGTCCTCGTCATCGAGCCTGCCTGCATGTACCCCGACCTTCGCCCTGGGAACTGTCGTGATCTTGTCGACCATCAGACGGCAATCGGCACGCAGGCCGTTGCGCTCAGTCGCCGAGACCGGCAGCCGAAACAACGGTGCGTCGGTCGGGTCAGTCGTGAAGGCGCAGATCGTGACGGAGTCAGTCGCATCGAAGCTGTTTTCCTGCACGATCACGACCGGCTGCGGCTTGCCGGCGTAGCCGTTTCCCCCAGCGACCGTGCAAACGTCGCCGCGCTTCATTCTTCGTCCCAGCCGGACGCGGCGTCGATGAATCCCTGATCGTCGCCGGCGGCGGCGCTCGCGGCGGTGGCCAGCGATTGGCGATGCGCCTCGGATCGGAACGACGGCGCCCGCACGTCCGGCACCCAAATCTGGATTGGACGAAGGCCTTGCGCACGCAAGCGCGTGCGATGGTCGCTCACCTTCAGGCGAGACGACTTGGCGCTTGAGGATGGAGAATTCACGACCGCTGCTCCTTGCTCGGTTACATGTAACCTATCGGCAGCGAGGCAAGTTCGCCAGCGCTGTCAGCGGCATGGGGAACGAAGACCAAGCTGAGCCGTTGCACGCGCCAACGAGGAGCATGAACCGCCGCCTTGCTCCCGAGCTTCAGAGGAGGAAGGAGCGCCTTGCCAGCCACGCTCAACGTGATCTTCGGGCCTTGCGCCGCAGGGAAGACCACCTACGCCCACGCCTTGGCCCGCCGCGAGAGCGCGGTCGCCTTCGTCCTCGACGAATGGGGTGCGCGCCTGTTCGGCCCCGACCTCCAGGGTCCCATCGAGTTCGCCTGGATGCTGGAGCGCCTCGGCCGCTGCAACGGGCTGATCTGGTCCACCGCCGAGGCCGTGCTTGCCGCCGGGACCTCGGTGGTCCTCGACACCGGCGCTATGCGGCGGGCTGACCGAGAGCGCATCCGCCAGATTGCCGAGGCGAATAGCCTGTCGCTGCAGTGGCACTTCGTCGACGCGCCGCAGGAGGTCCGCCGTGCCCGCGTCGCCGACCGGAACACCGACAAGGGCGAGACCTTCGTCATGGAGGTGACGCCGGAGATGTTCGAAATGCTCGAGGCCATTTACGAGCCCCCCGTGCCGGCCGAGCTCGAGGGCGCGGTGCTGAGCGCCAGCGATGACGACGGCCGCCGCTCTAGCAGCGGAGCCGCGTGAGGCGGTGCACTAGCTCGGCGGTGTGCGGCTGCTGGTCACGCCGCCCCGTTGCTCGCGTGACTGACGGGGCCGCATTGCCGCCGAGCCGCGCTGGCGGCGCCTTGGGGTGAGGCGTGCATCGTCCCGTGCCGGGGCCGGCCCAGCGCTTGAACGCGTGGGAAAAGGCGGCCGGGTCGGAGAACCCCACCAGATAAGCGGCTTCGTTCACCGAAACCTTCGCGTTGCGAGGCGAAGCATCCACCCCTCCCCCGACAACGGACCAGGCGGATGCTAAGTTCAGGCGATTCTTCACAGGAGACGCATTTGGGTGCCCGGATCGTCTCGGTTTCGCGTTGCGAGCGCCATCAGCTCTCCAAGCCAGTGGTCGACGAGGTGCGCCTGACGGCCGATGTCGGCGTCGAGGGCGATTGCCACGCAGGTGAGACCGTACAGCATCGCTCTCGCGTGGGCCCGGGCAAGGCGCGGCCCAATCTTCGGCAGGTGCACCTCATTCCCGAGGAACTCCTCGAGGAGTTGAGAGGGCGCGGCTTCCGGGTCGGTCCTGGCGTCGTCGGGGAAAACATCACAACGCGCGGGATCGACCTGTTGTCGTTGCCGCGCGGCGCGCGCCTGGCATTGGGGGCGGACGCGGAGGTCGAGCTGACGGGGCTGCGCACCCCCTGCCATCAGCTGGACGACTATCAGGCCGGGCTCCTCGAAGCGATGATCGACCGATCGCCCGGCGCTCCGCCGATCCTCAAGGCCGGCGTGATGTCGGTGGTGACCCGTTCCGGCGTGGCCAAGGCAGGAGATTCGATCACCGTCATGCTGCCGCCTGGACCACGCCGGCCGCTGGGACCGGTCTGATGGCGGCGCTTGATGTTCGGGCGGAGGTCGTGGTGGGGCCGGCGCCGGAAACGGCGCGCCCGGTCCTGGCCAACATGATGCAGCTGTACATCCATGACTTCTCGCAGTTCTGGGCGGGAACGGCCGAAGGCGAGCTGGGCGAGGACGGCCGGTTCGGCGAATATCCCCACCTGGGCGCCTATTGGCGCGAGTCCGGGCGCGTGCCGCTGCTGATCCGCGCTGACGGCGTCCTGGCCGGTTTCGCCCTGATCAACGCCGTCCCGCACAGCGGCCGCCCCGCGGATCGCAACATGGCTGAGTTCTTCATCGCCCGGAAGCATCGTCGCGGCGGAGTGGGCGCGGCAGCGGCGAGGGCGATCTTCAGCGCCTATCGGGGCCAATGGGAAGCGGCCGTGGCGCGGCGAAACTCCGGCGCCCTCGCCTTCTGGCGCAAGGCGATCGGCAGCTATCCCGGTGTCAGCCGGGTCGAGGAATTCGAGCTCGCCGACGAACGATGGAACGGACCGATCTTGCGATTCCAGACTTGAGAGGCCGCGCCGATCAGTCTGGGACAACCAGCCGGCCGTCCTTCAGCACCAGGACCCGGTCCATATGCTTGGCCATGGCCAGATTGTGGGTGGCGATGAGCGCCGCCACGCCGCTTGTCCGCACCAGGTCATGCAGGTTGGCGAAGACCGCCTCGGAGGTGGCTGGATCGAGGTTGCCGGTGGGCTCGTCGGCCAGGAGCAGGCGCGGGCGATTGGCCAGAGCCCGGGCCACCGCGACGCGCTGCTGCTCGCCGCCAGATAGCTGGGCGGGCTGATGGTTGAGCCGGCGGGCGAGGCCGAGTTCGGTAAGCAGCCGGGCGGCGCGGCTCCGCGCCGTGCGTTGTCCGCCCCCGGCGATCATGATCGGCAAGGCCACGTTGTCGAGGGCGCTCAACTCCGGCAGCAGGTGGTGGAACTGGTAGACGAAACCGATCTGGCGCAAGCGGATACGGGTGCGCTCGGCATCGCTCAGGGCCCCGCAGTCGGCCCCGCCGATGAGCACGTGTCCGCCGGTGGGGTGCTCCAGGAGACCGGCGGCGTGGAGCAGAGACGACTTGCCCGACCCCGACGGGCCCAAGAGGCCGACGACCTCGCCCGCCGAGACGGAAAGGTCGGCCCCTTTGAGCACCTCCAGATGGCCCTCGCCGGTGATGTAGGTGCGGCGAAGATCGCGGACCACCAGGACCGTCTCATTCATATCGAAGGGCCTCGACCGGATCGAGGCGGGAGGCCCGCCAAGCCGGCAGGAGGGTGAAGAGGAACGAGGCGCCGAGCGCCCAGGCGACCACGCCGGCGACTTCGACCCAATCGATCCTGGCCGGCACATGGGCCAGGAAATAGATGTCGGAATTGAACACCTGCACGCCGCTGACCCATTCGACGAAGCGCTGGATGGCCTCGATGTTGAGGCAGAAGAGAACGCCGAAGGCGAGGCCGGCGAAGGTGCCCAGAAGGCCGATCATCGCCCCGGCCATGAAGAAGATGCGCAGGATGGCCCCCTGCCCCGCCCCCATGGTCCTCAAGATGGCGATGTCCCTGCCTTTGTTCTTCACCAGCATCACCAGGCCCGAGATGATGTTGAGGGCGGCCAGGGCGACGATGAACATGAAGATGTAGCGCATCACGTTGCGCTCGACGGCCAGGGCGGTGAAATAGGCGTGGTTTTTCTCGGTCCAGTCGGTCACCACCGCGCCAGGGCCGGCGGCCGTGGCCAGGGCGTCCTTCATAGCCGGGGCCTTGTCGGGATCGGTCAGGATGACCTCGATAAAGTCGACCGACGCCTCGCGGCCGAAAAACAGCTGGGCCTGGCTGAGCGGCATGTAGATGAAGGTCTGGTCGTACTCGCTCATCCCGACCTTGAAGACCCCGCCGATCGTATAGACCTTGCGGGTGGGCGCCGCGCCCATCACCGTGGCCGCGCCGCTTGGGGAGATGATCGTGATCGGATCGCCCGCGCCCACCCCGAGGTTTTCGGCCAGCTTCTGTCCGACAAGGACAGCATCGCCGCCCTCGGCGCCTTGGCCGAATCCGGCGAGGGAGCCGCGCTTGATGTTGCCGGCGATGATCGGGGTGGCCGCGAGATCGGCCGGCTCGACGCCGCGGACCACCGCCCCAGCCGCCGCCGAAGGGCCCTGGACCAGGGCCTCGGATTCGACCACCGGATAGGCCCTGGCCACACCCGGCACGGCGCGGATGCGGGCCACCATGGCGGCGCGGTCGGCCGGCGTCATCGCGCCTCCGACCACGTAGGCGTGGCCGTTGAACCCGAGGATCTTGGCGCTCAGCTCGGTGCGGAAGCCGTTCATGATCGACATGGTGATGATCAGGGCGGCCACCGCCAGGGCGATGGCGGAAAAGGAAATCAGGGAAATCAGCGCCACCCCTCCGTGGCGCCGCTTGGTCAGCAGGTAGCGGACGGCGATCGACCGCTCCCAGGCGCTGAACGGGGGCGCGGGCGAAGGCGGCCTCCCCGCCGGTCTGGGACCGCTCACCCCGTGATCGCCGCGATGGCCTGATCGAGCGGCAGGCTTCGGCGCTCGCCGGTGGCCCGCCGCTTGAGCTCGACAACCCCCTCGGCCAGGCCACGCGGTCCGATGATCAGCTGCCAGGGCAGGCCGATCAGGTCCATGGTCGCGAACTTGCCGCCGGGACGCTCGACGGTGTCGTCCAGCAGCGGCTCCTTGCCGGCCGCGGTCAGGGCCGCGTAGGCCCCTTCACAGGCGGCGTCGACGGCGGCTTCGCCCGGACGAAGGTTGATGATGCCGACGCCGAACGGGGCCACCGCGTCAGGCCAGATGATCCCCGCCTCGTCGTGGCTCGCCTCGATCAGCGCGCCCACCAGGCGTGAGACCCCGACACCGTAGCTGCCGCTCTGCACGGTCACCTCGGCCCCGTCGGGGCCGGCGACCGCGGCCTTCATGGGCGCGGAGTATTTGTCGCCGAAGAAGAAGGTCTGGCCGACCTCGATGCCGCGGGCGGTCAGGCGGTCGCCCGGCGCCGTCTCGCGCTCGTAGCGGGCGGCGTCGTGGACATCCTCGGTGGCGGCGTAGAGCCGGGTCCAGGACTCGACGACCGGCGAAAGGTCGGCGCCGTAGTCCACGTCCTCCCCCGGCACTTCGGTCTCGAGCAGGCGGCGGTCGAGAAAGACGGCGGATTCGCCGGTGTCGGCCAGGACGATGAACTCGTGGCTGAGTTCGCCGCCGATGGGGCCGCTCTCGGCCTTCATCGGGATCGCGGCCAGGCCCATCCGCTTGAAGGCGCGCAGGTAGGCGACGAACATCCGGTTGTATGAGGCGCGGCCGGTTTTCTCGTCTAAGTCAAAGCTATACGCGTCTTTCATGAGAAATTCCCGGCCGCGCATGACGCCGAAGCGGGGCCGCAGTTCGTCGCGGAACTTCCACTGGATATGGTAGAGATTGAGCGGCAGGGCGCGGTACGACCGCACATAGGCGCGGAAGATCTCGGTGATCATCTCCTCGTTGGTCGGCCCGTAGAGAAGCTCGCGCTCGTGGCGGTCGGTGATGCGCAGCATCTCCGCCCCGTAGTCCTCGTAACGACCGCTCTCGCGCCACAGATCGGCCAGCTGGAGGGTGGGCATCAGCAACTCGACGGCCCCGGCCCGGTCCATCTCTTCGCGGACGATCTGCTCGACCTTGCGCAGCACCCGGTGGCCCAGCGGCAGCCAGGCGTAGATGCCGGCCGCTTCCTGGCGCAGCATGCCGGCGCGCAGCATCAGCCGGTGGGAGACGATCTGGGCCTCGGCCGGCGTCTCGCGGAGCACGGGCAGGAAATAGCGCGAAAGGCGCATGCGAAATCCTTGCGAAGGGAAGCGGTCAGATAGCCCGCGCCGGCGCGGCTTGGCAATTAGGGCTCAGGGGCCGGCCGGAATGTGAGGCAAGTGGACCAGATGGAAGCGCAAGGTCAGCCAAAGCATGGCGAAAAGGATGGCTGAGACCCAGGTCGTGGTTACGAACTTGCGCTTCAGGTTGGGGTTCACCGGCGATGACGGGTCGCCCCCGCCGGGGGTGTCGATCCCCGCCTCCCAGTGGCTGCGCGCGCCCAGCGGCAGGATGGCGAAGAGCGCGGTCCACCAGATGACCAGATAGGCGGCGATCGAGGTGGCGAGGTTCATGGTCAATGGATCGGGGTCTCCATGAGCTCCACCAGCACCCCGCCCATGTCCTTGGGGTGGACGAAGATGACGGGCACGCCATGGGCTCCGACGCGCGGCTCGCCATTGCCCAGGACCGTCGCGCCCTTGGCGCGCATCTCATCGCGAGCGGCGAGGATGTTCTCGACTTCGAAGCACACATGGTGCTGGCCGCCGCGCGGGTTTCGGGCCAGGAAGGCGTGGATCGGCGAAGCTTCGCCGAGCGGCTCGATCAGTTCGATCTGGGCGTTGGGCAGGTTGACGAACGACACCCACACGCCCTGCTCGGGCAGGGCGCGCCTTTCGGTGATGTCGCTGACTCCCATGATGTCGCGATAGAGCTTCCAGGAGTCTTCGATCGACGGCGTCGCCACCCCGACGTGGTTGAGTTTTCCGATCATGGCGTCACGCCTAGCACCGATGGGAGGCCGGAAAAAGGAAGGCCGATCCCCTCCCCGTTTCGACCTCAAACCCGCAGCACGGTGGTTTCGACGACGGGACGGCGCTTCCAGATTCGGAAGGCCGCCTTCTTCAGGGTTCGCGAGAGCATGGATTCGACGGCGTGATTGTCCTCGCGCTCGTCCGCCGAGAGCTTGGAGAACGCCCGCCGCGCCTCTTCGGCGAGTTCGTCGGTGGCCTCGATGAGGGCCTCGGTGTCATCGGCCGGCATGCCCAGCGCGCGCACCTGTGGCCCTGCCACGACCCGTCCGCGATGGTCCAGGGCGACGGAGATGGCCAAGACCCCGTTGAAGGCGGCGTGCCGACGCTCGCGCAAGGCCTCGCCGTTCTCCTCCGTCACCACGCCGGCGTCGACATAGAGCCGCCCGGCCGGAACCTCGTCGATGATCGTCGCCTTGCCGGGAGCGAGACGGACCATGTCGCCATTGCGAGGCGCGATGGCGTCGGCGACCTGCAGGTCCCGGGCAAGGGCCGCGTGCTCGAGCAGATGGCGACGCTCGCCGTGGGTCGGCACGGCGATGGCCGGGCGCACCCACTGATACATCCTCTTGAGCTCGTCCCGACATGGATGGCCGGAGACGTGGATGCCCGGGTGATCACGCTCGGTGTAGAGGCGCACGCCCCGATCGGCGAGCTTGTTCTGGAGGTTGCGGATCGGGATCTCATTGCCCGGAATGATGCGTGAGGAGAAGACGCAGGCGTCGCCCGCGCCGAGGCTGACGTGCGGATGGGTCCCCTCGGCGACCCGCGAGAGAGCGGCCCGCGGCTCGCCCTGGCTGCCGGTGCACAGGTAGAGGATCCGCGCGTCGGGCAGATGGCGGGCCTCGCCATCGGAAACGAAGGGCTGGATGCCTTCCAGCAGGCCCACCGAGCGGGCGGCCTGCGACATGCGGATCATTGAGCGGCCCACCAGGCATACGCGCCGGCCGGCCGCCTCGGCCGCCCGGATGATGGTTTCCATGCGCGCCACATTGGAGGCGAAGCAGGCCGCCGCCACCTTGCCCTTCAGGCTCCCGATGAGGGCGCTCAACGTCTTGCGAACATCGGCTTCGGAGCCGGCCTCGCCATCGACGAAGACATTGGTGGAATCGCACACCATCGCCAGGACGCCTTCGTCACCCAGGGCGCGCAGGGCGGCCTCGTCGGTGGGGGCGCCGGTCAGGGGATCGGGATCGATCTTCCAGTCGCCGGTGTGCAGCACCACGCCGAGCGGCGTGCGGATGGCCAGGCCGTTGGGCTCGGGGATGGAATGGGTGAGGGTGATGAGATCGATCTCGAATGGACCCAGGCGGATTGTTCCGCCCAGCGGCGTTTCAATGATCCGCGCCTCCTCCAGCAGCCCGGCCTCGCGCAGCTTTTCGCGCAGCAGGAAGGCGGTGAACGGTGTGGCGTAGAGTGGCGCCTTGAAGCGCGGCCATAGCCAGGCGACGGCCCCGATGTGGTCCTCGTGGGCGTGGGTGAGGACGATCCCCAGGATATCGCGGGCGTGTTGCTCGATGAATTCCGGATCAGGAAGGATCAGCTCTACGCCGGGCGTGGTCTGATCTCCGAAAGTGACGCCCAGATCGACCACGATCCACTGCCGGGCGTGCTCCGGACCATAGCCGTAGAGATTGAAGTTCATGCCGATCTCGTTGGACCCACCGAGCGGCAGAAAGACCAGTTCGTCGCCGGCCTTGGCTCGCATCGCCTCGCTCATCGATGACCGAGGGTCGGATTGCGCCGCACGATCTCCAGCAGGCCGTGAATGGTGAGGTCGGGATCGAAATGGTCGATAGCCTTGGTGGCTCCGTGGAACAGGGAGGCGACGCCGCCGGTGCCGATCACCGTCAAGGGGTGCGGATATTCGGTCTTCAATCGCCCCACAAGGCCCTCGATCAGCGACACGTAGCCCCAGAAGATTCCCGACTGCATGGCCGCCACCGTGTCGCGGCCGATGACGCTCGCCGGCTTCTGAATGGCGACCCTGGGCAGG
>DASZKO010000151.1:0-3653 GCA_035605655.1 Caulobacteraceae bacterium | reverse complement strand
TGAGCGTCGGGCCGGCGCAGCCGAAGACCGCCGACTTGCTCACCGAACGAAGCAGGTTCTCCCGGCGGCGGCCAGCTTCGCGCACAGGGCCTGGGCGTCTTCGCGGCTGTCGAAACCGGTGATCGCGGTCCGGTAAAGCGTCGCGCCGTTTTTGCTGACCTGGGCCACCCGTTTGCCCTTGCCGGCCATGGCTCCGGGGGCAATCCCGGCCACCTGAGTCCAGCTCCTATCGGCCAGGGACTGAGAGGAGAAAGCCCCGATCTGGACCACATAGCTGCCGGCGTGCTTGGTGGGAGCGGAGTCGTCGCCGGCAGCCTTGGAGTCGGCGGCCTTGGAGACAGCGGTCTTGGGGGCGACCGCCTTGGGCGCCGCGTCGGCGTCTACAGCGCCGGCGTGCTTGGCCTTCGGCGCCGCGGTGCTTTCGGCGGCGGCCAGTTTGACCGTCTTGGCGCTGGCCGGTTTGCCGGGCGCGGGACCGGCGTCGGCGAGCAGGGAATCGATCGAGGGCGTCTTGGCGGCCCTGGCTGTCGGGGCGGCTGAGGCGGCGGCGGCCACGGCCTGCGCCTGGGCGGCGGTGGATGGGGCCGGCGTTACCGGATAGAGCACCGCGACCGGTGCTTTTTCGGCCGGCCGTGGCGTCGGCTGCTCCGGGGGCGCGGTGAACGCCGGCGCCGCGCCGGCGGCGGTATTGGGGTCTTCCTTGTAGATCGTGAGGCCGGCGGCCGGATCGGGGGTCGAGGCCTGGGGCGGAGCGGCGATCTTCAGATCGCCCACTGGCGCGCCGACCGGTTCGGGCGGACCGCCGGGCGCCCGCGCCCCGCCGCGATAGAGGTAGAAAACGCCGCCGCTGACGCCCAACAGGACAAGCAGGCTGAGGATCAAGGTGACCGGGGCCGGGCCGCCGCGGGATCGCTGCGGGTAGCCCTCGAACGCCAGTGGCCGCTCGGGCGAATAGGCCCCGCGATTGGGATCGGACATGCGCACTCCGCTGAAAGCCCTGCGATTCTCACCGCCCATGGCAAACGAATCGTTAACGCGGAGTGTAACCGATTCTGGTTTTCCTCTCGGCCGCTAGCCGCCCCAAGGGTCGAGCTGGAAAAGGCGGCGGTGCTCCTCGATGGCGAAGCGGTCGGTCATGCCGGCGATGTAGTCGCAAATGAGCCGGGCTCGACCGGTCTCATCGAGATCCTGGGCCCTCGAGAACCATTCGGCCGGCAGGACGTCCGGCTCGGCGAGAAACAGGGTGAACATGTCGGCCAGAATCCGCCGGGCCTGACTGCGGCTGCGGTTGACCTTCCAGTGGCGATACATTCGCTCGTGGAGAAAGATCCGCAGGCGCGCCAGATCCTCGGCCATCGCGGGCGAGAAGGCGACGAGGGCATGGCCGAGCGAGCGCACATCGTCGGCGCAGGCCAGACTCGCGGCTTCGGCCCGCCGCCGCGTCTCGGCGAGGACATCGCCGACCATTTCGCCAATCATCCGCCGGACCGCCTCCAGGCGGGTCAGCTGCGCATCGAGGCCGGGATGGTCGTCTCGTACGCCGCGCAGCACTGGGCCGATCAGGGGAATCGCGGCCAGCTCGTCGAGGGTGAACAGCCCCGCCTGCAGGCCATCATCGACGTCGTGATTGTTGTAGGCGATGTCGTCCGAAAGGGCGGCCACCTGGGCTTCCGCCGATGGCCAGGTCGCCAGGCCGAGGTCGTACTCGCGGTCGTAGTCGGCGATCTCACGCCATGACGGGCGATCCAGAAGGCCGACGACCGGCCCGTTGTGCTTGACTACCCCTTCCAGGGTCTCCCAGGTCAGATTGAGTCCGTCGAAGCCCGGGTAGCGGCGCTCCAGCCGTGTGAGAACACTGAACGTCTGGACATTGTGGTCGAAGCCCCCGAATGGCGTCATGCGCCGTTCCAGCTCGTCCTCGCCGGCATGGCCGAAAGGCGGATGACCGAGATCATGGCCGAGGGCGACAGTCTCGGCGAGATCGCTGTCGAGACCCAAGGCCCCGGCGATCGAACGAGCGATCTGCGCCACCTCCAGGGAATGGGTCAGGCGGGTGCGGAAATGATCGCCCTCATGGGCGACGAAGACCTGCGATTTCTCCTTCAGGCGGCGGAACGCGGAGGTATGGATGATCCGATCGCGATCGCGGGCGAAGGGCGTGCGTGTGGCGCTGGCCGGCTCGGCGAAGCGGCGGCCGCGCGAGCGCTCCGGAATCTCAGCCCAGGCAAGCCTGGTGGCGCGCGCCATGATCGGACTCGCCTCGCCTTCAAAGAAACGCCCCTTTGCGAAGAGGCCGCCGCGGCCTCATATTAGGGCCTGACTGCGCCAAAGCCATGATGAAGCACGACATCACTCTTTCCGCCGCCGCCGCCAACCGCCTGCGCGCCATAGCCGCGCGCGAGGGAAGGCCGGTCATGCTGCGCGTCGCGGTGGACGGCGGCGGCTGCTCCGGCTTCCAGTATCGCTTCGACCTCATCGAGTCGGCGGAGGATGACGACCTCACCATCGAGCGGGACGGCGCCGCAGCCGTGGTCGATGTGGTGTCGGTGGCCCTGCTCAAGGGCTCGGAGATCGATTTCGTCGACGAGTTGGCGGCGGCGGAGTTCAAGGTGCGCAACCCCAATGCCAAGTCGAGTTGCGGCTGCGGCGTCAGTTTTTCGATCTGAGCGCTCGCTCCGTGCGCATCGCTACCTGGAACGTCAACTCCATCAACGCCAGGCTGGAGACGGTGCTGACCTGGTTCCGCGAAGCCTCGCCGGACGTCGCCTGCCTGCAGGAGATCAAGTGCGTCGACGAGAAGTTCCCCGCCGCGGAATTCGAGACGCTCGGCTACAATGTCGTCACCCATGGCCAGAAAGCCTACAACGGGGTCGCCCTGGTCTCGAAGACTCCGCTTGAGGATGTCCGCAAGGGCCTGCCCGAGGGAGCCGGCGATGACCACGCCCGTTATCTCGAAGCCGTGGTTTCCGGGCCGTCGCCGGTGCGGGTAGCGGCGATCTACCTGCCCAACGGCAATCCGGTAGGGACCGACAAGTTCGCCTACAAACTACGCTGGCTCGAACGCCTGACGGCCCATGCCAAGACCCTGTTGGCTCTCGAAGAGCGCCTGGTCCTGGCCGGCGACTTCAATGTCATACCGGAGCCCGACGACGCCGACGATCCGGCCGCCTGGACCGGTGACGCTCTCTTCCAGCCGGAGAGCCGGGCCGCGTTTCGCCGCCTGAAATGGCAAGGCCTAACCGATGCCTACATGGCCGCTGACGGAAGCCCGGGAGGCTACACCTTCTGGGACTACCAGGCCGGCGCGTGGCAGAGGAACCACGGCATCCGCATCGACCATCTGCTGCTCTCTCCCCAGGCCGCCGACCGCCTGGAAGGAGTGGTCATCCACCGCGAGGTCCGGGCCCGCGACAAGCCGTCCGACCACGTGCCGGTGGTGGCCGAATTGAGGGACTGACTCTAGGAGGGGATTTCGCCATGGCCAACCTGATCGCCGCCGCCGCGGCCTTCCTTTTGATGCACCTGCTGGTCTCGGGCACCCGGGTGCGCGACGCGGCCACAGGGGCGATCGGCGAGGGACCCTACATGGGCCTCTTCTCTCTCGCATCAGTCGCGATCCTGACGTGGATGATCCTCGCTTTCGGCGCCGCCCA
>DASZKO010000150.1:0-1796 GCA_035605655.1 Caulobacteraceae bacterium | reverse complement strand
CACCTCGACAAGCTGGGCGCCAAGCTGACCACGCTCTCCAAGGCCCAGGCCGACTACATCGGCGTCACCGCCCAAGGCCCGTTCAAGCCGGACCACTACCGGTACTGACGCCGTCCTCGCACTTGTCCCACCCCATGAAGGCTACGGTATGCACGGAAGTGCGGCTCCCGAGACGTGATCGCGGGGGGCGGGCCGATTCCCTGGGCGTGGCGAGTCTGATTCACTGACCCTCCTGATGGAGGGTTGAGATGGTCCGGTTCAGTTCTGCCGATCCGCGCACGGCGGCGCGCGGCGAGTGGTTGTTCGACCGGATCGTGGCGACCGGCTCGCTGGTGGTGCGTGAGCTGGGCGGCGGACGGCATGGGGAGGTGGCGGCGCACCGCTATCTGTCGTCACCGTATGTGAGCGCCGAACTGATCCTTGACGCGCTGAGCGATCGGACGCGGCTTGCGGTGGCTGGATGCCGGGTGGTGGTGGCGCAGGACACCACCGAGATCAACTTTTCAGGCCGCGGCGCGGCGCGGCGCGGGCTGGGGCCCGGCGGGGACGGCGAGAGCCGCGGGTTCTTCATTCACCCCAGTGTGGCGATCGACGCCGATCAAGAGACCCTGCTGGGGCTGGTGGGCGGCGAGATCTGGACCCGGGCGGAAGGCAAGGTCGGGCCTCGGCATCAGCGGGCCGCCGAGGACAAGGAGAGCCGCCGCTGGGTCCAAGGCTCGCGGAAGGCGGCCAGCCTGGTGGGCCATGCCCGGCAGGTGATCGACGTGTCGGACCGCGAGGGGGATGTCTGGGCGCATATCGCCCACCTGCCGCACGGCGTCGACCTGGCCAGCCGCGCCCGCCACGACCGGCCCCTCGAAGGCGGCGCGACCCTGTTCACGGCCCTGGCCGAGCAGCCGCCCCTCGCCACCACCCTGGTCAGGGTCTCGCCGCAGAAGATCGGCGAGAAAGCCCGGACCGCCGAGGTCATCGTCCGCGCCGGCAAGGTGAGGATAACCCGTCCGGCGAGGGCGCCGCGCACCGATCCCAAGGTCCTGGAGATGGGCCTGGTGGAGGCCATCGAACGCGACCCGCCCGCAGGGACCGAGCCCTTGCTCTGGCGCATCCTGACCACTCTGCCGGTCGGCGACGCCCAGGCCGCCCAGGAGGTTGTCCGCCTCTACCGCCTGCGCTGGCGCATCGAGGAGGTCTTCCGAGCCCTCAAGAAAGACGGGCTGGCCCTCGAAGACACCCAGGTCCAGGACGGCGAACGACTGTTCCGCCTCGCCGCCCTGGCGCTGGGCGCCGCCGTGCGCATCCTCCAGCTCGTTGATGCCCGAGACGGCGGATCACGGCCCATGAGCGATGTCCTCGATCAGAGCCTCACGCCCTTGGTCGCCATCCTCGTACGCGACCGTGAACGCCCCACCGCCAAGCAACAAAATCCCCACCCGGAGGGATCCCTCGCCTGGCTCTCCTGGGTCGTCGCCCGATACGGCGGCTGGAACTGCTACGGAAAACCACCCGGACCAAAGACCATGGCCCGGGGCTGGCAGAAACTCTCCGCCACCCTCACCGGTGTCATCCTCGCCAAAGCCCTCGAACTTCCGTGAATCCCGTAGCCGTGAAGGGGAGGGATGCCCCAATTCCGCCCTAATCTGCCCTCCGCATCGACAGTGCGGAACGGCGCCTCGAGGGCAAACGCGGTGCGAAAGAGCAAACCGCTGCAGGACGCGCGCCATGGCCCGCCCGCAATATCGCGCGCGGGAGAGAGCGCTCCCAGGGGCGAGACATGGGCCGAT
The DNA here is from genome assembly GCA_035605655.1 of Caulobacteraceae bacterium. Taxonomy (GTDB): domain Bacteria; phylum Pseudomonadota; class Alphaproteobacteria; order Caulobacterales; family Caulobacteraceae; genus Acaudatibacter. The sequence continues at coordinate 15 of DASZKO010000150.1, read as the reverse complement.
TGAGACAGCATCTGA
>DASZKO010000145.1:0-3432 GCA_035605655.1 Caulobacteraceae bacterium | reverse complement strand
GTGGCCTACGAGCACTTCCTGCCGAGCGGCCCCTTCGCCATCCTGCCGCTGACTGAGCGCCGCGTGAGCCTGGTGTGGACCGAAAGCCCGGCCAAGGCGGCGGCGCTCGCGGCGTGTTCGATCGAGGCTTTCGAGGCCCTGCTCGCCCGGCGCTTCGGGCCGTTCCTCGGCGACATCCGCCTGCAGGGCCCGCGCTTCACCTATCCGCTCGGCCTGCAGATGGCGCTGAAGCTCACCGCCCCGCGCTTGGCGCTGGCCGGCGACAGCGGCCACGCCATCCACCCCATCGCCGGCCAGGGGCTCAACATGGGCCTCAAGGACTGCGCGGCCCTCGCCCAGGTCGTCGTCGAGGCGGCCCGGGTCGGCGAGGACATCGGGGCGGCGACGACGCTTTCCCGCTACGACCGCTGGCGACGGGGCGACAACATCGCCGTCGCCGCCGCCACCGACGCCTTCAATCGCCTCTTCACCAACGACCATCCGGTGATCCGGCTGGCGCGCGGGATCGGGATGCGGGCGGTGAACAAGATCGGCCCGGCCCGGCGGCTCTTCATGACCGAAGCCGGCGGCGCCCTCGGCGATCTCCCCCGCCTCCTGCGCGGCGAGGGGCTGTAGCGAACCACCCGCGCTCTCTTCCCCCCGCCCCCCGCCGTCCCCTCACCCCCTACCGTCATCCCCGGCCATGTGCCGGGGACACATTGAGCGCGTGAAGCGGGGTGGCCGTGCGGCCGCACGGCCATGGCCAGGTCGGCGCTCAATGGGTAGCCGACACTGGCGGTCGGCTATGACGGTGGGGGTAGGGATGAAGGGGGAAGAGAGGAGGGTCAGGTGTCGTCCAGCTTCCGGGCTTCTTCCGGGAGCATGATGGGGACGCCGTCTCGGATGGGGTAGGCGAGGCGGGCGCTGTGGCTGATCAGTTCGCCGGCCTCGCGGTCGTAGACGAGGGCCCCGTGGGTGACGGGGCAGACGAGGATTTCCAGCAGGCGGGGGTCGATTTCGGGCGAGGTGGTCATCTCCAAGGCCTACTGGATCGTGGGCCGCTCGTCATCTTCCTCGTCGCCGATCGCCGCGCCGATATCCAAGAGAGCCTCCAGCGCCCCGCGCCGTTCGTCGAGGTCGCGGGCCTCCAGCAGGGCCTGCTTTTCGGCCGGCTCGAAGGGGAGCGCCATGCACAGGGAGTTGACGAGCGCCGGGCCCGGCGCGCTGGCCACCGCCTCCCATTCCACGCCCAGGCCCTTGCGGTCGAGGTAGCGGCGCAGGAGTTCCATGAACGCGGTGCGCTCGAACTCCTCGGCCCCGTCGTCGGCGGCCAGATCGCGCTCGAAGGGGGCGTAGGCGGCCCGCACCTTGCGATAGGGGGTGAGCAGCGGCAGTTCCTCGCCGAGCTCGAAGCGGCACACGCCGGTCAGCGCGATGAGATATTTGCCGTCGTCGGTCTCGGCGTAGCTGGTGATCCGCCCGGCGCAGCCGACGCGGGCCAGCTTGGGTTTCGATCGGCTGGTCCCGGCCCGGGTCTGGACCATGCCGATCATCCGCTCCCCGGCCATGGCGTCGTCGATCATGTTGAGATAGCGCGGCTCGAAAATGCGCAGCGGCAGCACGCCGCCGGGCAGGAGCAGGGCCCCGTCCAGGGGGAAGACCGGGATGACCTCCGGCAGGTCGGTGGGTTTGCGATAGCTGATCATGGGCGCGAGCCGCTCCCCGAGGCGCTGGGCTCTCCTTCCTTACGAAAACAGGATGGACGACAGGCGCCGGCGGCCCGCCCGGGTGAGGTCCGAGCCCTGGCCGGCGGCTTCGAAGACGGTGAGGAGCTGGGCCCGCGCGGCGCCGTCGTTCCACGCACGGTCGCGGGCGAGGAGGTCGAGGAGCTGGTCGGCGGCCCCCTCCAGGTCGCCGCGGGCGGCGAGGGCGGCGGCGAGGTCGGAGCGGGCCTGATGGTCGTTCGGATCGGCGGCGAGGCGGGCGGTGGCCGCGGCGGTGTCGGCCGGGCCGGCCTTCGCCAGCGCCAGGGTGGCGCGGACGCTGTCGAGGTCGGGGTGGCTGGCCTTTTCGGGGGCCATGGCGACGACCTCGGCGGCGCGCTCGCCGTCGCCGGCGGCCAGGTACGAGCGGGCGAGGCCGCCGATGGCGTCGAGGTTTTCAGGCGCGAGGCGCAGGGCCTCGGCGAAGGCGCGGGCGGCGCCGCCGAGATCGCCCAGCTCGAGGGATTCCTTGCCGGCGGCGATCAGCTCGTCGAGCTCGGAGACAGCCGGAGCCTTGACGAGCTTGGCGACGAAGGCGTCGACCTGGCTGGCCGGCAGGGCCCCGGTGAAGCCGTCGATCGGCTTGCCGGCGTCGAAGGCGTAGACGGTGGGGATCGACTGCACGCGCAGCTGGCCGGCGAAGACCGGGTTCTTGTCGACATCGATCTTGACCAGGCGCACCGCCCCGCCGGCGGCTTTCACCGCCTTTTCCAGGGCCGGGCCGAGCTGCTTGCACGGGCCGCACCAGGTGGCCCAGAAATCGACGATCACCGGCTGGACCTTCGAGGCCTCGATGACATCGGCCATGAAGCCGGCGTCCGAGCCCTCCTTGATCCACGCGGCGTCCGTCTTGGGCGCGGCGGCTTCACCGATCAGCGACATGGGTATCCTTCGAGGCTGCGTGAGCCCCTAAAATGGACGCGAGGGCGCGAAGCTGCAACCGCGGGGAACAACACGATCCGCGCCACCCCCTACCGTCATAGCCGGGCGTAAGTCCCGGCTACCCATTGAGCGCCAGCCTCGCCGTGGCCGTGCGAGCGCACGGCTGCCCCGTCTCACGTGTTCACGGGTCGCCGACACTAACGGTCGGCGATGACGGTAGATTAGGGGGGAAGGGCTGGGCGGTGAAGTCGACCACCAGCGGATCGACGCCCAGGGCGGCCAGGAAGTGGCGGAAGCCGGCCTGGCTGACGGCGGTGGTGGCGGTGTTGACGAGGGGATGGAAGTTCACGGGGTCGGCGGCGGCCAGGGCGGCGTCGAGGACGAAGCGGACGCGGTGGTCGGGATCGTTGATCAGGGCGAAGGCGGTGACCGAGCCGGCGGCGACGCCGAGCGCCGCCTGAAGCGCCGCCGGCTTGCCGAACGAAAGGCGCCCCGAGCCGATGACGGCGGGGAGGGCCTTCAGATCGATGCGCGTCTCCTGCAGGGCCGAAACGAGGAAGAGGGCGCCGCGCTGGTCCTGAAGGAAGAGGTTCTTGGTATGGCCGCCCGGCAGCGCGTCCAGCGCCGCCTCCCCCTCGCCGACGCGGAAGACGGCGGCGTGGCGCAGGGTGCTGTGGGCGATGCCGTGGGCGGAGAGGAAGGCGAAGAGATCGGCGGGGGTGGTCATGGCGATGTTCGAACAACTCCTCTCCCGAACCCCTCCCCCTTCCTACCGTCATCACCGGGCGTCAGTCCCGGTGACCCATGA
>DASZKO010000113.1:0-4852 GCA_035605655.1 Caulobacteraceae bacterium | reverse complement strand
CCCGCGCGACAAATATGTCCGCAACCAGGGGGCGATCGGCTGGGATTTCGAGCACGACTTTACGCGCAACATCACCTTCCACTCCAACGTCAAGTGGAGCGAATACCTGGAGAAGACGCCGATCGGCTACTATTCGGGCGGCGGTCTGATCAACACCACCGATCCGTCCATGCCGACCTACTTCCGAACCGTGCAGCAGTACAATTTCACCTACCGCGAGCACGTCGGCAGTTTCGCCGCCGACAATCGTCTCGACGTCGATTTCGACACCGGGCCGGTGAGCCAGAAGGCGCTGATCGGCGTCGACTACCGTCAGGTGTACAACAGCGCCGCCTTCGGCTTCGGCTTCGGCGGAACCCTGGACGCCTTCAACCCGGTCTATCCGGCAATGATCACCACCAATCTCGGCTACCCGATCCCCTACAACGACGAGCGCCTGCGCCAGACCGGGGCCTATGGCCAGGACCAGCTGAGGCTCGGCGACCTCTACGTCACCCTGGGCGGGCGCTACGACTGGGTGGATGTCGCCGATCGGCTTACCGGCGCCGACGTCGGGCAGCAGAAGTTCACCTACCGGGTCGGGGCGAGCTACGTGACCTCGGCCGGCATCGCCCCCTACATCAGCTGGGCGACGTCATTCGAGCCGGTGATCGGCACCGACTCGGTCACCGGTCAGCCTTTCAAGCCCAGCGACGGCAACCAGATCGAGGGCGGGGTGAAATTCGACGCCCGCGGCCTGCCCCCCGGCATCAAGCTGTTCGCCACCGCCTCGGTGTTCGACATCCATCAATCAAACGTCGTCAGCACCGTCCCCTCTATCACCCCGGTGTTCGGGACCCAGACCGGCCGGGTGGAGGTCTATGGGGCCGAACTCGAGTTCGTCGCCCGCTTCTACGATCGCCTGTCGATCAACGGATCGTACAGCTACGACCACTCGAGGGTAACGGCGAGCAGCACCCCGGCGGAGATCGGCCACCCCCTGCCGACGACTCCCGAGAACAAGGCTTCGCTGTTCGGCGACTACACCCTGTCGAAGGGCTTCGCGGCCGGGCTCGGGTTCGGCTTTGGCGTGCGCTACACCGACGGCAGCGCCGGCGCCCTTCCCGGTCCGTTCAACCCGGTGGTCTATCAGGGCCAGGCGGCGACCCTGTTCGACGCCATCATCCACTACGACCTGCCCGGCTGGCGTTTCTCGGTGAACGGCTCGAATATCTTCGACAAGGCCTATGTCGCGCGCTGCTCGGGACCGGCGGGATGCTTCTACGGCGCGGGTCGCCAGGTCATCGGCACCATAACCAAGCGGTTCTGAGGCGAGCGAGGGGCCCGGGCGTGAACCGCCTTAACCGCCTCGGCCTCCTGCTGGCGATCTTCGCGGCCGGCGCGCCGACCGCCGGCTCCGCCAGACCGGCGCCGCGCGCCGCGCCCTATCTCGCCGACCTGTTCCCGAGCACCTATCGGGCCCCCGCCGCCGGGGATGTCGTGATCGTCCACGCGGTGATTCTCGACGGGGCCGGACACCGGCTGGACGACGGCGCGGTCCTGATGCGGGCCGGAAAGATCGTCTCCCTCGGCCACGACCTCGCCGCCCCCGGCGCGCGAGTGATCGACGCCCATGGCCGGTGGGTCACGCCGGGCGTCATCGACATCCACAGCCACGACGGAACCTATCACCTGCCGCAGACGCAGGAGGACGCCGAGGCCTCGGACGTCAGCGAACTCTCGGATCCCGACACCGCCGGGGTATGGATCGAAACGGCCATCGACCCGCAGGATCCGGCGTTCGCCCACGCCCTGGCCGGCGGGGTGACCACCCTGCAGGTGCTGCCCGGCTCGACCCCGGTGTTCGGCGGCCGCACGGTGATCCTCCATCCGGTGTCGGCGGTGACCGTCCAGGCCATGAAGATGCCGGGCGCGCCGCAAGGCATGAAGATGGCGTGCGGCGAAAATCCCAAGAGCTACGATGCGGAAAAGAACCGGGGGCCGACCAGCGCGGCCGGAGAGATCGCCTTCATCCGCGAGACCTTCGCCAAGGCGGCGACCTACAAGGCCGGCTGGGACCGCTATGTGGCCGGCCAAAACCCCGACGCGCCGCAGGACGATCCAAGGCTCGACACCCTGGCGGCGGCGCTCGAGGGCCGCATCGCCGTGCACATGCACTGCTACCGAGCCTCGGAGATGGCGGTGATGCTCGATCTGAGCCGAGCCATCGGCTTCCGCCTCGCCGCCTTTCACCACGCCGTGGAGGGCTACAAGATCGCGTCCCTGCTGGCGAGCCGCGGCGTCTGCGCGGCGGTGTGGTCGGACTGGTGGGGCTTCAAGGTCGAGGCCCTCGAGGGGATCCGCGAAAACGCCGCCTTCATCGACGCCGCCGGCGGCTGCGTGACGATGCATTCGGATTCGCCTTTCCTGGGCCAATGGCTCAACGTCGAGGCGGGCAAGGCGGCGGCGGCCGGGCGGCGCGCCGGCCTCGCCCTGCCCCCCGAGCATGTCATCGCCTGGATCACCAGCAATCCGGCCAGGGCCCTCGGCCTCGCCGACCGGATCGGCGCGCTCGCGCCGGGCATGGACGCCGACGCGGTGCTGTGGTCGGGCGATCCGTTCAGCGTCTATTCCCACCCCGACCTGGTGTTCATCGACGGCGCGCTCGCCTTCGATCGGAGCGACCCGGAGCCGGTTGCCGACTTCCAGCTCGGCCGCGAGCCGAGCCCATGAGGTGGCTCCTGTCGCTCTGCCTCTCGATGGCCTGCGGGACGGCGCAGGGCGCCGTGGCCATCGTTCACGCCCGCGCCTTCACCATGACGGCCGCCGGAACGGTGGACGACGCCACCGTGGTCATGGCCGGCGGGCGCATCGTCTCGGTGTTAGCCCACGGTCCGGCCCCGGCCGGGGCGCAGGTGATCGACGCGGCCGGCCGGATCGTCACCCCGGGCCTGGTCAGCGCGGCCACCCAGCTGGGTCTGGTCGAGGTCGTCGACGCCAGCGACACCGACGACCGCGCGGTGACGAGCGGACCGCTCGGCGCGGCCCTGGACATCGCCTACGCCTTCAACGCCAATTCGGTCCTGCTGCCGGTCGCCCGCGCCGACGGGGTGACCCGGGCGCTGATTTTCCCCGGCCAGGGCGTCGGCCCCTTCTCGGGCCAGGCGGCGCTGATCCGCCTCGTCCCGCCGGGTGGGATGGTCGAGAAGCCCAGAGCTGCCGTCTTCGCGGTGACCGGCCAGGCCGGTCAGGCCAAGGCCGGCGGCTCGCGCGCCGCCGGCTGGACCCTCGTCCGCAACGCCCTGGACGAGGCGCGGCGGCTGGACGGCGGCAGGCTCGCGCCTGGCGAGCGGCTGACCTCGCGACCGGACCTCGAGGCCCTGCGCCCGCTCCTCGCCGGGGCCGTTCCCCTGGTCATCCAGGCGGACCGGGCCTCGGACCTGCGCGAGGCGATCGCGCTGGCCCGCGACGAGAAGGTGCGGGTCGTCATTCTCGGCGGGGCCGAGGCCTGGAGCCTGGCGAGCGACCTGGCGGCGGCGAAAATCCCGGTCATCCTCGATCCCCAGGCCGACATGCCGCAGACCTTCGATCAGATCGGCGCCCGGCTCGACAACGCCGCCCTCCTCGCCAGGGCCGGGGTCGCCATCGCCTTCTCGGTGTCCGGCAACGGCGTCTATCTCAGCTACGACGTCGGCGAGGCGATGCGCTGGGGCGCGGGCCTCGCGGCGGCCAACGGGCTTGCCTATGACGCGGCCCTGGCGGCGATCACCCGCGGCGCGGCGGCGATCTTCGCCTTCCCCGGCGGGGCCGGGACCTTGGCGGCCGGGGCCGACGGCGACATGGTCGTCTGGGACGGCGACCCGCTCGAGCCGGCGAGCGCGCCGGCGGCCGTGTTCGTCGGCGGCCGGGCCGCGCCGCTCGTCACGCGCCAGAGCCTGCTGCGCGACCGCTACGCGCCGCGCCGATGATCCGCCCGGTCATCGCCGCCCTTGTGGCCATCCTCGCCTCGGCGGCCCACGCCCGGACCGACCTGCCGTTGCGGCCCGATCGCCATGTCTCCTTCGACACCCGCGAGGGGACATGGATGTCCCTGGACGCCTCGTCGGACGGCAAGACCCTCCTCTTCGATATCCTTGGCCATCTCTATCTGGCGCCCTCTGCCGGCGGCGCGGCCAAACCGCTCGACGCCGGGATGTCCTTCGACACCCAGGCGACCTTCTCGCCCGACGGTCGGCGCATCGCCGTGGTGAGCGACCGTTCGGGGGCGGACAACGTCTGGATGATGGACGCCGAAGGGGCCCATCCCCGCCAGATTTCCCGGGCCGATGACGAGGCGCCGCTGGTCTCGCCGGCCTGGTCGCCGGCCGGAGACGCGGTCTTCGTCAGCCGCTTCCGCGCAGATCTGCAGAGCTACGAGCTGTGGCGCTTCGATGTGAGCGGCAAGAGCCAGCTGATCGTCCCGGTCCGCGACAGACCCGGCGCGCCCCGGGCCGAATGGCGCAGCACCCTGGGCGCCGTCGTCTCGCCGGACGGCCGCTATCTCTACGCCGCTCGCCACCTGGGCGGCGTCTCGCTCGACGATCTGGACGAGTGGACCATCATCCGCCGCGACCTCGTCAGCGGCGAGGAGGTCACCGTGGCCGCCCGGCCCGAGGGGCCGCGCAAGGCCCTCGATCCCGGCGCCGCCTTCCGTCCGGCCCTCTCACCCGACGGCCGCACCCTGGCCTACGCTGACCGGGTGGAGAACCAGACCGAGCTTCGCCTGCGCGACCTCGTCACCGGCGCGGATCGCCGCATCGCCTTCCCCATCGCCCACGACCAGGTGCAGGCCCTGGCCTGGCAGGACCTCGTTCCGCGCTACGCCTTCACCCCC
>DASZKO010000109.1:0-23466 GCA_035605655.1 Caulobacteraceae bacterium | reverse complement strand
GAACCGCATCGACAACGAGCTGTCGCTCACCTTCCTGGAATTCAACTACGTCCTGATGCAGGCGGCCGATTTCCTGGAGCTTCATCGACGGGTGGGATGCACCCTGCAGTTCGGCGGCTCCGAGCAGTGGGGCAATATCGTAAACGGGATCGATCTGATCCGCCGGGTGGCCGGCGCCGAGGCCTTCGGCGTCACCGCGCCCCTGGTCACCACCAGCTCGGGCGTGAAGATGGGCAAGACCGTCGATGGGGCGGTGTGGCTCAATCCCGAGCGCCTGGGCGCCTACGATTACTGGCAATTCTGGCGCAATACCGATGACGCCGACGTCGGCCGCTTCCTGCGCCTCTTCACCGACCTGCCGCTGGGCGAGATCACCCGCCTCGAGGCGCTCGGCGGCGCGGAGATCAACGAGGCCAAGAAGATCCTCGCCAGCGAAGCGACCGCCCTGCTCCATGGCCGGGTGGCCGCCGAGACCGCGGCGGCGGCGGCCAAGTCGGCGTTCGAAGATGGTCGCCTCAGCGAAAACCTGCCGACGCTCGAAGTGAGCCAAGAGGCCCTGGCGGCGATGTCGAACACGGCCCTGATGGTCATGGCCGGGTTCGCCAGCTCCAACGGCGATGCCCGCCGTCAGATCGCCGGGGGCGGATTCCGCATCGACGGGGTCAAGGTCGGCGATCCCAACGCCGCCGTCGCCATCGCTGGGGCGGAGGCCGAGCTACGCAAGGGCAACACCCGCAAACGCCTGGTCGTCACAGCAAGCCGATAGAAGCGAGAGAGGAATTGTTTATGGCCGCGGACATCAAGATCGGCGACGACGCCCCCGACTTCGACCTGCCTGGACCGGACGGCCCCGTGAGCCTGAAGGCCCTGAGGGGAAAGACCGTGGTCCTCTATTTTTATCCGAAGGACGACACGAGCGGCTGCACCGCCGAGGCCCAGGGCTTCACCGCCGCGGCCGACGATTTCGCCGGGGCCGGAGCGGTCGTCGTCGGCGTCTCCAAGGACTCCGTCGCCAGCCACCAGAAATTCAAGGCCAAGTACGGCCTTTCGCCCCTGCTCGGCTCGGCCAAGGACGACGACGTGGTCGAGCGCTATGGGGCCTGGATCGAGAAGAGCATGTACGGGCGCAAGTACATGGGGATCGACCGCTCGACCTGGCTGATCGACGGCCGGGGCGTGGTCCGGCGGGTCTGGCGCAAGGTCAAGGTCGGCGGCCATGTCGCCGAGGTCCTGGCGGCGGCGCGGGAGTTGGCCCGGGCCTGACCCCTCAGCGCCCCTTCGCCGCCTCCCTCACGATCCGAGTCGCCCAGATGCGGGTGCTTGGGTCCGAGCCGCGGACGACCGTGGGTCCATCCACGCCCTGGCATCGGCTGATGCAGTCGCCCAGCGTTAGGCGCCAAGTGGCGCAGGCGGCGATCGCCGCGTCGGCGACACCTTCCGGCGAGCCGCTGGCCGGCTCGGACGCCCTGGCGCGTTCGAGGATGCAGTCCTGATATCCCCACATGTAATGATCCATGGCTCGGCGCAGGTGATGGCCGCCGCGCTCTTCGCGGCCATGGCGAGCGCCAGAATCGCGGCCAATGCGGCGGTTTGCGTCATCAAACGCGGCGATAGCATAGCTTGTCGCGAACCTCTCCGGCGAGGGGTCCTGAAATGGCCTCCTCCCCGAGAAAGGGCGTGGATCACGTCCAGCGCAAGAAGATCCGCAGGTTTGACAAGCAGGCACCCGAACGGCGCGGCCGCGTGATGAACTCGCTGCGTCAGGCGTCCATGCCCTTCCTGAAGTCCACCGGCCTGGTGGCCGCTCACCGTCTCGCCAGGAAGCTTCGATGATCAGCCCCCCCCCCGAACAGGTGGGGAGACGACGACGCTTACGAAACGACAAAGTAGTGCGCTGGAGTTTCAGCGCATCAGACCCCAAGGGCGAGCGCATGGGCCGTCAGGCGGGCCCCACGTTTCCGGTTATCGGCGTTGAAAGGTAAATCGTTCTCGCGCCGCGTTGGGCTAATAGTGTCGACGAGCACGGGTAATAATACAACTTTAAGTTTGCCGTCATTGGCGACTTTGGAACGGAAAAAAAGCCATCCATAACAGCAACCATGCTTATCGTGCCGCCCGGTTGTATTACGTGATTGGAACCGGACAAGAGCCATTTTGCATAATGCGTGTCGCCTCCACCTCGAGCGTCCTCAGGCAGCAATCCAGTCGATCTCTTGGATTTTATGCGCCTTCCAGTCGCCCTGTCCACTATGACAATGTAGTTAGCTTCAAAACGTCGTTGATAGTCGTCAGATATACAATACAGATCCATTGATCTATTTTTTACTACTATTTCCGACTGAATTGAATCGCACACTTGCGAACAATTGTATGCGTCTGCTTTTGTAAGCGTCGCGGCAATCGGATTGTCGACTGCTGTCAAATCCGATTTTCGAATGCAGCCGGTCATACATGACAGCACCACAAAGAGCGCCAAGCGTTTCCTGAGATTTGAATGGCTCATCGAGTCCTAGCCGTACCTCAAAATGGCCCAAATGGGTCGACGATAAATCGAGCACAGTTTTCTCCGAGCCGCGGACGACGGTGGGTCCACCCAGGCCCGGCATCGCCCGTTGCAGTATCGGCGGTTCGCGTCATCGATGCTACGATCGGGACTACCTCAGTTTTTTCAAATCATAGGCACGCCCCATGAAATGCGCACGCGAACACGAAATACGCATAGAGGGCGGTGACGACTAAAACTGGACCGCTGACAATGAGAGTCCAAACGGCCTTTCTGCCCTGCCGGACGAAAGCGGCGATAGAAAATCCAATCCAGAGCGGGAAGAAGATCACGTCACCTGGAAAACCCTACAAATGAGGGACCGAAACCGAGCGCCAGTTGGGCTTGGGAAGCAAGAAAGCCGAGACCAGCAGCGCAAGCCGCAACACCGAGCCAGTTCACGCGCATTGAATGCTGATCCCGTTTCGATCGAGCTTAGCCTGTTGCCCGCTTCTTGTATGGCCCACGCACCTTAGCCGGCGCAGTCGCCGCATCGATCCACGCCACTGAGGCAGTTCCCTACCATCCCATCGTTTGACAGGGGCCGCCGAATCGCGGCCGCCCCTGGCGCGGCCGGTCCAGGCGCTATAGGGTCGCGCCGGCCGCATGTCGGCGGCTAGCGTTCACGTCCCGAGGGAGGCCGCCCCATAATGTTCAGCAAGCCGCAGAATCAGACCCCCACCACACCGCCGAGTTCCAACGGCGTCAGTTCCGCCGCCGACGCCCCGGCCCAGGCCGCAACGCCGGCCCGGAAAGGCACGTCTCTCATCTGCGGCGATCTCAAGCTCGAGGGCAGCATCACCGGCGGGGCCGAAGTCCAGATCGACGGCTCGATCACCGGCGATGTCAGGGTGGAGCGGGTGTCGGTCGGCGAAAGCGGTCATGTCGACGGCGGCATCTTTGCCGAAGCGGTCGAGGTGCGCGGCCGGGTCTCCGGCTCGATCACCGCCAAGCTGGTCCGCCTCTACGGCGCCGCCCACGTCGAGGGGGACATCACCCACGAGCAGCTGGCCATCGAGACGGGCGCGTTCTTCCAGGGCCGCTCCCTGCGCCTGCAGCGTCCCGCGCCGCAACCGCAGATCAGCCAGCCGGCCGCCAAGACCGCGGCCCCTGCGGCGTCGCCGGCCATGCCGGTCACCCGCCCCGACCTCGATCTCCCCGACACGCGCCCCTCGCACATCTCCTAGTCCGCCAGGGTCTCGATCCGCGAACCCGTCTCCAGAGTCCGGTGGACAGGGCAGCGTTCGGCGATTTCCATGAGACGCTGGCGCTGAGCCTCGTCGAGCGGCCCGGTGAGACGAAGGGTGCGACGAAAGACGTCCCGAGGCGTCATTTGCGGCTGAAGCTCATGGCTCACCGAGACTTCGATCGCCTCGAGCGGCCAGGCCTTGCGGTCCGCGTAGAGGCGCACAGTGAGGACGGTGCATTCCGCCAGGCCGGCGGCCAGCAGGTCATGCGGCGCCGGTCCCAGCCCCGTGCCGCCGGCCGAAACCGGCTCATCGCCGGTGAAACTCTGGCCGCCCACGGAGACGGCGACATCGAGCCGGCCAGGACCGTTGTCCGTGACCACCGCCACCGCGCCGAGCGGCCCCGCCTGATCGCTCATCTCATCCTCCCTGGTCCTATCCGCGCTCAGCCTCGTGCAGCTCGAAGCCGAAGCGGGCGAAACCGGCCGCCATCTCCGGGCTGATCGGCGCGGCGATGTCGATCATACCGCCGCCCGGATGCGGAATGACAAGGCGGCGGGCATGCAGCTGGAGCTTCAACGGCCCCGACGCCTGCATCGACGCGACGTCGTGGTACTTCGGATCGCCCAGGATCGGATGGCCGAGCGCCAGCATGTGGGCGCGGAGCTGATGGGTTCGGCCTGAGAGCGGCCGAAGGGCCATCCAGGCGGCGCGCGGGCCGGCCCGGGAAATGGTCGCGTACTCGGTGATCGCGGCCTCGGCGCGGGGATCCTTGGCCTCGACCGGAGTGGCCAGTTCGCGGTCGCCGATCCCGATCTTGGCCAGCGGCAGGTCGATCACCCCTTGGGCGGGCTTGGGAAAGCCGGCGACGATGGCCCAATAGGTCTTCTGGGCCTTGCGGCGGGCAAAGGCGCCCGACAGCCTGGCGGCGGCGGCCGGCGACTTTCCGAGCGCCAGGACGCCGGAGGTATCGCGGTCGAGGCGGTGGACGAGGCGCGGACGCTCCATCCCCTCCCCCCAGGCGCTGAGCAGGCGGTCGATATGACGATGGGTCTTGGTTCCCCCCTGCACCGCGAGGCCGGCCGGCTTGTTGAGGATCAGCACGTCGTCGTCCTCGTAAAGGACCAGCGAACGGGCGAAGCGGATGTCGTCCTCGCGCAGGCCGGCGCGAGGGGCCGGGGAGGCCTGCGGCAGGGGCGGCACGCGAACCTGAGCCCCCGCCGCCAGGCGTGTGTCGGCCTTGGCCCGCGCCCCGTCGATGCGCAGCTGGCCGCCGCGGGCCAGCTTGTGGATCTGGACCTGGCCCAGGTGCGGCCAGCGGCGGCGCAGCCAGCGGTCGAGGCGGATGCCATCTTCCGCCGCGCCCACCGTGAGAAGCTTCACTTCGCCCATGAGTGCGCCCGCTTCGCTATCATGCCGGCCATAGTGTCATCGCCCGATGGACTCGGCGAGAGCGGCCATGTCGGCGGGCATCGGCGCCTCGATCCGAAGATCGCCACCGGCCGGATGGGGAAAGGCCAGGGCCTGGGCGTGGAGCATCAGGCGGGGCACGGGGCGGCCGCCCAGGGCGAGGGCCCCCCCGTAGCGGGCGTCGCCGGCGATCGGGCGGCCGATCGAGGCCAGATGGACGCGCAGCTGATGCATCCGCCCTGTCCGCGGAGCCAGTTCGACGAGGGCGCGGACGGCGTCGGCCTCGAGGGTGCGGTAGCGGGTCAGCGCCGCCTGCGCTCCGGCTTCTCCGGGCGCGGCCAGACGGATGAAGGCCTCGCGGCCGATGTCCTGACGGATCAACGGCGCCTCGATCACCCCGCTCACGGGCCGCGGCGCGCCGGGCGCGACGATCGCCAGGTAGGTCTTGCGGAAGCGCCTGGCCATCATCGCCTTGCCGAGGAAGGCCGCCGCCGGCTGGCTGCGCGCCGCCAGGATGATCCCGGAGGTGTCACGATCGAGGCGGTGGACGAGCCGCGGCTTGACCCCGCTCGGCTTGGCGAAAGCGGCCAGGAGTTCGTCCAGTGTGGCGACGGCGATGCGACCGCCCTGGCTGGAGAGTCCGGGCGGCTTGTCGAGGGCCAGGATGTCGGCGTCTTCGAAAATCACCAGTCCACGGACGAAGGCGATTTCGTCGGCGGAAAGCCGCGCGCCGGCGCGCGCCGCCCGCTCAGCCATCCTTGCCCTTTCTCAGGGCCGCCCAGCGCTCGAGCCGTTCCTTGACGCGCGCTTCGGCCCCGTCGCCGCGCGGAGCGTAGAACACCCGTCGCTCGACGCCGTCGGGAAAGTAGTTCTGCCCCGAGAAGCCTTCCTCCGTGTCCGGATCATAGCGGTAGCCCTTGCCGTAACCGAGCTGTTTCATCAGCCGCGTGGGGGCGTTGAGAATATGGGCCGGCGGCGTCAGGGAGCCGGTCTCGCGGGCCATGCCGCGCGCCCCGGCGAAGGCGGCATAGACGGCGTTGGACTTGGGCGCCGCCGCCATGTGGACGGTCACCTGCGCCAGGGCCAGTTCGCCCTCGGGACTGCCCAGGAAGTCGTAGGTTTCCTTGGCGGCGTTGGCGAGGATCAAGGACATGGGATCGGCCTCGCCGATGTCCTCGACCGCCATGCGCACCAGGCGGCGGGCAAGGTAGAGCGGGTCCTCGCCGCCCTCCAGCATCCGGGCCAGCCAGTAGAGGGCCGCGTCCGGATCCGAGCCGCGGACCGACTTATGCAGGGCGGAAATCAGGTTGTAGTGCTCCTCGCGGTCCTTGTCGTAGGCCGGACTGCGCTTCTGCAGCGCCTGGCTCATCGCCGCCGTGTCGAGGACCGCGCCCGGAGCGATGTTGAACAGGGTCTCGGCCAGGGAAAGCACATAGCGTCCGTCGCCGTCGGCCATGGCGATCATCGCCTCGCGCGCCGCCCCGTCGAGTGGCAGGGGACGGCCCTCGAAGGCCTCGGCCCGGGCCAGGAGGGCCTCCAGGGCTTCGGCCCCCAGTCGGCGCAGCACGAAGACCTGGCAGCGCGAGAGCAGGGCGCCGTTGAGCTCGAACGACGGATTCTCCGTGGTCGCCCCCACCAGGGTGACGATCCCCCGCTCGACGAAGGGAAGGAACCCGTCCTGCTGGGCCCGGTTGAAGCGGTGGATCTCGTCGACGAAGAGCAGGGTGGCCCGACCAGCAGCCCGGCGCAGGCGGGCCGCCTCGAACGCCTTCTTCAAGTCGGCGACCCCCGAGAACACCGCCGAAAGCTGCTGGAAGTCGTAACCCGCCTCGGTGGCGAGCAGGCGAGCGATGGTGGTCTTGCCGGTTCCCGGCGGGCCCCACAGGATCATCGACGACAGCCGCCGGGCCAGCGCCATGCGCCGGACCGGACCGTCGGGGCCCAGCAGGTGATCCTGACCCACCACCTCGTCCAGGCTCTTGGGCCGCAGCCGGTCGGCCAGGGGGCTGGGCGCCTCCGGCGCCATCCCCGCCGCTTCGAAGAGGTCGTTCATGGGCAAGAGCCTAGCAGACGGCGGGGGCCGGGGCACGGGGCGGCCAGATTGCCGGTCAATCCGGGCCGGATGCTCCTGACTGGAAAATAGGTTATGCGCTTGGTGATACATCGCGTGTCGCGCCTAGCCGGGGGATATCAGAGTGGACGTGGGCACGACCTTCGCCGGGTTGGTCATAGCGCTCATCGCATTGCCGGCATGGGCACAAACCAAAGATGGGACTGCCTCCCAGTGCGGGCGCACCTACGATGAGACCTCAATCAGCGCCTGCACCGCGCAGATTCAGTCCGGGCGAGAGAGTAAGACCGACCTCGCCGTCGCCTACTACAATCGCGGCGAAGCCTATAATGTCATGGGACTTCAGGACCAAGCCATTCCCGACTACAATCAGGCGATCGGCCTAAAGCCCGACTTTCCCGATACCTACAGCAGTCGCGCGGCCGCCTTTGACTCCAAAGGTCTCTACTACCAAGTCAAAGGCCTCAACAATCAAGCCATGGCTCTCTTCGAGGAAGCCATCGCCGACTGTACTCGCGCGATCGCGCTCAAGCCAGATTTCGCCAACGCTTTCTTCAATCGCGGCAACGCCTACAACCACATGGGCGCCTATGACCGTTCCATCGTCGATTTCACCCAGGCGATCGCGCTGAAATCCGACGATGCCGATGCTTACTACAATCGCGCGAACGGCTATATCGCCGAAAGCCTCTATGACTTGGCTATCGCCGATCTAACTCAGGCGATCACGCTTAAGTCCGACGATGCCGTGTTCTACGCCAGTCGCGGCGTCGCCTACAACGCCACGGGCCAATACGACCGAGCCATCGGCGATCTCACTCGGGCGATCACGTTAGACTCAAACGATGCCGCATCTTTACACAATCGCGGTTTGGCCTATGGCGCCGAGGGTCGCTTTGACCAAGCTATCGCCGACGACACGAAGGCGATCGCGCTGAAGCCCGGATTAGCGGGTGCCTACAACGGCCGCGCTTGGACGCTTCACGTAATGGGGCGAGACGCCAAAGCACTCCCTGACGCGCAAATGGCGGTGGACCTCGCGCCTCAGGACGCCAACTGCATCGAAACTCGGGCAGAGATTTACGAGAAACTAGGCCGGCGCGATGAAGCCATCGCCGACTATCGCACGGCTTTGAAGATAGTCCCGAGCATGAAAGAGGCGCATGACGGTTTGGAGCGCCTCAACTTAAAGCCCCAGTAAACCAGAAGGAGCCGGATCCCCTCACCCGGCGCCGAACCGGGCGGTGATCAGCTGCCCGCCGCGCTCGATGGCGACGCTCCAGCTGGCGGCCGGCGCGGCGAGGGCCGCCGACACGTCGGCCGTTGAGGCAATCTTGCGGCCGTTGATCTGGCGGATGAAGTCTCCCGGCCGCAGACCAAAGGTCTGGGCGAAGCCGCCCTCGATGCGGGTGATGATCACCCCCTCTCCGGCGAAGGGATCGAGACCGCGGTCGAGGGCCTCGGCCGGCGACAGATTGACCACCGTCGCCCCGGCGAAAGGGTTGCGGCCGGTGATGGTCAGGGAGGCCGGGGCCGGCTGGGCCGGCGGGGCTTCCAGACGGGCGGTGACGGTGCGCGGCGCCGCGCCATTGCGGCGAACGACGACCTGCGCGGGCTCGCCCGGCGCCTTGGCCCCGGTCCGATAGTTGAGGCCGGCCTCATCGTTCACCTCGGCCCCGTCGACGCTCTCGACCACGTCGCCCTGGGCGATTCCCGCCCGCGCCGCCGGACCGCCGGGCCAGACCTGGGTCACCACCACGCCGCGCGGGGCTTCGAGGCCAAGACTGCGGGCCATCTCGCCGGTAAGCGCCTGGGCCTTGATCCCCAGCCATGGGCGGGTCACCGAGTGGCGCCCGCCCACCGCCGCGTCGATGACCTGGCGCGCCGTGGCGGCCGGGATCGCGAAGCCCACGCCCGACGAGGTCCCCGAGCCGGTGAGGATGGCGGTGTTCACGCCTATCAGGTCGCCGGACATGTCGACCAGCGGGCCGCCGGAATTTCCCGGATTGATCGCCGCGTCGGTCTGGATGAACGAGGAATAGTCGCTGATCCCCACGTCCGAGCGGGCCAGGGCCGAGACGATTCCGTTGGTCACCGTCTGGCCGACGCCGAAGGGGTCGCCGATGGCCAGCACAAGGTCGCCGACCTCGGGGGGGTCCTTGTCGTCGATGGCGATGGTCGGCAGGCGTTCGCCCTTGGTCTCGATCTTCAGCACCGCCAGGTCGGCGCGCGGATCGTCGAGCAGGACGGTGGCCGGCCACTCGCGGCGGTCGGCGGTCACCACCACGATCTCCGAGGCGCCCGCGATGTTGTGATGGTTGGTGAGGATCACCCCATCGGCGCGGACGATGGATCCGGAGCCCAGGGACTGGACGGTGCGCTCTCGCGAGGCGCCGCCCCCGAACATCCCCCAGAACGGATCGACCTGAGCCCGCACCTGGCGCTTGGAATAGACGTTCACCACCGCCGGGGCGGCGCGCCGGACGATGGGCGCGAAGGAAAGGCGCATGCTCGCCGCATCGGCGGGAACCCGGCGCGCCGTCGGCAGGGGGTCAGGCGCCTGGGCGCGGGCCGTGGCGAGGCCTCCGACGGAGAGCGCGAGCAAGAGAACAGCAAGAGTTGGATACCGCATCGACCACCCCGGGGCAGAAGTCCTGTCGGCCTGACTTCTGGGCAAGTGTTTCGGCGCAATCATGGCGCCGGCGGCAAGCCTATTCGGTCTTCATCCCGACCATGACCGCGTTGGGCGTGCCGCATTCCGCCTTGGCCCCGGTCTGGCTGTTGCGGCAGACCATCACCGTCTTTTTGGCTGGAGCCGCCGGCGTGGGAGCCGCGGCCGCGGCGGGCGCGCCCGGCGCCTTGGGCGCGGCCGGCGGCGGGGCCGGCGAACATGCGGCGAGCGATACGGCGAGAAGGCCGACGGCGGCCGGAATGGGGAAGCTCATCGCTGAACCTTAGTCGGCTCCGAGATCGTTCTCAACCGGGCGCGGGCGCGGGGGACTACCTCAGTTTGAATCTCGCCTATGCCACCAGCGCCATGCTCGCCACCCAAGATAGGCAACGGCGAAGGCGACAACTGTGATGTCGACCAAGCTATCGCGCGACCATCCGCGCCCGCGAAGCGCTTGCTCGAGATACAGGGACCCGCCGCCGACAATTATCACGACGAGAAATACGAGATGGCTAACAGTCGGCTTCATCCCATCCGCGTTGGGCCGGCGCTTGCTGGGCTTTGCCCCCCGCGCCTCAATCAGTCCGCCAATTTCGTCCATCATCCAAAGCATGTCCACAACGCCGCACGGCCATGAGATGAACCGCCGCCTGGCGTCCGGCGAGCGAGCCTGATCAACCGGGCGCGGGCGCGGGAGCGATCTGTGGGCGCGCCACGCTCAAGGAGAGGGCGAACGCGAGGCCCAGCAGGGCGGCCGAGACCAGGATCGCTCCACCCGGCAGATGGACGGTCGCGTCGTGGCGCACCAGCCAGGCGAAGGTGAGGCCAAAGAGGCTGGGTCCGATCATCGAGGCTATGCCTTGCAGGGACTGGTTGGCGCCCTGCAGCTGCCCTTGGTGGGTCGGTCCAACCCGGCGGGTCATCAGGCCCTGCAGCCCGGGCTGCATGAGACCCAGGAAAGCGAACACCGGAATCCCGATGAGATAGGTCCAGCCGGTCGGGGCGAGGGCGTAGATCAGGAAGCCGATCGCTCCCACCGACGCGCCGATGAGTACGGCGCCACGTTCGCCCACCCGCTTAACGACCGGGCCGACCAGGAACATCTGGACCGCGATCATCGTCGCCCCCGAGGCCATGAAGGTGAAGCCCAGGATCGCCGGGGTCCAGTGATAGCGGTAGCCGGTGTAGAGGACGAAGATGGTCGGCAGCACCATCTGAGCCAGCTGGTTCAGGAAGGTCACCATCGCGAGCCCGAAGAGTTCGCCGTGCGCCTTGAGGAACAGGAGCGAGCCGACCGGATTGGCCTTGCGCCAAGCCAGGAAGCCGGTCCGCCGCTCGACCGGCAGGGACTCGGGCAGGATGAAGAACCCATAGAGGGCGTTGACCAGACACAGGGCGGCGGCGGCCATGAACGGCAGACGCAGGCTGATCTCGCCGAGAATGCCGCCGATGCTGGGGCCGATCATGAAACCGAAGCCGAAGGCCGAACCCAGGATGCCGAAGTTGCGGGCGCGATGCTCCGGGGCGGTGATATCGGCGACATAGGCGTTGGCGGTAGAGAAGCTCGACGCGGTGATCCCGTTCAGCACCCGCCCGATGAAGAGCCACATCAGGGTCGGCGCGAAGGCCATGAACAGGAAGTCGATGAAGAGACCGAAAATCGAGACCAGCAGGACCGGACGGCGCCCGAAGCGGTCGGAGAGCAGGCCGAGCACCGGGCCGCAGACGAACTGCATCGCTCCCCACGTGGTGGCGAAGAGCACATTCCATTCCGAGGCCGCGGCCGTGTCCCCGCCGGCCAGCTGCTTGATGAGATTGGGCAGGATCGGGATCATGATGCCGAACGAGATCGCGTTCAGCAGGGCGGTGGCGAAGATGAATCCGAACGCGGCCGCCCGTGGCCTGGGCCTCTCGAGCACCGCCGACTCGCCGGTCATGACGCGCCTCCCCTGGCCGCCAGCTTGTACCCCTCGAGCAGGCTTTGCCACCATTGGCCGTGGCGGGTGAGGAAGATCGCATCGGGGAAACCATGCCGGGCCACATGGGCGGCGGGGATGCTGTCCCATCCGCTGTGCTCGACCGTCACCCGGGTTTCCTCGCCCACCGCCTCGAACCTCACCTCTACCTCGGTCGCCTGATCGGGCGCGAAGCTCGCCTGGCGCCAGCCGAACACCAGGCGGGAGGGGGGCGACCACACCTTGACCTTGCCGATCTCGTAGACCTTGCCCGAGGCCAGGGTCTCGACAAGGCGGCCTCCCTCCCCCGGCTCGAAGGCCAGGACTCCCGGATTCCGTGGCGTGAAGGCGAAAAGGCCATTGGGCCGCCACCAGGACCCGATCTCGCCGGTGAAGGCTGCGAAGGCGTCCTCGGGGCTGGCGGCGACACGGACGGCGACCAGGATGCGCGAACTCACCGCTTCGCCTGCACGTGGGCCTTGAAGGCGGTCAGCTGCTCGCTCCACATCCGCTCGGTTTCCTCCAGCCAGCGCAGCAGTTCGATCATCGGCGCGGGCCGCAAGGCGTAGATCCGCAGGCGGGTGTCGAAGGCCGGGTGGGTATCCTCCACCAGGCCGCTCTCGCGCAGGGCGCGCAACTGGCGGCTCATCAGGGACGGGCTCACCGCGAGTTCGCGGGCGAGGTCCCCGGCGGCCCGCGGGCCACGACGCAGCACTTCGACCACGGCGCGGCGGCGCGGATCGGCCAGGGCGGCCAGAGTGCGGTCGAGGGCGGTCAAAGGCTGGTGCGCATCTTCAGCCCGCTGGCCTCATCCATCTCCGCGAAGCTCAGTTCCTTGACGGTCTGGCCGAAGGTCCACACGTGGCCCTCGGGGTCGGCGGCCCGGTAGTTGCGATCGCCGTAGAACTGGTCCGCCGGCTCGGCGATGATGATCGCCCCGGCCGCCCGGGCCTTCTCGCAATGGGCGTCGAGCCCGGCCGCCAGCTGAATGTGGATCGACTGGGTGTTGACCCCGCCCAGCGAGGCGGGGCTGCGGTGACGCTCGTCCCACTCCGAGCCGACATAGATCACCGCCTCGCCGAAGCGCATCTCCGAATGGGCGATCGCGCCGTCGGGAATCTCGACCACCAGGGTGATCTCGAAGCCGAACGCCTTTTCCAGCCATTTGAGCTCGGCCCTCGGATCCTTGCAGGCCAGGCCGCAGGACAGGGTCGCTCGCGTGTCGTCGGTCATGGCATGTCCTCCTGGGATATAATTGCCGATAATGGCAAATATATCGCCGGCGCACAAGGAACATCCGCGATCGATCAGCGGCCTGTCAGGTCCTCAATCCCACCATTTCGGCCGGGCGGAGATGCCGCTCGCCTTGCGCAGGTCGTCGCAATTCATCAGGCCGCCATCCATCATGACCAGGCGCGTATGGCGCAGGTCGCCGATGTTCTTCGAGGGATCGCCATCGACCAGCACCAGGTCGGCGGCCTTGCCGACCGCGATCGAGCCGGTCCGCCCATCCACGCCCTGAAGGTGGGCCGGAACCACGGTCGCCGCCCCGAGCGCCTCGGCGGGGGTGAAGCCGGCCTCGACATAGAGCTCCAGTTCGCGGATCAGTTCGAGGCCCGAGCCGTCGGTGCCGGCGACGATCGGCACGCCGGCCTTGTGCATCGCCTCCACGAGGGCTTCGAGCTTCTTGAAGCTGGCCCTGTAGTCCGCTCGCGTATAGCCGGGGGCCACTGCGAGGCCACCCTGGCGGAAGCCGCGCTCGACCGTTGGCGGCAAGGTCCCCACGAACGGGGCGTAGGCCGGCGACAGATCGCCGTTTTCCGGAACCATCAGGCTCTCGACCACGACGAGGGTGGGATCAGAGGTGATGTGGCGGGCGGCCATGGTGGCGATCACCCCTTTCATCGGGTCGGCGTCGAGATTCATGTCCTTGGCGTATTTGGCCGGGCCCTCCATGCGGGCCAGGGTGTTGGATTTGTCGACGACCGCCTGCGGCATCGCCTGCATGGCCACGAAGTAGATGTGGGTGATCTCGTCGTAGCCGTCGTTGATGGCGTCCATGGTGCGCATGCCGGCCGGGATGTGGCCGTGCACATGCAGGCCCAGGCGATGGGCCTCGGCGGCCGCCGGCGCGACCCACGCCGGGTTGAAGCTGCCGTAGAACTTGATCGCCACGAAGCCATCGGCCTTGGCTTTGCGGACGATGGCCAGGGCCTCGTCTCGAGAGGTGGCCACCGAGCCGAGCTGGGCGGTGTAGGGGCCCTTCCCATCGATCAGCACCGAGGGATAGACGTGCGGCATCAGAAGGTCGCCCTTGGCGCGGCGGGCGGCGCGGGCCAGAGTCAGGGCGTTGTTGTTGCCCGGATCGCGGGCCGAGGTAATGCCGAGCGAGAGCAGGGTCGGGCCGGAATCGTCGTTGCCGATGTGCTGATGGGAGTCCCACAGGCCGGGCGTCAGGGTCTCGCCATGACCGTCGACGATCTGGGCCCCGGCCGGCACCGCCACCCGAGCGGCCGGCCCCACCTGGGTGATCAGGCCGTTGTCGACGACCACTGTCTCGTCTTCGACGAATCTTTGGCCATCGACGAAGGCGCGCACGTGGGTGAAGGCTACGGGACCCGCCGACTTCTTGAAGAGGGCATGGGCGATCCCCGGCGAGCGCGCCGCCATGGCCTCGTCCTGAGCCTTGTCGATTTGCGGCTCGAAGGCCTCGTAGCCTGTGCGGATCCAAGTCAGGCCCTGGTCGATGGCGAAAAACCTGTTCTTGGCGTCGGCCCAGACTGGCAGGGGCGTATTGCCGAGCCCGGTGACCGCATAGGCCGTCAGGGTCTGTTTCGCGGCCCCCTCGCCGATCGTCAGGGTGGTGAGGGGCTCGGCGTGAGCCTCGCCGCCGGGCAGCATGGCCAGGGTGTGGCCGGGCGCCGCCAGAAGAGCGTCGAAGAGGATGATGTTGACATCCATCGGGCCACCAAAGGCGGTGTAGATCGCCGGCCGGGCGTAAGGCGCCGAACCGGCGTCGACCTGACTTTTCCAGCTCGCCTGACCGGCGGCGATATCGAAGCTTTCGGCCGCGTCGCCCTGGGGCGTGAAGCCGCGCACGACGAGGCGCCGGATCATCCCGTCGGGGCCCAGGCGAGCGGCGCTGTCGAGTTCGAACACCTGGCCGCGCAGGTTCAGACTCTCGCGGCCCATGTGCGTCCCATCGGAGCTCACCCATCGGACCGAGTGGCCGTGCACCCCGGCGGTGGACATGATGGTGAAGTTCTCGGCGTCGGACGGCGGCTTGGCGAGGTCGGCGAGCGTCGCCGGCGCGGCCCGAGCGAGCGAGGCGCTGGCCAGAAGGGCCGCGATGGTCGGCGAAAGGCGCATGATTTCCCCCCGAGGAATTGGCTTTGCGCCGGCAATAGAAGGCGCCGGGCCGCCCTGGTCACATTAATTCCGGTTCAGGCCTATACTCCCCGTCATGAGCGAGGGCGTCCAACAGCTGCGGGTGCCGGCCGCGCGCTTCGAGCGCACCCTTCCTGGGCCCATCGAACACGTCTGGGAACATCTGGCCCGGTGCGAGAACCTGCCCGGCTGGTACGGCGCATCCGGGATCATCGAGCCGCGCGACGGGGGCATGGTGAACTTCGCCGGCGGGCATATCCGCGGCGTCGTCACCCAGTGGCGGCCGTGCTGGCGACTGGCCCATACCTGGAACGTTTTCGAAGGGGCCGAGACCCACTCGGCGTACCCCGAGTCCTACCTGACCTTCGATCTCGCCCCGGCCGGCGAGGCGATCTCGCTGACTCTCACCCATCTGCCGGTTCTGGAACGCTTCGAAAAGCAGAACGCCATGGGCTGGCACACCTTCCTGGACATGCTGGAAGCGGCCGTTCGCGGCGAGCCGGTGGAGGACCGCCGCGTCTACATGCAGAAGAACGCCAAGCTCTACGGCGTCGATCTGGACCATCTCGAGAGATAGTTGGACTCGCCTCGCGTGAGGCGATGGTTCGCCCTATTCGGCGGCCTGGGCGACGGGGCCGGAGTCCTGGCCTTTGGCGGCGGCGTCGCGGTCGACGAATTCGATCACCGCCATGGGCGCGTTGTCGCCCGGTCTGAAGCCCGCCTTGAGAACCCTGATATAGCCGCCGTTGCGCGAGGCGTAGCGCGGCCCCAGCGCCGAAAACAGCTTGCCGACCTGAGTGACGTCACGAACCTGCGAGATCGCCTGGCGCCTGGCGTGCAGATCGCCGCGCTTGGCCAGCGTCACCAGCTTCTCGACGAAAGGCCGCAACTCCTTGGCCTTGGGCAGGGTGGTGACGATCTGCTCGTGCTTGATCAGGCTGGCAGCCATGTTGGCGAACATGGCGGTGCGGTGGCTCGACGTGCGGCCCAGCTTGCGGCGCGTATATCCGTGACGCATGTCGGTCTCCTTTGAGGGGCGGGGCGTCTCGCGACGCGCCGCCTAAGGCAATTACATCTGGTCTTCGAACTTCTTGGCGAGATCTTCGATGTTGTCCGGCGGCCAGTTGGGGACGTCCATCCCCAGGTGCAAGTTCATGTTGGCCAGGACTTCCTTGATCTCGTTGAGAGACTTGCGCCCGAAGTTGGGGGTGCGGAGCATCTCCGCCTCGGTCTTCTGGATCAGGTCACCGATGTAGACGATATTGTCGTTCTTCAGGCAGTTGGCCGAGCGCACCGACAGCTCGAGTTCGTCGACCTTCTTCAGCAGGGCCGGGTTGAAGGGCAGCTCCGGCTTGGACTCGCCGTCCAGCTTCTTCTTCGGCTCGTCGAAGGTGATGAAGACCTGCAGCTGGTCCTGGAGGATGCGGGCGGCGTAGGCCACCGCGTCCACCGGCGAGACCGCGCCGTTGGTTTCGACCTCCATGATCAGCTTGTCGTAATCCAGGCTCTGGCCCTGGCGGGTCGGCTCGACCCGGTAGGCGACCCGTTTGACCGGGCTGTAGAGAGCGTCCACGGCGATGAGGCCGATGGGCGCGTCCTCGGGCCGGTTGAGCTCGGAGGGCACATAGCCCTTGCCATTCTCGACGGTGAATTCGATGCGCACCGAAGCGCCCTCGTCGAGGGTCAGCAGGACGTGCTTGCCGTTGAGGATCTCGATGTCCGAGGGGGCCTCGATCTGGCTGGCGGTGACTGGGCCGGGGCCCGTGGCGCGCAAGGTCATGCGCTTGGGCCCGTCGCTGTGCATGCGAAGGGCGAGCTGCTTGATGTTGAGGACGATGTCGACCACGTCCTCGCGCACCCCTTCGAGCGACGAGAACTCGTGGACCACGCCGTCGATCTGAATGGCGGTGACCGCCGCCCCCTGGAGGCTCGACAAAAGCACCCGGCGCAGGGAATTGCCGAGGGTGACGCCGAAGCCGCGCTCGAGGGGCTCGGCGACGATACGCGCCCGACGGGCGGCGTCGGCGCCGGATTCGATCATCGGCTTTTCCGGGCGGATCAGTTCATTCCAATTACGTTCAATCACGGGCGGTTATCCTAGGAACGGATTTCGATCGGCCAGGGAGGAGGCCGACGAGGGGAGAGGCGAAGGCTAGACGCGCCGACGCTTGGGCGGGCGACAACCATTGTGGGGTATGGGGGTCACGTCGCGGATGGTGGTGATGGTCATGCCCACGGCCTGCAGGGCGCGAAGCGCCGATTCGCGCCCTGAACCGGGCCCCGAAACATTCACTTCCAGGGTGCGCACGCCGTGCTCGGCGGCCTTCTTGCCGGCGTCTTCGGCGGCCATCTGCGCCGCGTAGGGCGTCGACTTGCGCGATCCTTTGAACCCCATCGCCCCGGCGCTGGACCAGGAGATCGCGTTCCCCTGGGCGTCGGTGATGGTGATCATCGTGTTGTTGAACGAGGCGTTCACGTGCGCCACGCCCGAAGTGATGTTCTTGCGCTCGCGCTTTTTGACGCGGGCAGGTTCCTTGGCCATGGGAAAGGCTCTCTTACTTCTTCTTGCCGGCGATCGGCTTGGCCGGACCCTTGCGGGTGCGGGCGTTGGTGTGCGTGCGCTGACCGCGGACGGGCAGGCCTTTGCGGTGGCGCAGACCGCGGTAGCAGGCCAGATCCATCAGCCGCTTGATGTTGACCGCGGTTTCGCGCCGGAGGTCGCCCTCCACCTGATAGTCGCGGTCGATGGTCTCGCGGATCTGAATGACTTCCTGGTCAGTCAGATCGCTGACCCGGCGCGCCTCATTGATGCCGACCTTGTCGACGATCCGACGCGCCTTGGTCTGGCCGATTCCGTGAATGTATTGCAGCGCGACCACGACGCGCTTGTTGGTCGGTATGTTGACCCCGGCGATACGAGCCACGCAGCTTTTCTCCTGATCACGCGGACAAGCGCGAAAAGCGCCTCCGGCCCTGCCGCCTGCTGGCGGAGGGGCCGACGCGCTCTTCGCGCCCTTTCGCGGAAGACCCTCTATATTGGAAGCATCAGCGCCGGGTCAATGCCGGCGAAGGCCGGACGGTGCGGATTGGGCGGAGATTTTGTCGATCACCGCGCCGATCGCCGTCCCAACCGCCTCGACCGAAGCCATGCCGTCTATCTCCACCAGCTTTCCCAGCGCCCGGTAGTAGGGCAGCAGCGGTGCGGTGTCGCGATTGTAAGCGGCCAGGCGCTGAGCGAAGGTGCGCGGATTGTCGTCGGGACGGCCCGACTGGGCGAACCGGCCCGCCACCCGAGCGAGCAGGGCCTCGTCGTCGACCTTCAGGCGGATCACCACGTCGACGCGGCGGCCATGGCTGGCCAGCAGTCTGTCCAACGCCTCGGCCTGGGCGAGGGTGCGCGGAAAGCCGTCGAAGATCGCTCCCCCAGTTCCATTCAGGGCCGGCAGGCGATCCTCGATCAAGCCTATGACGACATCGTCCGGGACCAGCTCGCCGCGGACCATGATCGCCTCGACCCGGCGGCCCAGGTCCGAACCCGAGGCGATGGCCGCGCGCAGCATGTCGCCGGTGGAGAGCTGCACCATGCCCCGCGACGCCACCAGACGCGCGGCCTGGGTCCCCTTCCCCGCGGCAGGCGGGCCGAAAAGGATGAGGTTCATGCTCCCCCCGCGAACAAAAGAGACCGGGCTAGCGCCGGCCGCCCCTCAGTTTCGACTTCTTGATCAGCCCCTCGTACTGATGGGCCAGCAGATGTGACTGAATTTGCGCCACCGTGTCCATGGTCACCGACACAACGATGAGGATCGAGGTGCCCCCGAACATGTACGATCCGGTCGGCCCGGCCAGAACCTCCGGCACCAGGCACACCACGGCGACATAGACCGCCCCGATCATGGTCAGGCGGGTGAGCACATAGTCGATGTACTCCGCCGTCCGCTTGCCCGGCCTGATGCCCGGCAGATTGCCGCCGTATTTGCGCAGGTTCTCGGCCGTGTCGTCCGGATTGAACACCACCGAGGTGTAGAAGAAGCAGAAGAAGATGATCGCCGCTCCGTAGAGCACCATGTAGGCCGGCTTGCCGTGGGTCAGCTGGGCGGCGGCCATGGGCAGCCACTGCAGCCACGAGGGCATGTCTTGGGGCTTCATGAAGCCGACGGCGGTGGCTGGCACCAGCAGCAGCGACGAGGCGAAGATCGGCGGAATGACCCCCGAAACGTTGATCTTGAGCGGCAGGAACGAGTTTTCCCCGCCCATGATCCGGTTGCCGACCTGGCGCTTGGGATAGACGATCAGCAGCCGGCGCTGGGCGCGCTCCATGAAGACGATCGCCAGGATGACGACGACCGACAGGATCAGCAGGCCGAAGATCTCGAACGTCTTGGAGGAATCCAGCCGCGCCTCCTGGAGGAGTTGCCAGAGCGACACCGGCAAGCGGGCGACAATGCCGGCGAAGATGATCAGCGAAATGCCGTTGCCGACCCCGCGGCTGGTCATCTGCTCGCCCAGCCACATCAGGAACATGGTGCCGCCGGTGAGCGTGACCACGGTGGACAGAACGAAGAACAGACCCGGCTGGTCGACGATCCCCGGACTGTTGGAAAGGCCCACGCCGATGCCGAAGGACTGGAACACGGCCAGAAGGACGGTGAGATAGCGGGTGTACTGGTTGAGCTGCTTGCGCCCGGCCTCGCCGCCTTCCTTGCGCAGCTTCTCCCATGGCGGATAGGTGGTTCCCAGAAGCTGGACGATGATCGAGGCCGAGATGTACGGCATGACGTTGAGCGAGAAGACCGCCATGCGCTGGACCGCGCCGCCGGCGAACATGTCGAACATCCCCAGGATGCCCTTGGACTGCCCCTCGAAGGCGTGGGCGAAGGCGGCGACGTTGATCCCCGGAATGGGGATGTAGGTCCCCAGCCGATAGAGCATCAGGGCGACGAGGGTGAACCAGATCCGCTTATGAAGCTCGGTCGCCTTCTGAAAGGCCCCGAGGTTCATGTTGGCGGCGAGTTGTTCGGCGGCCGAAGCCATCAAGAATCCTCGAAAAGTGAATCGGTCGCGACTTCGACCAGATAGGACGCTTCCCGCTTCGTTGCGAGGGGCGGATCAGGCTTCCGCGGGAGCCGGCTTGGCCGGCTGGGTGAGGGTAAGCTTGCCGCCGGCCTTCTCGACGGCGGCCCGCGCCGGACCGGAGGCCGAAAACACCGTGATGTCGAGCTTCGACGTCAGCTCCCCCTTGGCCAGGAGCCGCACCCCGTCCTTGACCCGGCGCACCACGCCGGCGGCCACCAGGACCGCGCCATCGATGGGCTTGCCGGCATCCAGCTTGCCGGCCGCGATGGCCTGCTCGAGGCGCCAGAAGTTCACCTCCGCGAGGTCCTTGGCGAAAGGATTGTTGAAGCCGCGCTTGGGCATGCGCATGTGCAACGGCATCTGCCCGCCCTCGAAGCCGTTGATGGCCACGCCGGTGCGGGATTTCTGGCCCTTCACGCCGCGGCCGGCGGTCTTGCCCTTGCCCGATCCGGGGCCGCGGCCGACCCGCATGCGGGCCTTCGTCGAGCCCGCGCGCGGGGCGAGTTGGTTGAGTTTGGTCACGGGCGCCTCTCCTTGACGAGATAAGTCGCCGGGCGGATGGCCCGACTCGGCTGTTGATGGGATGGATGGGCGGTCTAGCTGACCACCTCGACCATGTGGGCGACCTTGGCGATCATCCCGCGAACCGCCGGGCTGTCCTCGAGTTCACGAGTCCGGCCGATCCGATTGAGCCCGAGGCCCATGAGGGTGGCGCGCTGATCGCTTTTGCGGCGGATCGGACTCGCCGTCTGGCGAACGATTATCTTGGCCATCTGACTTGCTTCCCTAACCGATCGCTTCGGCGGTGTCGGAGGCCCCGTCGGAGCGGCGGCCGACCATATCGCTGACCTTCTTGCCGCGCTTGGAGGCGACCTGGCGTGGCGAAGATTGCTTCTTCAAAGCTTCAAAAGTAGCTCGGATCATATTGTAAGGATTTGAAGAACCGACCGACTTGGCGACCACGTCCTGGACTCCCAGGGTCTCCAGCACGGCGCGCATTGGACCGCCGGCGATGACCCCGGTCCCGGGCGCGGCCGAGCGCATCATGATCTTGCCGGCGCCCCAGCGGCCCTGGCCGTCGTGGTGCAGGGTGCGGGATTCGCGCAGAGGCACGCGGATCATCGTCTTCTTGGCTTCCTCGGTGGCCTTGCGGATCGCCTCGGGCACTTCGCGCGCCTTGCCGTGGCCGAAGCCCACCCGACCCTTCTGGTCGCCGACCACCATCAGGGCGGCGAAGGAAAACCGCCGGCCACCCTTCACCGTGGCGGCGACGCGGTTGATGTGGACCAGCTTCTCGACGATGTCGCCATCGCCGCGCTCCTCGGGCTTGTTGCGGTCGCGCCGGTCGCGGCGATCGCCGCGCTGCTGTTCACCACGGGCCATGTTCTTCTCTAATCCTCGTCAGAAGTTCAGGCCGGCTTCGCGCGCGGCATCGGCCAGCGCCTTGATCCGGCCGTGATAGATGTAGCCGCCGCGGTCGAAGACCACGTCCTTGGCGCCCTTGTCGATGGCGCGCTTGGCCACCAGGGCCCCGACCTTGGCGGCGGCCGCCTTGTCCGAGCCCTTCTCCACGCCCTCTTCGAGGGAGGAGGCGGCGGCGAGGGTCGTACCGCGCGCGTCGTCGATCACCTGGGCATAGATGTTCTTGGCCGAGCGGAAGACGCTCAGGCGCGGGCGGCCGGCGCCGACCTTGCGGAGCCGGCGGCGGACGCGCTGGGCGCGGTGCTTGGTGGATTGTTGGGTGCTGAGGGCCATGCGCCTTACTTCTTCTTGCCTTCCTTGCGGCGGACCTTTTCGCCGGCATAACGCACGCCCTTGCCCTTGTAGGGCTCCGGCGGGCGGATCTTGCGGATGCGGGCGGCGGTTTCACCGACCAGCTGCTTGTCGATGCCGCTGATCCTCACCTCGACGGGACGGGGCACCAGGAAGGTCACGCCCGGAGGGGCCGGGATTTCGACGTCGTGCGAGAATCCGAGCTGCATCGAAAGGGCTTGGCCCTTCATCGCCGCGCGGTAGCCGACCCCGACCAGTTCGAGCGTGCGCTCGTAGCCGGTGGTGACGCCGACCACCATGTTGTTCACCAGGGTGCGCGAGAGGCCCCACATGGCTCGCGCGCGCGTGCTTTCGTCGCGCGGAGCGAGGGCGAGCTCGCCATCCTTATGGCTGATCACGATCTCCTCGCTGACGGTCCAGGAAAGTTCCCCCTTGGGGCCCTTTACGCTGACGCTCTGCCCGTCCACGGCGATTGTCACGCCAGAGGGGATGGTGATGGGCTGTTTGCCGATACGCGACATCTCAATACACCCGACAGAGGATTTCGCCGCCCACGTTGGCGTCGCGCGCCGCGGTGTCGGACATGACGCCCTTGGGCGTCGACAGAATGGAGATGCCCAGGCCGTTCTTGACCGGCTTCAGATCGGCGATGGCCGAATAGACCCGCCGTCCGGGCTTGGAGACGCGGCTGATCTCGGCGATCACCGGCTCGCCGTCGAAGTACTTCAGCTCGACCTCGAATTCGGGGAAGGCGCCGGGCTTCTGGACCAGTGCGTAGCCCCGGATGTAGCCCTCGCTCTGCAGGACGTCGAGCACGCGCTCGCGCATCTTCGATGCCGGGGTGGAGACCTTGGACCGCTTGCGTTGGGCGGCGTTGCGGATGCGGGCGATCATGTCGCCGATGGGATCGTTCACCATGACAGGGCCCTCCTCACC
Source organism: Caulobacteraceae bacterium (assembly GCA_035605655.1). Taxonomy (GTDB): domain Bacteria; phylum Pseudomonadota; class Alphaproteobacteria; order Caulobacterales; family Caulobacteraceae; genus Acaudatibacter. The sequence goes on along the minus strand of DASZKO010000109.1, from coordinate 461 downwards.
AGCTCGCTTTCACCAGGCCGGGAATCTGGCCGGCCGAGCCGAGTTCGCGCAGGGCGATCCGGCTGATCTTCATCTTGCGGTAGAAGGCCCGGGGACGGCCGGTAATCAGGCAGCGGTTGCGATAGCGCACCGCCGCCGAATTGCGCGGCAGCTCGGCGAGCTTGAGGCGCGCGTCGAAACGCTCCTCGAGCGAGAGCGCCTCGTTCTCGGCGGTGTCCTTCAACGCTTGTCGCTTGGCCGCGAACTGCTTGACCAGCTGGCGGACACGTTCGTTGCGGTTGACGGCGCTTTTCTTGGCCATGATCGTCTCTCTTGCTTCCCGTCTACTGAGCCGTGAACGGGAATTGAAATTCCTTGAGAAGCGCGCGCGCTTCGTTGTCCGTCCGGGCGGTGGTGCAGACGATGATGTCCATCCCCCACACCTGGTCGATCTCGTCGTAGTTGATCTCCGGGAACACGAG
>DASZKO010000074.1:0-10095 GCA_035605655.1 Caulobacteraceae bacterium | reverse complement strand
GGCGTGACCGACAAGCTCGTCGTCGACGGGGTGGACAAGTTCGCCGAGGCCTTCGACGGCCTGCTGGCGGCCGTGGCCGGCAAGCGCGCCAAGATCCTGGGGCAAGCCCTGAACGTCCAGAGCCTCGCCATGGCGGGGCCGCTGCGGGATGAATTCGACGAGGCCGCGGCCAAGGCCGCCAAGGAGGGCTGGACGCGGCGCCTGTGGGCCAAGGACGCCAGCCTGTGGACCGGGGCCGACGAGGCCAAATGGCTGGGCTGGCTCGATCCCGCCATCGACGAGGCCGCCCTGAGGGCCCTCGCCGACGAGGTGAAGGCAGCCGGTTATGGCCATGCGGTCCTGCTGGGCATGGGCGGATCGAGCCTCGGCCCCGAAGTCCTGGCGCGGACGTTCGGCCCCGCCGCCGGCCATCCGCGGCTCCTGGTGCTGGACTCCACCGACCCGGATCAGATCGGCCGCATCGAGGGCCGGATCGACTTGGCGAAAACCCTCTTCATCGTCTCCAGCAAGTCCGGCTCGACCCTGGAGCCGGACATCCTGCACCGCTATTTCTACGCCAAGGTGAGCGCGGCGATCGGGGCGGATAAGGCCGGCGCGCGGTTCATCGCCGTGACCGATCCCGGCTCGAACCTGGAAAAGGCCGCCAGGGACGACGGCTTCGCCCACGTCTTCCACGGCGACCCGGCGATCGGCGGGCGCTACTCGGTGCTCTCCAATTTCGGCATGGTTCCGGCGGCGGTGCTGGGCCTCGATGTCGCCGCCTTCCTGGCCAGCGCCAGGATGATGGCCCGTTCGTGCGGGGCCAGCGCCCCGCCGGCCGCCAATCCCGGCGTCCAGCTCGGCCTGATGCTCGGCCTCGCCGCCAAGGCCGGCCGCGACAAGGTCACCTTCATCGCCTCGCCGGGCGTCGCCGCGCTCGGGGCTTGGCTCGAACAGCTGCTGGCCGAATCCACCGGCAAAAAGGGCAGGGGACTCATCCCCGTCGATGGCGAACCGCTCGGGACCGTCCAGGCCTATGGCGCCGACCGGGTGTTCGCCCATTTGAAACTCGCCGGCGAGGACGACGCCGAGGCCGAGGCCCTGGTGAGCGAGCTTCAGACCGCCGGCCATCCGGTGGCCAAGATCACCCTGGCGAACCGCGAGAGCCTCGGCCAGGAATTCTTCCGCTGGGAAATCGCCGTGACCGTGGCCGGGGCGGTGATCGGCATCAATCCGTTCGATCAGCCCGACGTCGAGGCCAGCAAGGTCAAGGCCCGCGAACTCACCGACGCCTACGAGAAGTCCGGACACGGAGCATCGCAACAGCCGCTGTTCAAGGGGGACGGCCTGGCGTTTTTCGCCGACCACGCCGACGAGGGCGCCGCCATGGGCAAGGACGGCGCGGGCGCCGCCGACCTCGTGGGGGCTCATCTAAGAACGGCGAAGGCCGGAGACTACGTCGGCCTCCTGGCCTGGCTCGACCGCGACGGCGCCCACGAAGAAGCGATCCTCGCCATGCGCCGGCGGATACGCGACCGGCTGAAGACCGCCACGGTGGCGGGGTTCGGGCCGCGATTCCTCCATTCCACCGGCCAGGCCTACAAGGGCGGCCCCAACAGCGGGGTCTTCCTCGAGATCACCGCCAGCCCGGCCAAGGACCTCGCCATCCCCGGGCGGAAGATCAGCTTCGGCCAGGTCGAGGCCGCCCAGGCGCTGGGCGACATGGCGGTGCTCGGCGAACGTGGCCGCCGGGTTCTGCGCATCGATCTGGGGGGTGATATCGCGGGCGGTCTCGAACGGCTCGAAAAGGCCGTCGCCGAGGCCCTCGCCTGAACCCTTCGAGGAGCCATCGATGCAACTGGGCGTAGTCGGGCTGGGCCGGATGGGCGGCAACATCGCGCGCCGGCTGATGGCGGCGGGCCATGAATGCGTGGTGTGGGACCGCGATCCCAAGGCCGGCGAGGCCATCGCCGGGGCGGTCGTGGCTTCCGATCTGAAGGACGTGGTCGCCAGGCTCGACGCGCCGCGGGCCGTGTGGGTCATGTTGCCGGCCGGCGCCCCCACCGACGACACCATCAAGCAGCTCGGCGCTCTCATGGAGCAAGGCGATACGGTCATCGACGGCGGCAACACCTTTTACCGCGACGACATCCGCCGGGCCGCCGATCTCGAGACGCGCGGCGTCACATACGTCGATGTCGGCACCTCCGGCGGGGTGTGGGGGCTGGACCGCGGCTACTGCATGATGATCGGCGGCGACAAGGCGGTGGTGAACCGGCTCGATCCGATCTTCGCCGCTCTCGCTCCCGGCCTGGGCGAAGTTCCCCGGACCAAGCGGGCGGCCGGGGCCGATCCGCGCGCCGAGCAGGGCTATATCCACGCCGGACCGGTGGGCGCCGGCCACTTCGTCAAGATGGTCCACAACGGCATCGAGTATGGCCTGATGCAGGCCTACGCCGAGGGCTTCGATATCCTCAAAGGCAAGGCGGGCTCCGAGAGCGGGGCCGAGCGCTACGATCTCAATCTGACCGACATCTCCGAGGTCTGGCGGCGCGGCAGCGTGATCTCCTCCTGGCTCCTCGACCTCACCGCCCAGGCCCTGGCCGACAACCCGGCCCTCGACGAATTCACCGGCGTGGTCGCCGACAGCGGCGAGGGCCGGTGGACCATCGACGCGGCCATCGAGGAGGCGGTGCCGGCCGACGTGCTCACCGCCGCCCTTTTCGCCCGCTTCCGCTCACGGCAGGTCCACACCTTCGGCGAGCGCCTCCTGTCGGCCATGCGCCACGGCTTCGGCGGCCACGAAGAAGAAAAGGCCGCCGCCAAATGAGCGCCAAGCCGGCGCCGGCCTGCACACTGGTGATCTTCGGAGCGCGCGGGGATCTCGCCAAGCGCCTGCTCGTCCCGGCGATCTACAACCTGGCGGTGGCGAAGCTCCTGCCGGCCGATTTCAAGATCATCGGGGTCGATCACGGCCAGTGCGACGACGCCGGATTGCGCAAGGGCCTGGGAGATTTCCTGCTCGGTCTGGCCGCCGACAAGACCAGCGAATTCGGGGCCGGCAAGATCGACGCCAAGGTGTGGTCGGCGCTGGCCGGGAAGATGACCTACCAGCGCGGCGACTTCGAGGATCCGGCGACCTATTCCCAGCTGGCGCGGACGCTGGGAGCGGAGCGCAGCGTTCTCTTCTACCTCGCCACCGCCCCGCGCTTCTTCGGGCCGGTCGTCGACCAGCTCGGCAAGGCGGGCCTCGACCGCGAGCCGCGCGGCGGCTTTCGGCGGGTGGTGATCGAAAAGCCGTTTGGTGATGACCTGGCGAGCGCCAGGGCCCTCAACCGGCGGATCCTGAAAGTGCTTCGCGAGGACCAGACCTACCGGATCGATCATTTCCTCGGCAAGGAGACGGTCCGCAACATCCTGGTCACGCGTTTCGGCAATGGCGTCTTCGAGCCGCTGTGGAACCGGCGGCACGTGGACTGGGTGGAGATCACCGCCGCCGAGACCGTCGGGGTCGAGTTGCGCGGCGGCTACTACGACAAGGCCGGGGCCCTGCGCGACATGGTGCCCAACCACCTCTTCCAGGTGCTCGCCATGGTCGCCATGGAGCCGCCGAACTCCTTCGATCCGGAGGCCGTGCGGGCCGAGAAGGGGCGGGTGATCGAGGCGATCCGCAAGCTCACCCACGCCGAGGCCCTGGCCCAATCCGTACGCGGACAATACGGCGCCGGGACGGTGGGCGGCCGGAAAATGCCGGCCTACCGCGCCTCGCCCAACGTCGATCCCAGGAGCGAGACCGAGACCTACGTCGCCCTCAAACTGGAGATCGACAACTGGCGCTGGGCCGGCACGCCCTTCTACCTGCGCACCGGCAAGGCCCTGAAGGCCCGCCAGACCCAGGTCGCGATCCAGTTCAGGGCGGCCCCGCGCACCCTTTTCCAGGCCAGCCGCAAGCCCTCGACCCCCAACACCCTGGTCCTGCGCATCCAGCCCGACGAGGGCCTCAGCCTCCTCTTCGACGCCAAGCGCCCCGGGCCCGAAGAGCTCGATCTCGCCGAGGTGGGCATGGATTTCCGCTACGCCGACTATTTCAAGCAGACGCCGGCCACCGGCTACGAGACCCTGGTCTACGACTGCATGACCGGCGACCAGACCCTCTTCAAGCGCGGTGACGACATCGAGTACGCCTGGGCGGCGGTGGCCCCGTTCCTCGCCGCCTGGAAGGATCCGCCGCAGCCCTACGCGGCCGGAACCGACGGCCCGGCCGGGGCGCGCGAGCTGCTGGCCCGCGACGGTCGCGCCTGGAGACCCCTGCCCTCGTGAACGGTCCGGCGGTGGTCGTCATGGGGGTGGCCGGCTCGGGCAAGACCACCGTGGGCCGGGCGCTCGCGGCCCGCCTCGGCTGGCCGTTCAAGGACGGCGACGAACTCCATCCCCCCGCCAACATCGCCAAAATGAAGCGCGGCGAGCCCTTGGACGACGCCGACCGCGCCCCCTACCTCGCCAACGTCGCCGCCTGGATCGACGAGCTGGCCGGCAAACCGGGGGTGGTGACCTGCTCGGCCCTGAAGCGCGCCTATCGGGCCGTGCTCACCGACGGGCGGCCGCAGGTGCGCATCGTCTACCTGGACGGCTCCAAGGCCCTGATCGCCGAGCGCGTGGCCCACCGCAAGGGCCACTTCATGCCGCCCTCCCTCAACGACAGCCAGTTCGCCGACCTCGAACCGCCCGGGCCGGACGAGCACCCCATCGTCGTCCCCGCCCGCCTGAGCGCCGAGGCGCAGGTGAGCGAGATCATCCGGGCGCTGGGGTAAAGGGAATCCGACGTCCGACACGCCGACGCGCGGACGGAATCGCCTGTGATTGGGCCCACTTCCCGCCGCTCTTCCCCGCGAAAGCGGGGACCCAGTGGTGTCCAGTTGGGCCCTCTTCCAAAAAGTTTGGCGAACTCAGGCTAACCAGAAAAAACCTGGATCCGCGCTTTCGCGGGGAAGAGCGGGGGTGGTTTTCGGTCAGCGATCATCTCAGCCGTCTGTCGCTCTAAGGTCGTAAAGACGAGTCTAGATTCCCGCGTACCACTCGTAGCCGCGGTCTTCCCAGAAGCCGCCCTTGCCGCCGGCGATCCTGTCGAGGCGGTCGGTGATCTCGAGGCGCATGACGTATTTGGCCTGCTTGTAGCCGAGCTGGCGCTCGACCCTGAGGCGCAGGGGCGCGCCGTGGGCCACGGCGAGGGGTGCGCCGTTCATGGCGTAGGCCAGGATCGTCTGGGGATGGAAGGCGTCGAAGAGATCGAGGCTTTCGTAGTAGAGGCCCGCCGCATTTCCGCTGCCGGCCAGGTCGTCGGCGCAGTGGAAGACCACGAACCTCGCGTTCGGCATGAGGCCCACAAGGGCGAGGACGCGCGAGAGCTGAACGCCGGTCCAGCCGCCGATGGCGCTCCACCCCTCCACGCAGTCATGGCGGGTGATCTGGGTGCGGGACGGGAGGGCCCTGAGATCGGCGAGGCTGAAGCTCATCGGGCGGTGGACGACGCCGTCGACGGCGAGACGCCAGGAAGCGAAATTGTCGGCCTGGAGGGCGAGATAGTCGGCGGTTTGAGGCGCCATGGTGCCGTTGGCCTTGAAGACCGGCGAGATGTCGGCGGTGGTGAACTCCCGGGCCAGGGGTTGGCCGGCGAGGAGAAGGCGCTGGGCGTGGAAGCTCAGCGCCTCGCCATGGCCGATGAAGCGGTTCACGGCCGGGGCGCTCGTCAGCCGGTCGCAGCCTGAGAGCAAGAGGCCGCCGGCCCCGGCGGTGGTGATCAGGGCGCGGCGGGACATGAGGGCCATCAGTGGGCCTCCGTCCTGATCGCGTAGCGGCCAGTGATCATCGAGCGGAGTTCGTTCCACACTCCGGCCAGGAACACCTCCACGATGTGGACGATCACGAAAAGGACGATGAGGTTGGCGGTGATGAAATGGATGGCCCGGGCCGACTGACGTCCGCCGAAGAGGACGGTCAGCCACGGGAAGATGGCGTCGCCGCCCGGCGACATGGTGAGGCCGGTCAGCACCATGGCCGGCAGCAGGACGACGATCACCGCCAGATAGGCGAATTTCTGCAGGATGTTGTAGCGCCTGGCCTCCTCGCCCACCGGATGCTTGAGGCGGATGTGGTCGACGATGCTGCGCCAGACATTGCGCGGCGCGAGTTCGGCGCGGCGCGGGGCGAGATCACGCCACAGATGGCGGTTGAGGAGGCCGATCAGCAGGTAGATCGTCCCGTTGATCACGAAGACCCAGGCCAGGAAGAAGTGCCAGCGGCGGGCGGTCGCCAGGTCGCGGTGGGCCGGCAGGGTCGCCCAGTTCGGGAAGGCCTGCTCCAGAGCCTGGCCGCCGGGTCCCTTGGAGACGCCGAGGAGGCCGGTGGTGTCGATCTGATAGCCGCCGATCCGCAGGGCCCCGGACGGCGGCGCGGCGGCATGGTTCAGGCTCGCCACCTCGAACCACGGGTGGTCGGCGTCGGCCCCGAACTGGCCCCAGTACAGTCGCGGGTGGGCGGAAAGGATGTTGAGTCCGCTCATGATGAGCAGGCTGATCACGACGACGTTGATCCAGTGGGTGATCCGCACGATCACGCCGTGGCGGTAGATCACCTCGCGCCGGACCGGAGGGGCCGCGTCGTTCGCCGTGATGCTGGTCATTGTGCCGCCCCTCTAAAGCCGAGCCGCGGCGAGGATCGGGCCGCCGCCGGGCGCCTGGACGAGCACGGCCGACTTCAGGACCGGATCGGGCGTGGCGGGCAAGGCGAAGGCATCGGCCCGGCCATCCCAGCGCCCAAGCCTCACCAGCTGGCGCACCACGTTGCGGTGGGGGAGGGTGCGGCCGGCGTTCTCGCCGCCGCGGATCGGCACCTGGAGGACGCGGGGATCATAGCGGACGAGCCAGACGTCCGCCCCGCCGCCGCGGCCCGGACCGACGACGACCCGGCCGGAGGCGAGCGCCACGGAAGGCCCCGCGGCTCCGCGATCACCCGCCGCGATCAGACCGCGCAGTTCGCCGGGATTGATCCCGACCCCGTCACGGCGGCCGTTGACCACGATTTCGGGTGTGAAGACGCCGGCGCGCAGGGCGCGGGCATAGTCTTTCTGGCGCCCCGTGAAGACCGGCGAGGCGAAGGTGTCGCGCCAGGCGAGGTTGTCCCAGTAGGTCACCTGGAAGGCGAGGGGGAGAATGTCGGGCCGTCCCGCCAGGGCCATCAGATTGGCGTTGGCCGGCGGGCAGGACGAGCAGCCCTGGCTCTGGAAAAGCTCGACCACGGTGGGGTGGGCGCCGTCGGCCGCCAGGGCCGGCGCGGCCGCGAAAAGCGCGAGGGCGGCGAAGAGCGGCAGGATCGTGTGCTTCATGACATCCAAGTTCGCGTCGGCCGTGGCGGAGGTTACCACAAGGATCACAAGCATGTGACGGCCAAAGACGAAAGTAACGATTGGTCAAGCATTTAGGCAAAACGGGCGGCTGGGGGGCGAGAACTGGACGGGTGACGTCAAACCCCGGTCATGTTCATCTGGCATGGAACGGACGCGCTCACACCGGCCCAGAGGAATCCGGGGGGCGATGGGTGGGGCGGGAGTGGAGTGCAGGCATGGTCCGCGTCATCGTCGTCGAACCGTTCGCTCACGGATGGGCGGTGAAACATCCCACCGTCGACAATTCCCAGCTGTTCTCCAGCGGGGCCAAGGCCGAGGATGCGGCCATGCGGCTGGGCGCGCGCCTGGCCGACGCCGGCGAGCCGGCCGAAATCCATGTCTATTTGCGCGGCGGGACCCTCGCCGGCCGCTTCCTCTGCCCGGCGGCTTAGGGCAAGTTCCGTTCACGCGGGGCGGCCAGGTTCCTTTTCTTCCCCCCGCAGCGGGGGGAAGTGTCGCCGCAGGCGACAAGGGGGGCGGACGCGCCGGCCTCGAGTCTCCGATCCCCCATTCCCCGCATGCCTAGCAGATTCACACATCTCGCCGGACCGTCCAAAAACCCCTCTCCCATGGGGAGAGGAAGGGGCCCGCCGGAGCGCGAAGCGCTGCGGTGGGAGGGTGAGGGGGTAAGGGGTGTCAGGAAAAGGCGCGTTCCTTAAAGCTCGAGCAGGCAAATCCCCTAGCCGCGTAATCCCTCACCCTCCCACAGCTGTGCTGTGGGCCCCTCCCTCTCCCGCCGGGAGAGGTGTTTTAGCGGCGGGAGTCTCCAATCCCCCATCCCCCGGCTTCGCCGGTACTTCCCCCTTGTGAAGGGGGAAGAGAGCCAGGCCGCTATTCGCGCCTAGCTTTCCTGGGCGTAGCCGAGGTCGCGGTTGAGTTCTTCGACGATCGCGGCGGCGGCGTCGGCGACGACGGCGCCGGGCGGGAAGATCAGGCGGGCGCCGGCGTCCCTCAAGGCCTGGAAATCGCCGGGCGGGATGACGCCGCCGACCACGATCATGATGTCCTCGCGGCCGAGCTTGGCCAGTTCGGCGCGCAGTTCCGGGATGAGAGTCAGATGGCCGGCGGCGAGTGAACTCGCCCCCACCACGTGGACGCCGCGCTCGACGGCCTCGCGGGCGGTTTCGGCCGGGGTGGCGAAAAGGGGCCCGACGTCGACGGCGAAGCCCAGGTCGTCGAAGCCGGTGGCGATGACCTTCTGGCCGCGGTCGTGGCCGTCCTGGCCCATCTTGGCGACGAGGATCGTCGGCGGCCGGCCCTCGGCCTCGGCGAAGGCGGCGATCATCGAGCGCGCCCGCGTCACCGCCGGCCCGGAGCCCGCCTCGGCGGCGTAGACGCCCTTGACCACCTCGGGCCTCGCCTGATGGCGGCCGAAGACCTTCTCCAGCGCCAGGCTGATCTCGCCGACGGTGGCGTGGGCCCGCGCCGCCTCGACGCTGAGTCCTAGAAGATTTCCGTTGCCCCGCGCCCCGGCTTCCAGGGCGGCGAGGGCGGCCTCGACCGCCGAGGCGTCGCGCTCGGCCTTGAGCCTGTCGAGCTTGGCCATCTGGCTGGCCAGCACGGCGCTGTTGTCCACGGCGTGGAGCGGAATGTCGTCCACGTCGTCCGTGACATAGCGGTTGACGCCGACGATCACCTGGCGGCCGGAATCGATCCTGCCTTGGGTGCGGGCGGCGGCCTCCTCGATGCGCCGCTTGGGCAGGCCATCGGCGATCGCCCGGGCCATGCCGCCGAGGGCCTCGACCTCCTCGATGTGGCGCAGCGCCCGGGCGGCCAGATCGTGGGTCAGGCGCTCGATGAACCAGCTGCCGCCCCATGGGTCGATCACCCGCGTGACCCCGCTTTCGAGCTGAAGGAAGAGCTGGGTGTTGCGGGCGATGCGGGCCGAGAAGTCGGTGGGCAGGGCCAGGGCCTCATCGAGGGAATTGGTGTGCAGGCTCTGGGTCTGGCCGGCCACCGCGGCCATGGCTTCCAGGGTGGTGCGCGCGACATTGTTGAAGACGTCCTGGGCGGCCAGGCTCCAGCCGCTGGTCTGGGTGTGGGCGCGCAGCGACAGGGAGCGGGGATCGGCCGGCGCGAAGTGGTCGGCCATGAGCTTCGCCCACAGGAGGCGGGCGGCGCGCTGCTTGGCCACCTCCATGTAGAAATTCATCCCGGCGTTCCAGAAGAACGACAGGCGCGGGGCGAAGGCGTCGACGCTCATGCCGGCCGCCACCCCGGCGCGCACGTAGTCGAGGCCGTCCGCCAGGGTGTAGCCGAGCTCGAGGTCGAGGGAGGCCCCGGCTTCCTGCATGTGGTAGCCGCTCACCGAGATCGAATTGAACCTCGGCATCTCGGCGGCGGTATAGGCGAAGATGTCGGAGACGATCCGCATCGAGGGGTCCGGCGGGTAGATATAGGTGTTGCGGACCATGAATTCCTTGAGCACGTCGTTCTGGATCGTGCCGGCGAGGCGGGCGTGGGCGACGCCCTGCTCCTCGGCGGCGGCGATGTAGAGGGCCAGGACCGGCAGGACCGCGCCGTTCATGGTCATAGAGACGCTCATCTTCTCCAGCGGGATGCCGTCGAAGAGGGTGCGCATGTCGAGGATGGAATCGATCGCCACCCCGGCCATGCCCACGTCGCCCCTGACCCGCGGATGGTCGGAGTCGTAGCCGCGGTGGGTGGCCAGATCG
>DASZKO010000023.1:0-2358 GCA_035605655.1 Caulobacteraceae bacterium | reverse complement strand
ACCTGTCGGAGAACGAGCGGTTCGTCATTGCGGACATCCCCGGCCTGATCGAAGGCGCTTCGGAAGGCGCGGGCCTGGGGACCCGCTTCCTCGGCCATGTGGAGCGCACCGCGGTGCTGATCCACCTGATCGACGCAACCGACAGCGACCCGGTCGCCGCGTGGCGCACCATCCGCGGCGAGCTTGCGGCCTATGGCGCGGGGCTGGAGTCGAAGCCGGAAATCGTCGCCCTCAACAAGGTCGATGCGCTGGGCGGCGCGGCGCGAAAAAAAGCGGCCAGGGCGGTGGAGAAAGCCTGTGGCCAGGTCCCTCACCTGGTCTCGGCCGTTTCGGGGGAAGGCCTGAAGCCGCTGCTGCGCGCCGCCTTCGCCCGGGTGCGGCCGGCCGAGGCCTCCGCCGCCACGCAGGCTGACGGACCCTGGAAGCCGTGACCGGGATCGCCGAGGCGCGCCTCATCGTCATCAAGGTCGGTTCGGCGCTGGTGGCCGAGGCCCATTCCGGCGCCGTCGACCGCGCGTGGCTCGACGCCTTCGCCACCGACGCCCGCCGGATGAGGGCGCGCGGCCAGAAACTGGTCGTGGTCTCCTCCGGCGCGGTGGCCATCGGCCGCGCCCGCCTCGGCTTGCCGGACCGGACCCTGACGCTGGCCGAGAAACAGGCCGCGGCGGCGGCCGGCCAGTCGCAGCTGATGGCCGCCTGGCAGGCGGCTCTGGCCCCGATGCCCGTGGGTCAGCTGTTGCTCACCGCGCACGACACCGAATCCCGGCGCCGGTTCCTCAACGCCCGCGCGACTCTGACGGCCCTGCTGGAACTGGGCGCCCTGCCGATCGTCAATGAGAACGACACCGTGGCCACCGAGGAGCTGCGCTGGGGCGACAACGATCGCCTGGCCGCGCGTGTCGCCCAGATGGCCGGCGCCGACCTGCTGGTGCTGCTGTCGGATGTTGATGGCCTCTACACCGCCGATCCGGCCCGCGACCGAGCGGCTCGCCGGCTCGACCGGGTGGCGGCGATCACGCCGGAGATCGAGGCCATGGCCGGCGGTCCGAACCCAGCCAGACGGGTGGGAAGCGGGGGCATGGCGACCAAGCTCGCCGCCGCGCGCATCGCCGCCGCTGCCGGCTGCGCCACCCTCATTACCCTTGGCCGGCGCGAAGGCCCGCTGTCGGCGGTTGAGGCCGGCGCCGGGTCGAGTCTGATCGAGGCCCATTCGACGCCCAAGGCCGCCTACAAGGCCTGGATCGCCGGCTCTCTCGCCCCGCACGGCGCGCTGACTGTCGACGCCGGGGCCGCCGCGGCCCTGCGCCAGGGACGCAGCCTCCTGGCCGCCGGGGTCAGATCCGTCCACGGACGGTTCGGCAAGGGCGACGCGGTGGTGGTGCTGGACGCCGAGGGCCGGGAGGTCGGACGCGGCCTCGCCCGCTATGACGCCGCCGACGCTCGTCGCATCGTCGGCCTGAGAAGCGAGGCCATCGAGGCCCTGACCGGCGAGGCGGCCGGGCCTCTGATCCACGCCGACGATCTCGCCCTGGGAGCGGCATGAGCGTCACGCGGCCCGGCCGGGCCCCGCGCCCCGCAGCGGGCGGCGCTCCTGGAGCGCTGAGGCTCGGCCTGAATCTTGAGCCTGGCATGCGCGTCGGCCTGTTCGGCGGTTCGTTCAATCCGGCGCACGAAGGCCACGCCCATGTCGCCCAGACGGCCCTGCGACGGCTCGGCCTTGACCAGGTGATCTGGCTGGCGGCGCCGCAGAATCCGCTGACAGCCGCCGCCGTGCCGCTCGAAGCGCGCCTCGCCTCGGCGAGCGCCTGGACCCGCGCCCGCCATGTATTGAGCGATGCGGAACGCCGGCTCGGCGCCCGCTACACCATCGATACGGTCCGTCGCCTGACGTTGCGCTTCCCGGCGGTCCGCTTTGTGTGGGTGATGGGAGCCGACAGCCTGGCCGGCCTCCACCGCTGGCGCGCCTGGCCGCAATTGATGGCCGAGATCCCGATCGCGGTCGTCGCCAGACCCGGCTCGACGATCCGGGCTCTGACCTCGCCGGCCGTCCGGCGCTTCGCCTCGGCCCGTCTGCCCGAACGCGAAGCGAGGCGACTCGCCTTCGCCCGGCCGCCGGCCTGGGTGTGGCTCACCGGACCCTGGAACTGGACGTCGTCGACCGCATTGCGGGATTTGAACGCCCGGCGCGACGGGAAAGCTGACGGCGCGCCATGACCGTCCGGGCCGGGCGTGCTACAATGAGTCTCGCCGCCGTTCGTCAAGGAGCCCGCCTCTGAGCCCCCGTTCCGCTTCCGCCAAGACTCCCACCAAGAAATCCGCGCCGACCGCTGTCACGCCCCCGACACCCGAAACCGCCGG
>DASZKO010000016.1:0-19066 GCA_035605655.1 Caulobacteraceae bacterium | reverse complement strand
GCGCCGCTCAAGGCCGGGGCGGCGGAGCTGCTCGACGCCCTGGACCGCCTGGCCCTGCCGCGCGCCATCGCGACGTCGTCGGGCCATCACTCGGTGCGCCGCCACCTCGAGCCGGCCGGCCTCTATGACCGCTTCGACGTGGTCGTCGCGGCCGGAGACTACGCGCGCGGCAAGCCCGAGCCCGACCCTTTCCTCGCCGCCGCCGCCAGGCTCCTGGTCGCTCCGGCCGATTGCCTGGCCCTGGAGGATTCCCACAATGGCGTGCGCGCCGCCCACGCCGCCGGGATGATGACGGTGATGGTGCCCGACCTGCTGCCGGCGACCGACGAGATCATCGCTCTGTGCGCGGCGGTGGCTCCCAGCCTGCACGACGTGCGCCTGATGCTGGAGGATGGCGAAGCCTAGACCCGAAGTCAAAAACCCCCTTTCCCATCGAACTGATATGCTTTATGGCCGGGCTTGGCCCGTATGAACCGTCGGCGCGTCCGGCGGCCGTTCAGCAACTCGATTGGTGGGGTATTTCAGGCGAATGCGAAGCAAACTTTCCAGGCGCGAGGTCTTGGCGGTTTCAGGCGCGGCGGCCCTCGCCGCCCCGGCGCTCGCGCGGGCCGCGCCGGCTCCGGCCACCCTCCTCAACGTCAGCTACGATCCGACCCGGGAGCTCTACAAGGACTACAACGCCCTCTTCGCCGCCGACTGGCTGCGACGGACCGGCCAGAGCGTCCACATCAACCAGTCGCACGACGGCTCGGGCAAGCAGGCGAGGGCGGTCGTCGATGGGCTGGCGGCCGACGTCGTCACCCTGGCGCTCGCCTACGACATCGACCAGATCGCCGCCCGCGGCCTCATCGCGCCCAATTGGCAATCGCGCCTGCCGTTCAACAGCTCGCCCTACACCTCGACCATCGTGTTCCTGGTCCGCAAGGGCAATCCCAAGCGGATCCACGACTGGCTCGACCTGGTGAAGCCGGGGGTGCAGATCGTCACCCCCAATCCCAAGACATCGGGCGGGGCGCGCTGGGCCTACCTCGCCGCCCTGGCCTTCGCGCGGCGCCACAACGGCGGCGACGAGAACCGGGGCCTCGGCTTCGTGCGCGGCGTGTACAAGAATGTCCCCGTCCTCGACACCGGCTCCCGCGGGGCCACCACCACCTTCGTCCAGCGCGGCATCGGCGATGTCCTGCTGGGCTGGGAGAACGAGGCCTTGCTGGCCATCGACGAGGCGGGGCCCGGCAAGCTCGAGGTGGTGCGGCCGTCGATGAGCATCCTCGCCGAACCGCCGGTTTCGGTGGTCGACAAGGTGGTCGACAAGAAGGGCGTGCGTCCGCTGGCCACGGCCTATCTGCGCGGCCTCTACAGCGAAGCCGCCCAGGACCTGGCGGCGCGGCGCCACTACCGGCCGCGCAGCGCCACGGTGGCGGCCCGATACGTGGCGAAGTTTCCGCCCCTGGACCTGGTGTCGATCGCCAGTTTCGGCGGCTGGGGTCGCGCCCAGGCCCGCCATTTCGCCGACGGCGGATCCTTCGACAAGATCTATCAGCCGCGCTGAGATGGTCGCCCTGGCCCCCACGGCCGGCCCGCCGAGCGCGCCCTGGCGCGAGCCCAGCGCCCTGCCGGGCTTTTCCCTGGCCTTCGGGTTCACCCTCTTCTACCTCGGCCTCATGGTGGTCCTGCCCCTGGCGGCCCTGGCGGCGAAGCCCTGGGAGCACGGGGTCGCTGGCTTCTTCGAGGTCGTGACGGCGCCGCGCACCCTGGCGGCCTTGCGCCTGAGCTTCCTGGCCGCGGCCGCGGCGGCGGCCGCCAATGTCGCGCTCGGCCTGCTCACCGCCTGGGTGCTGAGCCGTTACGACTTTCCCGGCCGGCGGATAGCCGACGCCCTGGTCGACCTGCCCTTCGCCTTGCCGACGGCGGTGGCCGGCATCGCCCTGGCCGCCCTCTATGGGCCGAACGGCTGGATCGGCGAGGCGCTCGCGCACCTGGGCGTGAAGGTCGCCTACACCCCGCTGGGGGTGTTCGTGGCTCTCCTGGCGGTCGGTCTGCCGTTCGTCGTCCGCACGCTCCAGCCCGTGCTCGAGGATCTCGACGCCGCCTGGGAAGAGGCCGCCGTGACCCTGGGGGCCGGGCGGTGGACGATCTTCGCGCGGATCATCGCGCCCGTCCTGGCCCCGGCGCTGATCGCCGGCTTCGCCCTGGCCTTCGCCCGCGGAGCGGGCGAGTACGGCTCGGTGATCTTCATTGCCGGCAACATGCCGATGGTTTCCGAGATCGCCCCCCTCGTCATCGTCACCAAGCTGGAAGGCTACGACTACGCCGGCGCCGCGGCGGTGGGCGTGGCGATGGTGGTGATCTCCATGGTGGCCCTGGCGGTCACCAACGGAGCCCAGATCGCCCTGGCCAGGCGGACGCGGCGATGATCGCCGGCGCGGTGAGGCGGCCGCTCTCCGGCCCTGGGCCTTGGCTGCTGGCCGCCGGGGCACTCGCCTGGCTGGCCCTGGTGATCGGCGCGCCCCTGGCGGTGGTCTTCGCTCAGGCCGTGGCCAAGGGTGTCGGACCGTTCCTGGACGCCTTCAAGGATCCCGATTGCCAGGCGGCGATCCGCCTGACCCTGCTGGTAGCGGCCATCGCCGTGCCGCTCAACGCCGCATTCGGGTTGGCCGCGGCTTGGTCGATCGCCCGCTTCGAGTTCAGGGGCCGCGCCTTCCTGCTCACCCTCATCGACCTGCCGCTGTCGCTCTCGCCGGTGATCTCCGGCCTCGTATGGGTGCTGCTGTTCGGATCCCGAGGCTGGTTCGGGCCCGAACTCGATGCGGCCGGAATCAAGATCGTCTTCGCCCTGCCGGGGCTCGTGCTGGGAACGATCCTGGTCACCGTCCCTCTGGTGGCGCGCCAGCTCATTCCCCTGATGATCGAGCAGGGCGCCGACGAGGAACTGGCCGCGGTCACCCTGGGGTCCGGCGGCTGGACGATGTTGCGGAAGGTCACCTTGCCCAACGTCCGCTACGCCCTGCTGCACGGGGTCCTGCTGACCAACGCCAGGGCGATGGGCGAGTTCGGGGCGGTTTCGGTGCTGAGCGGTCATATCCGCGGCCTCACCGAGACCCTGCCGCTGCACGTCGAGGCGGTCTACAATGACTACGACTTCGTCGGCGCCTTCGCCGCCGCCTCGCTTTTGGCCGGTCTGGCCATCGTGACCCTCATCGCCAAGGCCGCCCTCGAACGGACGGCCATGGCGCGAACCGCGAGCTAAGGTCCATGGCCCTGACGATCGACAAGATCTTCAAGCAATACGGGCGCTATCCGGCCCTGGCGGGGGTGTCGCTGGAGGCCCGGGACGGCGAGTTCGTCGCTCTGCTCGGCCCGTCGGGATCGGGCAAGACGACCCTGCTGCGCGTCCTCGCCGGCCTCGACAGGCCCGAGCACGGCGGGGTATTTCTGGATGGCGCCGATTTCCTGAGCCTTTCGCCCCGCGAGCGCCGGGTCGGCCTCGTCTTCCAGCAATACGCCCTCTTTCGCCACATGAGCGTGGCCCGCAACATCGCCTTCGGCCTGGAGGTGCGGCCGCGCGCCGCGCGTCCGCCGCGCCCCGAGATCAAGGCCCGGGTCGAGGCCCTGCTGGCGCTCACCCGGATCGAGGGCCTGGGCGAGCGCTACCCGGAGCAGCTTTCCGGCGGCCAGCGCCAGAGGGTGGCCGTGGCCCGGGCGCTGGCGGTCGAGCCGCGCCTGCTTCTCCTCGATGAGCCTTTCGGGGCCCTGGACGCCAAGGTCCGCAACGAGCTGCGCGCCGAGCTGCGCCGCATCCATGACGCCGCCGGCGTCACGACCCTCCTGGTGACCCACGACCAGGAGGAGGCGATGGCCCTCGCCGACCGGGTCGCGGTCATGAATCACGGGCGCGTCGAGCAGTTCGGGACACCCGAGGAGCTGGAGGCGGGGCCGGCCTCGCCGTTCGTCTTCGAATTCCTGGGCGAGGTGAATCGCGGCCCGTGCGTGGTCAGCGACGGCATGGTCCGCTTCGACGGGTTCAGCGCCCCGGACATCGGGCCGCCAAATCGCGTCGGGGTCGGCGAGGGCCTGTTTCGCCCCTCCGACACCCATCTCGCCGCCGGACCGGGCGCCGAGGGCCTGCCGGTGCGGTTGATCGGGATCGCCGGGCGCGGCGCGATTCGCCGGATCGACTGCCAGGCGGTGAGCGGCCTCGTCTTCGCCGCCGAGATGCCCGAGCACCTCTGCGGGGCGCTGGCGGTCGGCGAGCGCGCCCGTCTCACCGTCCGCCGGGCCATGGGTGATATCGCCAAAGCGGCCGCGACACAGGCCGTGACGCCGGCTCCGCTGCGCGAGACGGCGTGAACAAACCGTAATCGCCGCGCGGTTGTCTTGCCCGGCGCCACGCCTTAGAGGATCGCATCAGCGGCGAGGGGCGCTCGCGCGTTCGAACTGGACTTTCCATGAGTCGCTCTGTCGTCCTGGCCGCCGTCGTTGTGGCCGCCTGCCTGCTCGCCGGCCCGACGCTGGCCGAAGCGCCGCCGCGCTGGGCCCAGGCGGCGAGCGATCTCACCCCGGACCCGGCTGTCCGCTTCGGCGTCCTGCCCAACGGCATGCGCTATGCGGTGATGCGCAACGCCACCCCGGCTGGCCAGACCTCGCTTCGCCTGCGCATCGGCTCGGGCTCGCTCGAGGAGACCGACAGCGAACAGGGCCTGGCCCACGTGCTCGAACACATGGCCTTCAAGGGCTCGATCCACGTGCCCCCGGGCGAGATGCTGAAAATCCTCGAGCGCGACGGCCTGGCCTTCGGCCCGGACACCAACGCCGAGACCGGCTGGACCCAGACGGCGTTCATGCTCGACCTGCCGCGCAGCGACCCGGCGCTCATCGACACCGGCCTGATGCTCATGCGCGAGACCGGCAGCGAGCTTCTGATCCGGCCGGAGGACCTGGCCACCGAGCGCGGCGTGGTCCTTTCCGAGGAGCGCCTGCGCGACACGCCCGACTACCGCGCCTTCAAGGCCCAGCTCGACCTGCTGGCTCACGACCAGGAGGCCACCCGGCGATTCCCCATCGGCCAGGTAGACATCATCAAGAACGCTCCGGCCAGCCTCGTGCGCGAATACTATCGCGCCAACTACCGCCCTGAACGCGCCACTCTGATCGCGATCGGCGACTTCGATCCGGCCGCGGTCGAGGCGGCGATCAAGGCGAAATTCTCCGACTGGAAACCGGTCGGCCCGCCGACCGCCGAGCCGGACTTCGGCCAGGTGGAAAAGCGCGGCCTGACAGTCAAGGTGGTCCAGCTCCCCGGCGCCCAGACCCTGACCTACATCGCCTGGGCAAGGCCTTACGACGACTCCCCCGACACCGCCCTCAAGCGCCGCAGGGAAACCGTGGAGAACCTCGCCCTGGCGGTGCTCAACCGCCGCCTGGCGCGCCTGGCGCTGGGCGCCGCTCCGCCGTTCATCAGCGCCGACGGGGCGTTCCAGAATCTGCTCCACTCCGACAAGGTCGCCGTCGTCGAGGCGGCCTCGGCCGACGGGGCCTGGCAGCCCGGCCTGGGCGCCATCGAGCAGGAGGTTCGCCGCCTTGCGACCTTTGGGGTCGGCAAGGGCGAGGTCGACCGCGAGATCGCCCAGCAGCGAGCGGGCCTCATCACCGCGGTGGCCGGGGCCGGCACCCGCCCGACCCCTGAACTGGCCGGCGGCCTGGTGGAGGCGGCGGACGAGGACCAGGTGTTCACCGATCCGGCCGAGGACCTGGCCATCTTCGACGCGACGGTCAAGAACATCACGCCGGCCGAGATCGACGCCGCCGCCCGGGCCATATTCGCCGGCTCCGGACCTCTGGTCGAACTGGAAACCCCGCTGCCCGTGGACGAGACGCAGGTGGCCAAGGCCTACGCCGCGTCCGCCGTCGTGCCGGTGGTCGCGCCGACCGCTCGCGCCGACCTCACCTGGCCGTACAGCCACTTCGGCAAGCCCGGCGTGGTCGCCGAACGCCATGAGATCGCCGACGTGGGCGCAACCACCGTGCGCTTCGCCAACGGCGTCGCCCTGACCGTCAAGCCGACCAATCTGCGCAAGGACCAGATCCTCGTCGCCGTCGACATCGCCCACGGCCGCCAGGACCTGCCGCGCGATCGGCCGGATGCCGGCTGGGCGGTCACCGGCTTCCCCGAGGGTGGCTTCAAGGCGATGAGCTTCGAGGACAGCCAGGCAGTGCTGGCCGGCCGCATCTACGACGCCGGCTTCTCCATTCAGGACAACGCCTTCCAGCTGCGCGGGACGACCCGGCCGCAGGATCTCGCCACGCAGATGCAGGTGCTGGCCGCCTATGTCGCCGACCCGGGGTTCAGGACGGAAGCCTTCGAGCGTCTGCGCGGGGCCTGGCTTTCGGAACTGCCGCAACTGGCCGCCACCCCCGGCGGGGTGTTGCGCCGGGATTTCGAGACCCTGACTCACGCCGGCGATCCGAGGTGGGCCACGCCCAGCGAAGCCGAGCTCGCCTCGGCCAGGCCGCAGGTTCTCCGCGATCTGCTGGAGCGGCCCCTGGCCCAGGGCCCGATCGAGATCACCATCGTCGGCGATGTCAGCGTCGATCAGGCGATCGCGGAGACGGCCGCCACCTTCGGGGCCCTGCCTCCGCGCCCGGCTCTCGCGCCGCCCCCGCCGGACGGACTGCGCGCCCAATTCCCGGCCCCGACGCCCGCCCCGGTGGTGCTCACCGACGCCGGCCGCCCCGACCAGGCCATGGCGGTGATCGCCTGGCCGCTCACCGATTTCTACGAGAGCTCGGCCGGCGCGCGCGCCGCCATGCTGGCCGGCGAGGTGTTCGAGAACCGGGTGGTCGACAAGGTGCGGATCAGCGAGGGGGCGACCTACAGCCCCGAAACCCAGGTGGCCTTCTCCGAGACCTTCCCGGACTACGGCCTGGCCTATGCCGCCGTGGAGATTCCGCCCCAGAAGATTCCCGGCTTTTTCGCCGACATCGCCGGCATCACCGCCGACATGCGCGAGAAGGGGGTGAGCGAGGACGAGCTGGCCCGGGCCCGCAATCCACGCCTCGCCACCCTGCGCAAGGCCCAGCTCACCAACGAATACTGGTTGGCCCGGCTGGAAGGGATCATCGCCGACCCGCGCCGCCTGAGCATCATCCGCACCACTTTTCCCGACTACGAAAAGGTGACGGTGGGCGATGTCCAGGCCGCCGCCCGGACGTGGTTCACGGACGCCAAGGTCTGGAAGCTGGTCGTCAAGGCGCCGAATGCGGAGGCCGCCCAGTCCCCGCCGCCGCCCCCGATCTCGGGACGCCGCTAGTCTTCCCTCAGCGCGCGGCCGGACCGCGGCGAAAGTATTTGAAGAAGTCGCTGTCGGGGGACAGGACAAGGGTGGTCTTGCCGTCGGCGAAGCTGCCTTCATAGGCCTGCATCGAGCGATAGAAGGATGCGAAGGCGGGATCCTTGCCGAAGCTGGCGGCGAAGACGGAGGCGCTTTGCGCATCGCCCGCCCCGCGGGTGGTGAACGACTGCTCGGTGGCCTTGGCCAGGGTGATGGTCACCTGTTTGTCGGCGTCGGCGATGATCTCGCGGCGATTGGCTTCGCCCTCGGCGCGGATCTGGGCCGCCTTTTGCTGCAGGTTGGAGCGCATCCGCTGGTAGACGGCCTGGGCGTTGGCGGCCGGCAGATCGGCACGCTTGATCCGCAGGTCGACGACATCGATGCCGAGATGGAACCGCTCGGCCCTGGCGCGCACGTCGTCGAGGGTCCTGGCCATCAGCTGCGCCCTCTGGCGGGAGATGATGTCGGCGGCGGTGGCGGCGCCGAGCACCTGGCGCAGGGACGAGTTGATCAAGGGCTCGAGCCGGTCGCGCGCCGTCGTCTCGTTGCGCAGGGTGCGATAGAACTGCAGGGGATTGGCGATCCGGTAGCGGACGAAGGCGTCGACCACCAGACGCTGCTGATCGGCCGAGATGACCTCCTCCTGGCTGGCCTCGATGGCCTGGTTGCGCTTGTCGAGGGTGACCAGGGACTCGACCAGCGGGATCTTCAGTTTCAGGCCCGGATCATAGGCGCCCGGTGGGTTGATCACCCGCACCGGCTCGCCGAGATTGACCACCACGACCTGCTGGCGCTGGTCGACGATGAAGAAGGTGTTGAACGCCAGCACCACCGCGAAGATCGCCAGGCCGATCAGGATGAGAGCGCGGCGGTTCATGGACTGGGCGCCTGGCCCTGCGCCGCGCCCTGGGCCGTCGGCGCCTGAGCGGGCGGGCTTTCCGGTTGGAGCGGCTGGAAAGCCTGCGGCGGCAGGATGATCGGGGCCGTCGCTCCCTTGGCGTCGATGATCACCTTGCGGGTGTTGGAGAGCACCTCCTGCATGGCCTCGATGTAGATTCGCTGGCGGGTGACGGCGGGAGCGAGGCGATACTGGGCATAGAGCTGGTTGAATCGCGCCGCCTGGCCCTGAGCCTCGCGGACCACCTGTTCGCGATAGCCCTCGGAGGCCTGGACGATCTTGGCGCTGTCGCCGATCGCCTCGTTGACCACCCGATTGCGGTAGGTGTTGGCCTGGTTGATCGACGACTGAGCGTCCTGTCCGGCGCGGGCGATGTCCTGGTAGGCCGGCACCACCTCGGCGGGGGGGTTGGCGTTCTGGATCTGCACCGCGTCGACGGTGACCCCGGCGTGATAGCGATCGAGGATGCGCTGCATCAGCTCGAGGGTCTGGCCCTGAACCTGGCCGCGGCCGTTGGTGAGGATCGAGGTGAGGGGGCTGTGGCCGACCACCTCACGCATGGCGCTCTCGGCGACGGCTTTCACCGCATCATCGGGATCGCGGACCTGGAACAGATAGGCCGCGGCATCGGAGACATGCCACTGCACCGCGAAGGAGAGGTCGACGATGTTCTCATCGCCGGTGAGCATCAAGCTCTCGTCCGGCTCGGCCGCCGCCGCCGTGCCGCCGATGATAATCTTGTTCTGATTGGTGACCGAAACGAGCTCCGCCTTCTCGATCGGGGTGGGCAGGTGATAGTGCAGGCCGGGCCCCTCGGAGCGGGTGTAGGCGCCGAAGCGGGTGATCACCGCCTCCTGATAGGCCTGGACGATATAAAAGCCGGTCAGGACCCAGATCAGGAACACCGCGCCGGCCGCGGCCGCCACGGCCGAGGGACGGACGCCGTGGTCGCGCGGGCCGCGGGTCATGCGATAGAATTCGGCCCTGAGGCGCCGGAAGAGCTCGCTTAGATCAGGACCTCCGGAAGGCGGGGGCGGCAGGCGCCGCCGGGGCGGCTCTTCGCGGCGCGCGGGCCGCTCGCCGTGGTCGTCATTGCTCCCTGGCGGAGACCCCCACGGACCAGGGTTGGCGTTGTCGTTCCAGGGCATGACGCTTTCTTTTGCCGTCCAGCGCGCGGCGCGGAGCTTGTAAAGCGGCTCGCGGCTTCGGATATGAGACGCCTCGCGCGGCAAAGCAACAAGGGAGAGAGTTCGCAAGGTGAGCCAGCCGCGGAGAGACAAGGTCCTGGCCGCGCTCGAGGCGGTGGTCGATCCCAAGTCCGGAAAGGGGCTGGCCTCGGCCGGTCTCGTCCAGGGACTGATCCTGAGCGACGGCCGGGCCGGCTTCATGCTCGAGGTCTCGCGCCAGGACGCGGCGCTCTACGCCCCGGTGCGCGAGGCGGCCGAGGAGGCCCTTTCCAAGGTGGACGGCGTCGATCGCGCCCAGGTCGTGCTGACCGCCGCCTCGCCGGCCCCCGGGCCTGGAACGACCCGCGTCAGCAAGGGCGCGCGGATCGCCGCCGATCCCCGCGCCAGGCCCGAAGCCATGCCTCCCGCCACGCCCCTCGCCCATGTTCGCAAGGTGATCGCCGTGGCCAGCGGCAAGGGCGGGGTCGGCAAGTCGACGGTGGCGGTGAACCTCGCCTGCGCCCTCGCCGCCCGCGGCCTGGCGGTCGGCCTCCTGGACGCCGACATCTACGGCCCCTCGGCCCCTAAGATGCTGGGCATCGATGAGCAGCCGAGGTTCGAGGACGGCAAACTGCAGCCGCTCGAGGCCTGGGGCCTGAAGGTGATGTCGATCGGCTTCATCGTCGACGAGGGCGCGCCGATGATCTGGCGCGGGCCCATGGCTTCCTCGGCGGTGCGCCAGATGATCGAGGACGTGCGTTGGGGCCAGGAGGGCGCCGAGCTCGACGTGCTCGTCGTCGACCTGCCGCCCGGCACCGGCGACATCCACCTCACTCTGGTCCAGAAGCTGGCGGTGAACGGGGTGGTGATCGTCTCCACGCCCCAGGAGATGGCCCTCATCGACGCCCGCCGCGCCGCCGCCATGTTCGGCAAGATGACCCCGCCGATCCCGATCCTGGGGGTGGTCGAGAACATGGCCTTCTTCGCCGATCCGGCCGGCGGGCCGCCTATTCCCATTTTCGGGCGGAGCGGGGCCCGGCGCGAGGCCGCCCGCCTGGGCGTGCCGTTCCTGGGCGAGGTTCCGATCGACATCGCTCTGCGCGAAGGAGGCGACGCCGGCGCGCCGCTCACCGCCGCTCACCCCCACAGCGGGGCCGCTCAGGTGTTCTTCGGGATGGCCGAAACGCTCGCCCCGGCGCTGGCCTAGCCAGGCCCGGTCAGACCACGCCCGCGTCGCCGGCAATGCCGGGCAGGGCATCGCGCGCCGCCAGCTGGGCGCGGATGTCGGCGTGACGGCGGGCGTCGAGCTTGTAGCCGAAGAACAGGCCGCCGCCGAGTAGGACGAGGATCACCGGGGCGAAGAGGTAGCACATTTCCAGGCCGAAGATGGCGTGGGGCGTGTTCACCGCTCCCTCGCGGGCGTTGTAGCCCACGAGGCTGAGCACGGTGAACGAGAAGGCGGTCGTCACCGAAAGCCCGATCTTGTTGGTGGTGGTGACCATGGAAAAGAGCAGGGAGGTGATGTCGTGGCCGTGCTCGAGGCGGACCTCGTCGACCACGTCGGCGACCATGGCGCGGATCAGGAGGATGAAGGCGCTGGCGGCGAAGCCGACGGCGAACATTCCGGCGATGGTGGGAAGCATCTGGGCCAGGCCGTGGCCCGGCCATACCCTCGGCAGGGCCATGAGGGTGCTTTGGGCCGCCGCGTAGCAGACGCAGGCGATCTGCAACGTGCGGTGCTTGCCGAGCGTCTTGGCCAGCCGCCCCCAGAACGGGGCGCCGACGACGCTGGCCCCGATATAGAAGATCAGCAGGAAGCCGACCTCGGCGATGGTGAAGCCCTTGGCGTCATGGAAGAAGAAGACGTAGAGCGGCGCGGTGGCGCCGGCGCCGAGCGACAGGGCCAGATCGGCGATGATGATCCGCCTCATCGCCGGCCGCGAGATCGCCGCCCAATACTGGCCGGGCCTGAACCTCGCCCGCTCCGCCACGATCGACCGCTCCGGCGTGAAGAGGGCGCAGAGGATGACGGCGATGGGCGTCGCCGCGATCAGGATCAGACCGACCGTCGGCATGCTCGCCGCCTTGCCCAGCACGATCCGCCCGTGGGTCGCCGCCGACAGCATCAGCAAGGCGATCGCTCCCAGCACCGCCAGGCCCAGGGTCCAGCCGTAGACGCGGGATCGCTCGTGATAGGTCGGCGCCAGGACCGAGGTCCAGGCGACCGTGGCCAGGTTGATCATCGAATAGCCGAGGTAGCTCACCAGCAGGGAGAGGATCATGTAGGCGCTGTTCACGCTCCCGCGGGGAAGGAGGGCCATGTAGAGGCCCAGCATCATCACCGGCGCGCCGGCGATCAGCCAGGCGCGATAGCGGCCGATGGCGGTCCTCGTCCGGTCCATGGCCAGGCCCAGCAGGGGATCGAAGACAACGTCGACGAAACGCACCACGGCGATGGCCCCGCCGACCACGGCGAGGTTGCCGATCAGCCCCGCGTAGTACCTCGGGACATAGACGCCATAGACCAGGATCACCCCGGCCAGGACCATGCCCGGCAGGGCGAAGGCGACGATGACATGGAAGGGATTGCGCTCACCTGCGCCGACGGCCGCGGTCATCGGCGGCCCCAGGCTCTCAAGTGGGCTCGACGAGGCCGGCCGGCAGGTCCCGGTCGCCCGAAAGTCCCTCCAGCACCGGCGCCTCGAGTCCCATGGCGTCGCGGGCCTCGAGCTGGGCGCGGATCTCCGCGTGACGGGCCGAGTCGAGCTTGTAGCCGATGAAGCAGGCCCCGCCGAGCATGACGAAGACGATCGGACCTATGATGTAGACCAGCTCCATGCTGTGGATGGCCGCGGCGGTGTTGGTGGCGTGCTCGTCGGCCTTGTAGCCGATGAAGCCCAACAGCACGAAGGTCAGGCCGATGGAAAAGGCGCTGGCGATCTTCTGGGTGCTGGTGATCATCGCATAGAGCAGGCCCACGCGGTGCTTGCCCTGCTGCAGGCGCACCGCGTCGCCGACGTCGGCGACCATGGCCCGATCGAGCAAGGGGAAGCCGGCGGCGAGGAAGCCCATGATGAACATGAAAAAGGCCACCGGGCCGAACAGGCCCTTGGGCAGGAAGGCCATGGACATCAGGCCGAGCGAATAGCCGGTGCTGGCGATCATCATGGTGCGGTGCTTGCCCAGGCGCATGGCGACCCAGGTCAGCACGGCCGCCCCGATCACTCCGGCGATGATGTAGATGGCCAGCAGAAAGCGGGCCGCGTCCCAGGAAAAGCCGCGGGCGTCGTGGAAATAGAAGAGATAGATCGCGCTCATCCAGCCAGGCCCCAGCGCCAGGCAGAAATCGGCGACGATGATCCGCCGCATGTCGGGCCGCGACACCATCTCCCAGTAGTCGCGCAGCCCGAACCGCTCGCCGTGGGTGTCGCTCACGATGCGCTCGGGCGTCCGGGCGACGGCCAGCGCCACGCCCAGCGGGGTGACGAGGAAGATGAACCAGCCCATGGCCCGCACATCGCCCGCGGCGCTCGTGCTGTGCATCAGCGAAGGAACGATGAGAACCGCGGTGGCGGCGATGATGCTGACGACCTGGATCGAACCGAAGACCCGCGAGCGCTCATGGTACTTCTCGGCGATCACCGAGGCCCAGGAGGCGTGGGAAAGCAGGATCACCGAGGTCCCGATGTAGTAGATGAACAGCCAGCCGATCAGGTAGGCGTACTGAGCCAATCGGTCGTGCGGCAGGGTTGGCGGCAGGAACAGCATGAACACCGGAATCATCAGGATCGGCGCCCCGGCGATCAGCCACGCGCGGTAGCGGCCGATCCGGGTCCGCGTCCGGTCCATGAGGATGCCGATGAACGGGTCGAAGGTCATGTCGATGAGGCGCACGGCCATGAACGCCAGGCCCACCGCCGGCAGGCCCAGGCCGAAGTGGCCGGCGTAGTAGCGTGGCAGATATACCGACAGCGCCACCGCCAGGGCCCCGATCGGCAGGCCCGGGGTCGAGAAGGCGACAAGGGCGGGAAGGCTGAGTCTGGAAGAGGCGGGCGCCGGCGCGGAGGTCACTTGAGGTCGTTCCCGGGCAAGAGTTTCCACGCGTCTCTCTCGAGTGTGGACGCCTGCCGCTCAACAGAGCGCGCGCGGGCCCCCGGCGCAAGCGGATTTGTCGGTCAGGCGGTGGTCATCCGGCGGAAGAATTTCTGCGTCTGCTCGCCGCCGGCGAAATAGGCCTTTTGTCCGGCCTCGTCGGCGATCTTGGCCCAGTTGTCGCGCACCTCCTCGACGGAGAGGCCGCCCTCGCCCAGATAGACCCCTTCGGTCTCAAAGATGCGGGCCATGGCGAAGGCCCCGCCGCCGGCGGTGAGGATGACCCCCGTGGGGGCCTCTTCCGAGCACAGATAGACGACGCCGGGGGTGACGTATTCCGGCGCCAGGCGCTTGGCCATCTCCGGCGGGATCAGGTTCTCGGTCATCCGGGTGCCGGCCACCGGGGCTATGGCGTTGACGTGGATGTTGTTCTTCTGGCCCTCGAGCTTGAGGGTGTTCATGAACCCGATGATCCCCAGCTTGGCCGCCCCGTAATTGGTCTGGCCGAAATTGCCGTAGAGCCCGGACGAGGAGGTGGTGACGACGATGCGGCCATAGTTCTGCTCGCGCATGATCTCCCACACCGCCTTGGCCGGTTTCACCGTGCCCAGCAGATGGACATCGAGCACGAACGTGAAATCGGCGAGCTCCATCTTGGCGAAGGATTTGTCGCGCAGCACCCCGGCATTGGCGATCAGGATATCGATGCGGCCCCAGGCGTCCATGGCCTCGCCGACCATGCGGGCGACGCCGGCGTCGTCGGTCACCGAGGAGCCGTTGGCCAGGGCCTCGCCGCCGGCCGCCTTGATCTCGCTCACGACTTTCTGAGCGGCGTCCGAGCCGCCCCCGGACCCGTCGATGGAGCCGCCGAGATCGTTGACCACCACCTTGGCTCCCCGCCTGGCCAGCTCAAGGGCGTGCTGGCGGCCGAGGCCGTTGCCGGCGCCGGTGACGATGGCCACCTTGCCGTCGAATCTGATGTCGGACATGGCGCTCTCGAAACCTCCATCGATTGGGACGGGCGTTGTGCGCGAGCGCCGAGCTGGGCGTCAAGCGCGGGTGCTTAGCGGGCATCGACTGATCTGGCTTGATCCAAAGCATTTCAGCGGATCGAGCTCGGAACACCATATGGCGGGGTCTGCGCTCCGATGCGGTTCGTCGCTCTTTACATCTGCTCCTTCCACCCCGCGCGGATGAGCACCCAGCTGACGGGGTAGGATGTCGCAAATCCGCCCAGCATCGCGATCTGCATCGCGAACCAGAACAAATCGCGGCGAAGATAAGCGCACAGCTGGCCACATCCGTCAGCCAGGTTGGAAACTCGACCGCGGGCGCCTCTGCAAGGCGGTTTAGGAGGTCCTGCTTAGGCTACGCGGCAAATCGCGTTCGAGATTATTGGGAAAGCCGGCGACGCCGTTGCTACCGGCTGGCGAGACGCCGGGCCGTGGTCAAATGTTTGCGCAGAGTGGGCAGTGTGTCGCGCGCCAAACCAGCCGTCGCGCGATCCCCCCGCCGAACTTCTTGCTCGAAGTCGGCAATGTCATGCCTGTGATCGGCGACCATGTAGCGGGCGAACTCTCGATCGAACGCGGGGCCAGAGAGGCCCTGCAGCTTAGCCGCCTCGACTTTGGCCTCGGCGGCCATTTCAGAGGTGTCGGCGACACCGTGCGCCCGAGCGACCGGCAGCGCTTTGGCCTTGGCAGCGGTGTGATCGTCGTGAAGCATTCGGCCGAAATCGCGAGTTCCGGCCGAAGAACCGTGCTGTTCGGCCATTTGTCCCAATGCGATTTCGGAATTGTCTCCCTCGAGCGCCTTTTTCAGGAATGTCTGATCGCTCGCGGCGAAGGCGCTTGTGGCGAGGCAGGCTGACGCGACAAAGATCGTGTAGACGATGAGCGGACGCGACATCTGGCTATCTCCGACGGTTTTAGCAGCAATCGCTCCAGCGAAATTGGGTTCCATTCTCAGGCAACCTCGTCCGCGCCGGCTTGCAAGGCTGACTACGGATGTGGCGACCTGAGGATCCCGGGCCCAGGGGAAACGCTCAGGCCGACGCCGCTCGGGCGGCAGTATTGTCGGAGGTCCGACCTTGAATGAGGGAGGCGGCGGCCGAGTGCCCGGGCCCTTTGACCAGGGCTCCGCCAAATGCTTTCAGCTCTGAACGACGCGGTCTATTCGTCGGCGCAAAGAGGATACGCCGCTGAACACGCTCCGGCTCGCCGCTCTCTTGCTCGTCCTGGCGCTCGTCGCTCGCCCGGCCGGCGCCGAGGAAGGCATGTGGACCTTCGATTCCCTGCCCACGGCGCGGATGGAGCAGTCGCTGGGCGTCAAACTCGACCGGGCCTGGCTGGACCACCTGCGCCTGGCCTCGGTGCGCCTCTCCTCCGGTTGCTCGGCGGCGCTGGTATCGAAAGAGGGCCTGGCGCTCACCAACCAGCACTGCATCCTCGACTGCGTTCAGGCTCTGTCTAGCCCGGGACGCGACTACCTCGCCGACGGCTTTCTCACCGAAGGCAAGAGCGAGGAGCGCCTATG
Source organism: Caulobacteraceae bacterium (assembly GCA_035605655.1). GTDB lineage: Bacteria > Pseudomonadota > Alphaproteobacteria > Caulobacterales > Caulobacteraceae > Acaudatibacter. The sequence goes on along the minus strand of DASZKO010000016.1, from coordinate 3,047 downwards.
TCCCGGCCTGCGGGCCGAGGTGCTGGTGGCCATCACCGACGCCACCGGCCCGATCCTGGCCGCTTCGCAGGGCAAGGCCGGGGCCGCCTTCGTCCTCGCCCAGCAGCAGGCGATCGCCAGGGCCGAGCGGAGCCTGTGCGGCCACGATATCCGCTTGCGCTGCCAGACGATCAGCTTCTTCGGCGGCGGCCAGATCAAGGTCTACGCTTTCCGCCGCTTCGACGACGTCCGCCTGGCTTTCTCCCCCGAATTCGCCACGGCCTTCTTCGGCGGCGACGCCGACAACTTCACCTTCCCGCGCTTCGATCTCGATTGCGCCTTTCTGCGCCTCTACGACCATGGCCGGCCGGCGACGACGCCGAGCCCCCTCGTCTGGTCGCGGCGGCCCTTGAGCGCGGGAGAGGCGGTGTTCGTCTCCGGCAATCCCGGCATGACCGAGCGCGGCGACACCGTGGCCCAGTTGGAAACCGCCCGCGACGAGCTGCTGCCTGCCGCCGGCCGCGCGCGCGAGGACGCCAGGCTCGCCCTCGCCGCCTTCGCCGCATCCAGCCCGGAGAACCGCCGTCTGGCCGCCGACCGGCTTTTCGGCGAGGAGAATGCGCTCAAGGTCATCCGCGGCCGTCTCGCCGCCCTTGCCGATCCGGCCTTCATGGCTGCCCGCCGGGCCGAGGAAGCGGCTCTGCGCGCCAAGGTGGCCGCCAACCCGACCCTGGCGGCCGAGACCGGCGATCCGTGGGCCGACATCGCCGCCACGCAAAAGACTCGCGTCGGCGAGGAGGGCGCCTGGCGGGTGCTGGAATACGAGGCCGGCGGCGGCTCGCAGCTCCATGCCTGGGCCCGCGCCCTGGTCCGCGCCGCCGCGGAGCGGACGCGGCCGTCGGTTCAGCGCCTGCCCGAGTTCGCCGAGGACCGCCTCTCGATCATCGCCAAGCAGGTCGCCGACCGGCGTCCGGCGCCGGCCGCGCTCGAGGCGGTGCTGCTGTCGTCCTGGCTCACCCGGGCGAGGAATGAACTGGGGGCGGATTCGGCCGCCGTGGCGAGCCTGCTGGGCGGCGAGGCGCCGGACGCCCTGGCCCGGCGGCTGGCTTCGTCCCGTCTCGGCGATCCGGCGGTGCGCAAGGCCCTGTGGAGCGGCGGCGCCGCGGCCATCCAGGCCAGCGACGATCCGATGATCGCCTTCGTCCTGCGCGCCGACCCCTTGGCCCGGGCCGCGCGTGGCGCCTACGAGGACGAGGTGGTGGGGCCGGCCCAACGCGGCTTGGCCGCCATCGCCCGGGCCCGTTTCGCCACCGGCGGCGAGGCGGTCTATCCCGATGCCACCTTCTCTTTGCGCCTCAGCTGGGGCCGCATCGCCGGCTGGGACAAGGGGGCCACGAAGATCGAACCCTTCACCACCTTCGCCGGCCTGTACGGCCGGGCCGGCGACGCCGACCCCTTGCCGCCCCGATGGCTCGCCGCCCGATCCAGCCTCGAACTCGCCACCGTGTTCGACTTCGTGACCACCAACGACATCGCCGGCGGCAACTCCGGATCGCCGGTCGTCGACGCCCGCGGCGAACTCGTGGGGGCGGCCTTCGACGGCAACGAGGCCTCGATCGCCGGGGATTTCGCCTACGACGGGGCGCGCAACCGCACCGTGGCGGTCTCCACCGCGGCGATCGGCGAGGCCCTGGCCAAGGTCTATCGGCGAACGGCCCTGCTCGGCGAGCTGGGCGCACGCTAGAGCGGGCCCTAGGAAAAGTGCGAAGCGGTTTTCCGCCCGCACCCGCTCTAAGTATAAGGAATTGATCACGTTCTATGACTTTGGATCGATTCAATCCAAAGTCATCGTGATCTAGGCTCGCGAGTCGCAAGCGGGGGAGGGGCCGATGTTCACCATAGAGAACGCTCAGAGCCTGCTGGGCGTCGTCGTCATCATCGGCCTGTGCTGGGCCGCGTCCGAAGCGCGCGGCCGTTTCCCGTGGCGCATGGCGATCGGGGCGGTGGCGGCCCAGGCGGCGCTGGTGGTGATCCTCTTCTCCGTTCCGGCGGCGCGGGCTCTCCTGGCCGGGGCGGCGGCCGGTGTGCAGGGCCTGGCGGGGAGCACCCAGGCCGGCGTCGCCTTCGTGTTCGGCTTCCTGGCCGGCGGCGAGGGCCAGCCCTATGGCGTCACCAATCCCGGCGCCCTCTTCATCCTCGCCTTCCGCGTCCTGCCGGTGATCCTGGTCGTCTGCGCCGTCGCCGCCCTGCTCTGGCATTGGCGGATCCTGCGCTGGCTGATCCAGGCGTTCGGCTTCGTTTTCCAGCGGACCATGGGCCTGCGCGGCGCCCCCGCCCTGGCCACCGCGGCGACCGTATTCATGGGCCAGGTCGAGGGGCCGATCTTCATCCGAAGCTATCTCGCCGAACTCACCCGCTCCGAGCTCTTCCTGCTGCTCACCGTGGGGATGAGCTGCGTGGCCGGCTCGACGGTGGTCGCCTACTCCATCATCCTCGCCGGAGCGGTGCCCAACGCCGCCGAACACGTGCTGACCGCCTCGCTGATCTCCGCCCCGGCCGGGGTGCTGCTCGCCCGCATCCTCGTGCCGCGCGAACCCGAGGCCGAGGCGAAGAGCGATTTCAACCCCGCCACGGTCAAGACCTACGCCAGCTCCATCGACGCCCTGATGAAGGGGACCGACGACGGCCTGCACATGGTCCTTGCCATAGGCGCGACCCTGCTGGTCTTCGTGGCCCTGATCGCCGTGGTCAACGGCGCCTTGGGGATGTTCGGCCCGGTCGCCGGCGCCCCGCTCAGCGTTCAGCGGGGCCTGGGCTATCTGTTCGCCCCGCTCGCCTGGGCGATCGGCATTCCGTGGCGCGAGGCCGGCGCAGCCGGATCCCTGCTGGGGACCAAGCTGGTGCTGACCGAGTTCACCGCCTTCGTCGACCTCACCCGGATGACCGGCCTCTCCGAGCGCACCCGGGTGGTCATGACCTACGCCCTGTGCGGCTTCGGCAACATCGCCTCGGCAGGGATCAACGTCGCCGGCTACACCTTCCTCATTCCCGAGCGCCGCGATGAGGTG
>DASZKO010000002.1:0-1624 GCA_035605655.1 Caulobacteraceae bacterium | reverse complement strand
TTTTATGAAAAACTGAGCCCTCCGATAAAACACCTGGGTCCTGGATCTCGCCGCTACACGCGGCTCGTCCAGGAAGAGCGGAGGATGGGCAGGCTTTGACCGGCAAGGTCGCGCCATGACCGCTGAGCTTTCCCGCCGGGGTTTTGTCCTCACTGCCGTGGGCGGTGGCCTGTTGCTGGCGATCAGACCAGCCCTGGCGCTCGCAGACGCCCCGCCGGCCCGCCCGCCGCCGTCAGCCTTCATCCGCGTGCCCGAGACCGGCCCGGTCGTCCTGGTCATGCCCCGCGTGGAGATGGGCCAGGGCGTCTACACCTCCCTTGCCATGCTCCTGGCGGAGGAGCTGGAGGTGGGCCTCGACCAGATCGTGGTCGAGGCCGCGCCGCCCGACGCCGCTCTCTATTCCGACCCGATCAATGGCGAGCAGGTCACCGGCACCTCGGCCACCACCATGGCCTGGTACGACCCTCTGCGGCAGGCCGGGGCTACCGTCCGTATCCTGATGATCGACGCCGCCGCGACCCGCTTCGGCGTTCCGGCGGCTGAGCTTACGGCCGAACGCGGCCAGGTGATCCACGCCAGGAGCGGCCGCAAGGCGACCTACGGGTCTCTCGCCAAGGCGGCGGCCGCCCTCCCCGTCCCGGCCAACGTCGCCCTCAAGGAACCCAGCCAATGGCGCCTGCTCGGCAAGCCCATCCCGCGCATCGACCAGGCCGACAAGGTGTTTGGCCGCGCCCAGTTCGGCATCGACGTGCGCCTGCCGGGCATGGTCTTCGCCACCGTCGCCGCCTGTCCGGCCTTTGGCGGCAAGCTGAAGGGCGTCGACGACGCCCCGGCCCTGAAGGTCGCCGGGGTCATCAAGGTCGTGCGCCTGCCCGATGCCGTGGCCGTCGTCGCCCGCCACACGGGGGCCGCGATCAAGGGCCTGAAGTCGCTCACACCCGACTGGGATCTTGGGCCGGGCGCCGACAACAGCAGCGCCGCGACCTGGGCGGCGATGGAGAAGGAGTCGGCCACGCCGGGCGTCACCGGCGTCAAGACGGGCGACGCCGACGCCGCGATGGCCGGCGCGGCGAAGAAGCTCGAGGCCGTCTACCGCCTGCCCTTGCTGGCCCACGCGACCATGGAGCCGATCAACTGCACGGTCCATGTGAAGGACGGCGGGGCCGAGGTGTGGGTCGGCACCCAGGCGCCGGTGCGGGCCCGTGACGCCGCCGCCAAGGGCGCGGGGGTCGCGCCCGAAAAAGTCATCGTCCACAACCAGCTCCTGGGCGGCGGTTTCGGCCGCCGGCTCTATGTCGACCACATCGGCCAGGCGGCGGCCATCGCCCGCGAAGTCCCGGCGCCCGTCAAGGTGATCTGGACCCGCGAGGAGGACATCCGCCACGACCACTATCGGCCCTGCTACCTCGATCGCCTCGCGGCGGGCCTCGATGCGAAGGGCCGGATCGTCGCCTGGAAGCACTGCGTCGCCGCCTCGGCGGTCTCCGAGCTATGGGCCGCCGGCTCGCTGCAGAACGGGCTCGATCCCGACGCCCTCGACCCGGCCGCTGGCCCCTACGACTTCGCCAACGTCCTCACCGACTATGTCCGCGTCGAGCCGGGCCAGGTGCCCACCGGCTGGTGG
>DASZKO010000224.1:0-2066 GCA_035605655.1 Caulobacteraceae bacterium | reverse complement strand
GACCGGCTCGCCGCATTACGCCGCCCTGGCCTGCGTCCTGGCGATCATGGTCGGGAGTCTCGTCGCCGGGGCCGGCCTTCTTCGGATGGGGTGGATCGGCAACCTGCTTTCGGGTCCGGTGACCCTGGGTTTCCTGGCCGGTATCGCCGTCCACATCGCCGTCTCCCAGCTCCCGGCGGCCATGGGCGTGCCGGCGCCCTCCGGCTCGACCATGGTCAAGATCGCGGCCCTCGTTCGCCTGGCGCCTCAGACCCATCTCGTCGCCGTGACCTTGGCCGGAGGCGTGGCGGCGATGATCGCGATCGCCCATGCGCTCAGCCCCCGCCTTCCGGGGGCTCTGCCGGCCGTGATCGTGGCCAGCCTGGCGGCGAGCTGGCTGCATCTCGCCCAGCATGGCCTCGCCCTCATCGGCCACGTCGCCGGCGGCCTGCCGAGCCTGGCGATTCCAGACGTGACGTCGGGCGATCTGGTTCGCCTGGCGCCCCTGGCGGTGATGATCGCCCTGGTGGTGATGGTCCAGACCGCCGCCACCGCCAAATCCTTCCCTCCGCCGGGCGGCCAGGCCGACGCCGAGGGCGACTTCATCGGCCTGGGGGCGGCGAACATTCTCGCCGGCGCCCTGGGCGCCTTCCCGGTCAACGCCAGCCCGCCGCGCACCGCCATCGTCGCCGAGAGCGGGGCCCGCAGCCAGGTCGCCGGCCTCGTGGCGGTGGCCGTGGTCGTGGTCATGCTCGTGGCGGGGGGCGCCTTGCTGGGCGCGGTCCCGGTGGCGGCGCTCGCCGGCATCCTGCTCTTCGTCGCGGCCCGCATCGTCCGCGTCGCCGACATGGCCGCTGTCGTGGCCGCCAGCCCCATGGAGGGTGGGCTGATCGCCGCCACCGCGGCCGGGATCGTGATCCTGCCCATCGAATACGGCGTGGGCCTGGGGATCGGCCTTTCGCTGCTCCACGGCCTGTGGGCTTCGGCGCGGGCCAAGGTGGCGCCGATGAAGCGGCTCGCCGGGACCAGCGTCTGGTGGCCCGACGCGCCCGGCGCCGCCGTCGAGACGGTCGACGGGGTGGCGGTGGTCACCTTTCAGGCCGCCCTGACATTCCTCAACGCCGATCTCTTCGAAAAAGGCATGCTCGCCGAAATCCGGCCGGGCCGCTCGCCGATCAGGCTGGTGGTGCTCGAGGCGACCGGCGTCGTCGGCATCGACTACACGGCCAGCCGCAGCGTGGCGGCGGTGGTGAAGGCCTGCCGCGCGGCGGGGGTCGATTTCGCCCTGGCTCGCCTGGAGTCGGTGGCCGCGCAGCGGGCCCTGGGGCGGCTCGGCCTCACTCGCCTCATCGGCCCCGACCACATCTTCGAGACGGTCGCCGCGGCGGTGGCGGCCCTCGGGCCGGCGGCCGCGGGAGCCAAGCCGGCATGAACGCCCGGGTCTTCGTTCCGCCTCCCCGCCCGGCCCGGGTCCTGCTCGTGCTGGGCTCCCTCGACGGCGGCGGGGCCGAGCGGGTCGCCGTCAACCTCATCCATCGGAGCGATCCGGCCCTCGTCGACATCCGCCTGGGCCTGTTGCGTCCGACCGGCGCCTATCTGGCCAGCGTCGAGCCGCACCGCCTCGTGGGACCGCGCCGGCGCGGCCGCGGCCTGATCGACCTGGCCAAGGCCCCCGGCGACATCGCGGCGATGATCGAAAGGGCGCGGCCCGATGTGGTGATGAGCTTCGGCATGGCGATCAATCTCGCGGTCGCGATGGCCCTGCCGCGCGGCGAGGGCCGGCCGCGGTGGATCTGCCGGGAGGACAGCAACACCGCCGCCGAGATCGCCCAGTTCACCTCCAGCCGGTGGGTCCGGGCCCTGGCGTCCCACCTGACCGGCAAGGTCCACCGCGCGGCCGACTGCCTGCTGGCGGTAAGTCGCGATCTCGGCGCCGGCCTGGCCGCCGAGACGCCCGGGGCGCGGGTGCGGGTGATCCACAACCCCATCGATCTTGCCGAGATCGCCGCCATGGCGGGCGCCTCGCTCGCTCAGCCGCCCGCCCGGCCGTTCGTGGTCGCCGCCGGCCGCCTGGTCCGCCAGAAGGG
>DASZKO010000222.1:0-10513 GCA_035605655.1 Caulobacteraceae bacterium | reverse complement strand
CGTGTCCCACCAGACGCTGAAGCCCTCGGCTTCCAGAGCGGCGACGAGCCGGACGAGGCGCGCGCGGTCCTCGGCCTTGTAGGACAGGAACACATCCGTGCCCGGACTTGCCATTGCGCCCCTCGACGCAATGCGGCGCCGGACCGATGTCTAGCGCACGGCCGCAGATTCACAAACCGCCGGGCCATGGACTCTGATCGAGGTCAAAGGAGCGTCTCGCCGCGATTCGCTTGGGGCGTCCGCGACTCACATCGTCCGGGGTCTGCGCGAAGCCAGCGACTTCAACGAGGAGTTCAACCTCCACGGCGTGGCCGAGCGCATCGATCCTTCGATACCCATGGTGCATTTCATCTGTGAAGCCCAATTTCTGCACGTTTCTTCGAGCACGGCAAAAGAGCTGGCCGCCATGGGCGAAGACATTGCTTGGCTGGTCACGCCCAGCGTCGAGGTGGCATTCGCCGCTCGTCGCCGGTGAGCCGGCGCGACTCGAAGCCAATCGCCGGATTCGACCCAGCGGCGAATGTCACCATCAATCGATGTCGTGCCAACCCCGGCCGTCGATCGCCAGCCAGGTCTTGCGCCTGACCCAGCCGTGATGCGTGCGTGCCGCCAGGAGCATTCGAACTCCGTCGGTTCTTCGTCGGGGCCGACGCATCCGATGACGCGGATTTCGGACGGCGAGACCTTGCCTTTGCAATGAGGCGCCTTTCGCCGGCATTACGGTGACAACAGTGCACTCAACTTCAATGACGCCTGACCATGGACGGCCTTGCGGGTTTTTCCCGTCGGTTAAGTGCAGCGTCACCGAAACCTCATGATATTTCTGGGTGACCGCCCTTGTCGGGGATGGGTAGCATGTTGGCCGGCCCATCCGGCGCCGTGATCTCGAACCCGATAGGAAAGATACCGTGATCAGACCACTTCGCCACGCCGCCGCCGCCGCCCTTCTGGCCGCCCTCGCCTTGCCGGCCGCCGCGGCTGGCCCGGGCCACCCCAGCGGCCTGCACGTGGCCGCGCGCATCGGCGGCCCGGACGGGGGATGGGATTACGCCAGCTTCGACGCCGCCCGCCGGCGCGTCTACGTGGCCCACGGCTCGCAGGTGATCGCCATCGACGCCGACAGCGGCAAGGCCAATTTCGCCTTCGCCGCCGGCGCCCACCTGCACAGCATCGCCGCCGTTCCGGGCGCCGACGTTCTGGTGACCACCAACAGCGGTGACGACACCGCCCGCATCATCGCCGCCTCCGACGGCCGCCTGCTCGCCTCCATCCCCGTCGCCAAGGACGCTGACGGCGCGCAGTACGATCCGGCTAGCGGCCTGGTGGTGGTGATCAGCGGCGACGGGGGGGCCCTCACCCTCGTCGACCCCGGGGCCCGCAAGGCGGTCGGCTCCATCGTGGTCGGCGACAAGCTCGAGTTCGGGGCCCCGGACGGCAAGGGCCGCTTCTTCGTGAATCTCGTGGAAAAGAACGAGGTCGCGATGGTCGATCTGGCCGCCCGCAAGGTCCTGGCCCGCTACGCCCTTCCCGGTTGCGCCGAGCCCACCGGCCTCGCCTATGTGGCCGGCCAGCGGTTGATCGTCGATTGCGGCAATGGCGGAGTCGATATCCTCGACGCCGGCTCGGGGCGGGCGATCGCCACCTTCAAGGTCGGCGGCTTTCCCGACGCCGTACTCTATGATCCTCGCCGCCGGCTCGCCTACGTTCCCTCGGCGTTCGGTGGGACCCTTTCGGTGATCGCCCTCTCCGGCCCGCGGGCCAACACCATCATCGACACCATCCCCACCCAGCTGGGCGCGCGCACCGGGGCGGTCGACCCGAAGACCGGCCGCGTCTACCTGCCCACCGCCGAATACATTCTACCCGTCCCGGCCGGCCAGCGCCCGACCACCAAGCCCGGGACCTTCGCCATCCTGGTGCTGGATCGCTGAGCGCGGGCCGATTCCGCCCTGGCGCCGCGCTCAGGATGGCCGCTTGCGGCGGTCTTGACTCGTCCTACTCTCACGCCTGGAGTGTGGGATGGCCGAGGGCAAGGACGGACACGCGGCGGAGGTCCCGCCCATGGAAGTCCATCACCATCCGCATCCGATGCACGGCGGCTCGGAATTCCTGCGCGAGGTCGGCGTCGTCGTCATCGGCGTGCTGCTGGCCCTGGGCGCCGGGCAGATCGCCGAGATCTTCCGTCGCCACGCGCGCGGCGAGCCGCTGCGGCTGAAAGGCCCCGTCGCCCGTCCGCCCCACTGGACGGCGTCGGCGGCGACCTGGGACATCGCCGTCTCCGGCCAGGCGCTCGGCCACATGACCCAGGCCGAAAAGCTGGGCTTCAGCGACGCTTTCAACACCTTCGGGTCGTTCAGCCGCCATCGCGACGAAGAGGACGCCGATTGGCGCAGGCTGGCCCTGCTCGACCATCCGGACCTCCTCGACGCCAACGATTGGTCGCGCCTGCACGAGGCCTGGGGCGACGCCCTGGGCATCGGCGACCGGCTGCGCTCGATCATGGACGACATCCAGAGCGCCGGCGCGCTCGGCGAACAGCCTCTGCCGCACAAGGAGGATCAGCAAGCCCTGCGCGACGCCTTCTGCGCGCCGCTGATCGATTGAGGGCGAGGTCAACCCAATCTAGCGAATCTCGAGACGGGCGAACGGCATATAGCCGGTGGGGTCGTCGCCATAGGCCAACTTGATCGCGGACGGGACCAGGTTGAGCGTGCCCTGCACGCCGAGCCCGAGGGCCAGATGCTTGGCGACCGGGATATCGTAGAGGTAGCCGAGTGTGGCTTCGGAGACTCGGAAGACGTGGCCGGCGACCGGGCTCGGCGGCAGAAAAAGCTCGTCCTTTTGGACGTTCTCGGCGCGGGCGAAGATCGTGTGCCGGCCCACGTTCACCGCCGTCTCCACCAGGAAACCGTCAAGCGCATTCCCCGGATTGTTGTCGTTGCGGCCCCAGGCGAAGGTCGTCTGCCAGTTTCCGCCAACGAGCTTGCGGTTGTAGGTCGCCGATGCGGTCAGCCGGTGCTGGCTGACGTCCGGCGTAAGTTGCTCGGGACTATGGATGTAGCCATAGCTCGCCTGCAGCGCCCAGTCCGCGGTCGGGTTCCAGCTGATCCGGCCGGAGTAGGAATCCAGCCTCGGCGGATCGAAGTCCCACCGGTGCTGGTCCGGCTCCCGGCCATTGAATGACGAGCCCTCGATCTTGAAGGGCCCGTGTACGAAGCCGGCGGTGACGACGCCGAAGGTGATGTGGGTCGAATCCAGCCAATGGTGGGTGATCGGCGCGGCCGGATCGTCCATGCCGGAGAACCGGTGCATGAACGTCGGCGGGCCCAGCGCCGGCTCCCCCGGATAGCCGACATAGAGGAAGGCGGACGATCCCGATCCAACCGGCACGGTGTACACGCCGGCCAGCTCCATGAAGAGATCGTGCGGATGCTGACGGTCGATGAGCGGCGCGACGCCGTTGGCCGTCTCTCCGGTCTGCAGGAGCAGCGGATAGCCATCCGCGCCCATGGCCGGGTCGAGCGACAGCATCGCGCGCAATGTCAGGGCGCCGGCCCCGGCGGCGTGCTGGGCCATGACCATGATCATGCTCTCGCTGAACGCCTTGGCCGCGCCCCTTGGGCCATTCTGCTGATCGTAGATGAGGTCGGCGTAGCCGTGGACCATCCCGGCCCAGCCGCCCGATTTCCAGTCGAATCCTTGCATCGGCGTGGAGTCCGGCTGCCATGCGGTGCCCGAGGCGTCGCGCGTCATCGAATAGCCGCCGAGCTGGCCGGCCATCATGGTCATACCGCCCACGTCCTTCTGGCCGGCGGTCATGCCGGGCATGTCCGGCATGTCCTGGGCGTTCACCGGGCCGGCCAGGGCGAGGGAGGTCGCCAGGGCGGCGGCGATCAGGCCCGCCGCGCCGTGCGTTCCAGCAGGTCGATGAGTTCGGCCGCCTTGCGGCGCTGCTCGTCCCTGTCGCCGGCCATGATCGCGTCCTCGATGCAATGGTCCAGATGAGCCTTCAGCAGCTCGCCCTCGACGCGCCCCAAGGCCGCTCGGATCGCCTGGATCTGGGTCAGCACGTCGACGCAATAGCGATCCTCCTGCAGCATCCGGGCGACGCCCCGCACCTGGCCCTCGATGCGATTCAGTCGGTTCATCAACCCGGGTCTGTTGCTCTGTCTCAAGGCGCCGGCCTCCCGCCGACGTCCATATACCCGTCGGAGAGTTCGACAAATACCCCTCCGGGGTATAAGCAATCAAGACTGCGAGAGGCGCGCATGAGCGACGGCGATCATCGAGCAGCAAAGCCAGCGCCGCCGGGCGCCATCTACACCTGCCCGATGCACCCGCGGATTCGGCAGGTGGGACCGGGCGCCTGCCCGATCTGCGGGATGTCCCTGGAGCCTGCGGTCGTCAGCGCGGACAGCGGACCCAATCCCGAACTCGCCGATATGAGCCGCCGGTTCTGGGTCGGCCTGGCCCTCGCCGCGCCCGTCTTCATCCTGGAGATGGGCAGCCACATTCCAGGCGTGACGCTGCCGGTGAGCCACCTCGTGTCGAGTTGGGTTCAATTCGCGCTCGCGACCCCGGTGGTCCTGTGGGCGGGGTGGCCATTGCTTCAGCGCGGTTGGGCGTCGCTGGCCGGTCGGAGCCTGAATATGTTCACCCTGATCGCCCTGGGCGTCGGGGTGGCCTGGACCTACAGCGTGGCGGCCATCCTCGCTCCGGGGGCCTTTCCACCGGCGTTCAGGGACTCCATGGGCGTCGTGCCGGTTTATTTCGAGGCGGCGGCGGTGATCACCGTCCTGGTTCTGCTGGGCCAGGTGCTCGAACTGCGGGCGCGGGAGCGCACCTCCGGCGCGATCAAGGCCCTGCTCGACCTGGCCCCGAAAGCCGCTCGCCGCGTGCGCGAGGACGGGACCGACGAGGAGGTGACCCTCGATCTGATCCACGTCGGCGACCGCCTGCGCGTGCGGCCGGGCGAGAAGGTTCCGGTGGATGGCGAGCTGGTCGAAGGGCGAGTGTCCATCGACGAATCGCTGGTCACCGGCGAGTCCATGCCCGTGACCAAGGACGCCGGCGCCAAGGTCATCGCCGGCTCGCTCAACAAGACCGGCTCGTTCGTCATGCGGGCGGAGAAGGTGGGCGCGGACACCCTCCTGTCGCGGATCGTCCAGATGGTCGCCGAGGCGCAACGAAGCCGGGCCCCCATTCAGCGCATGGCCGACCAGGTTTCGGCCTGGTTCGTTCCGGCGGTGATCGCCGTCGCCGGGTTGGCCGCCGCGGTATGGGCGGGGGTCGGTCCGGAGCCGCGTTTCGCCTATGCCCTGGTGGCGGCGGTCTCGGTGCTGATCATCGCCTGCCCTTGCGCCCTGGGGCTGGCCACGCCGATGTCGATCATGGTCGGCGTCGGACGCGGCGCCCAGGTCGGCGTGCTCATCAGGAACGCCGAGGCGCTGGAGCGTCTCGAAAAGATCGACACCCTGGTGATCGACAAGACCGGCACGCTCACGGAGGGCCGCCCGGCCGTGATCGCCATCTCGCCGGCGAACGGCTTCGAGGAGGCCGAACTCCTGCGTCTCGCCGCCAGCCTGGAGCGGGGAAGCGAGCATCCGCTGGCCGACGCCATTCTGCGCGCCGCCAGTGACCGGAAGCTGGCCCTCTTTGAAGCCTCGGAGTTCGACTCGCCCGTGGGCAGAGGGGTTCTGGGGGTCGTGGAAGGCAGGAAGCTCGTTCTTGGCGGCGCGCGGCTGATGGCCGAGCAGGGCGGCGACACCAGCACGCTGAAGGCGCGGGCCGACCAGTTGCGCGCCGAAGGCGCCACCGTGATCTTCGCAACGGTGGACGGAAAGCTCGCCGGCTTGCTCGGCATCGCCGACCCCGTGAAGGTGACGACTCCGGATGCCGTCAGGGCCCTCGAGGCAGACGGCATTCGCCTGGTCATGATGACCGGCGACAACCGGACCACCGCCCTGGCTGTCGCCAAACAGCTGGGGATCGATGAGGTGGAGGCTGACGTCCTCCCCGAGGACAAGGCGAAGGTGGTCCAGCGGTTGAGATCCGAAGGCCGCGTGGTCGCCATGGCCGGGGACGGGGTGAACGACGCCCCGGCCCTGGCCGCCGCGGAAGTCGGCGTCGCCATGGGGGCCGGCTCGGACGTAGCCATCGAGAGCGCCGGCGTGACACTCTTGATGGGCGATCTTCAGGCATTGGTGCGCGCTCGCCAACTGTCACGCGCCGTCATGCGCAACATCCGCCAGAACCTTGCTTTCGCCTTCGCCTACAACGTGGCGGGCGTGCCGATCGCGGCCGGCGTGCTCTATCCGACCTTCCATCTCCTGCTCTCGCCGGCCGTCGCCGCCGCCGCCATGGCGCTCTCATCGGTCAGCGTGATCACCAATGCCCTGCGGTTGCGAGGGGTGAAGCTCTGAGGGTCGAGCAGCGTCGACGGCAACGGCCGAAACAGAGCGGCGGCGGGTCAGGCGTGGCGCCGCTAGGCTGCGAGACCGGCGGCGAATACAGTCGTCCATGGGAGAGCCGGCTTCCAAGGGGGATGGATATGGGCAGGATGCTGATCGGATTGGCCGCGGCGGCCATCGCGCTGCCGGCCTGGGCTCAGACGCCGCAGTGGCGCGCCTGGTGCAACAGCGCCTCGGCCACGGACGACCAGACGATCGCCGGGTGCACGGCCCTGATCCGGTCGGGCCGCGAGAGCCGCGCGGATCTGGCCGCCGATCACTACAATCGAGGTATCGGTTATGGCGACAAGGGCCTGAACGAAGAGGCCATCGCCGACTACTCCCAGGCGATCGCTCTGAGGCCCGGCTATGCCGAGGCCTATGACAATCGCGGCACGGCCTGGCGCGAGAAGGGGCTCTACGACCTCGCCATCGCCGACCACGGCCGCGCCATCGCGCTCAGGCCCGGCTACGCCGTCGCCTACAACAACCGGGCCAGCGCGGAGGGCGCCAAGGGCCTCTACGACCAGGCCATCGCCGATTACGGCCGGGCGATCGCGCTGAAGCCGGACCTCGCCACCGCCTACAAGAATCGGGCCTGGGCCTACCACCTGAAGCATGCCGACGCCGAGGGGCTGGCCGATGCCCAGAGGGCCGTGGCGCTCTCCCCCGGCGACGCCAATTGTCTGCGGACAAGGGCCGAGATCTTCGCGAAGCTTGGCCGGCGCAACCAGGCCATCGCCGACTATCGCGCCGCGCTGAAGATCGACCCGCGCCAACGCGCGTCCCGAGACGGGCTCACGCGCCTCGGCGCCGCGCCTTAAGCAAGCGAAATGGGACAACGTTCCCCTCCCCGACCTGCCCCGACTTTCGACGAAGAGAATTCCTGAGCGGGCGGTGGAAAGCCCGTCCCGTTGCCGGCCCGAGGCGAGTTCGGCTAAGGGGGGCTCTCCTTCGCGGGACGCAAGCGGGGCGGCATGGAAGTTCACAGACCCAGAGCCGTGCACGGCTGGCGCGACCTCTTGCGCGAGGTCGGCGTCATCGTGCTGGGCGTCGTCATCGCGCTGGGCGGCGAGCAGACGGTCGAGGCGCTGCACTGGAGGCGCCAGGCGGACGCCGGGGAGGTGGTGCTGAAGGACGCCTTCGCCCGCGAGGTGCGCAACGCGGCCCTGCGGGAAGCGCAGGATGGGTGCGTGACGCGCCGCCTGGCCGCGCTGTCGGCGGTCGTCCAGCAGGCCTCCGAAAGCGGCCGGCTTCCGCCGGTCGCGGCGGCCGGACACCCGCCCTACACGCCGTGGACGATCGGGGTGTGGGACGCCCTGGTCGCCAGCCAGACCGTTTCTCACATGCCGCGCCAGAAAGTGATCGCCTACACCGCCATCGCCCAGCTGGCGGCGTTTCTCAGCGACCTCAGCGACCGCGAGGAGGACCAGTGGACGACCCTGGACAGCATGAGCGGACCCGGTCGCCGGCTGAGCGACGTCGAAGCCGAAGCGTTGCGGATGAACCTCGCCAAGGCCGCCAACGCCAACCGCCAGATGCATGCCACGAGCGCGCGTCTGCGCGACGCCATCAAGGCGACCGGCCTCGTGGCCCCCGCGGAGTTCGCCGAGGCGGCCAGGGGCGCGGCTGACGGGACGGCGAACGCCGCCATCTGTCGGCCGATGTCGGCTTAGCGCCATGTTCATCGACCAACCGCCCGCCCCTCGTCGAAGGAAACCGAGGAGAGATACCCCATGACCCACGCCAGGCGACGCCGAGCGCCCGCCAGGCCTGCGGTGCTGGGGATCGATGTCGATGGCCAGACGCGTTGCGCGCACTACCGTTCGGCCCTCGACATCGTCGCCATCCAAATGCGCTGCTGCGGGGCGTTCTACGCCTGCAAGGATTGCCACGACGCCCTGGCCGGTCACCCCGTCCGGGTCTGGCCGCGCGGCGAATGGAGCGAAAAAGCCATCCTGTGCGGCGCGTGCGGCGCGCGGCTGAGCATCGCGGCCTATGTCGGCGGCGACCATCGCTGCCCGGCCTGCGGAGCCCCGTTCAATCCCGGCTGCCGCCATCACCATCACCACTATTTCGAAGCGGCGCCGGACTCTGAAGAGTGAGCCCGGGGAGAGGGGGAGGCAGCCTCGCCCCAGGGTTCGACCGAAGGTCGGCCCGAGGACAGGCTCCGCGAGGTCGGAGGGGGTGATGACGCGTCCCCCACCCGTCCCGACCTTCGGTCGGTCCACCCTCCCCATGAAGGGGAGGGAGGAGGACAGCCTTCCAGGAAGTCGAACACCGCCGCCTCTCGTGGATGCCTGGAGGCGGCGTATCGTGTCGGCGTGATTCGACCCCGCGAAGCCGCCGAGACCGTGATCCGCCGCGCGCGCCGCGCCGTTCTGGCCGGGCTGGCCGCTGCGTGCGCCGGCTTCCTCCCCAACCCCGCCGCCGCCCTCGACCTCGCCGATTTACCCGGCTGGGCGCAGGAGGATCACGTCGCGGCCTTGCGCGCGGTGCAGGGGGCCTGCGGGGTGGGCCACGCCAGCGAACTCGCCGGCGTCTGTGAGGAAGCGGCGGCGCTCGACTGGCTGGACGAGGCCGGTGCGCGGGCGTTTCTGGAGGGCCATTTCCGCGCCGTTCCGGCCGGTTCGGACGGGCGCCTCACCGCCTATTTCATGCCGGTCTATGAGGCCAGTCCGGTCCGCTTCGGGTCGTTCACCGCCGCCGTCCGCCCGGCCCCGCCGGATCTGCCGGCCCGCGACGCCGCCGAAACCGGCCGGGCTCGCTACGCCGACCGCGCCGCCATCGAGGCCCGGTCCACCTCCACCGCCCTGGCCTGGATGCGGCCGGAGGATCTCTTCTTCATGCAGGTCCAGGGCTCCGGGGTCCTCGCCTACAGCGACGGTTCGCGGGTGAAGGCGGTCTTCGCCGGCGACAACGGCGCGCCCTTCGTCGGCATCGCCGCCCCCATGAGGGCTCGCGGCCTCCTGGGCGACGCGGAGACCTCCGGCGAGGCGATCCACGCCTGGCTGGCGGCTCATCGCGGCCAGGAGGCCGAGGCCATCATGCGGCTCGATCCGCGCTACGTCTTCTTCTCCCTGGCGCCCGACGACGGGGCCGATCCGTTCGGGGCGGCCGCGGCGCGGCTGATCCCCGGCCGCTCGGTGGCCGTCGACCCGGCCTGGCATGCCATGGGCGAGCTCTTGTGGCTGGACGGCGAGGCCCCGGCGCTGGCCGGCGCCTTCCCGGCCTGGCGGCGCCTGGCCGTGGCCCTCGATACCGGCGGAGCGATCAAGGGCCAGGCGCGGGCCGATCTCTATCTCGGCCGGGGCGAGGCGGCCGGCGTCGAGGCAGGCAAGGTGCGCCACGGGCTCTCTCTGTGGCGCCTCGTTCCGCTGTCGAAGCCATGAAGCCGCGCGAGGAGGATCTGCGCATCTGGGCGGTGATCGCCGCCACGGTGCGCCCGCTTCCCGGCCGCGCCGTCCCGCGTCCGGCTGGGAAGCTTCCCATGCCCCCGCCGGCGGCGGCTCAGAGATTCGCCCCGGTCGATCCGCCCCGCCGCCCCGGCCAAGGCGCGCCGCAGGGGATCGAGCCCGGCCGCTTTCGCCGCCTGGCCCTGGGCCGCGAGGCGATCGGCGGGCGCATCGACCTGCACGGCCTGGGCCAGGATCAGGCCCGCGCGGCGCTCGCCGCCTTTGTGATCGGCGCGGCCGAGCGCGGCCATCGCGGCGTTCTCGTCATCACCGGCAAGGGAACGCTCGGCGACGGCGTCCTGCGCCGCCGGGTTCCCGAGTGGCTGGCCGAGCCGCCCCTGCGCCCGCTGATCGCCGGACTCTCCGAAGCCCATCGCCGCCACGGCGGCGGGGGCGCGCTCTACGTCGCCCTGAAACGGCGCGGGTAAAAATAAAAAATTGCGATACGCAAAAAAGGCGCTTGACTCGTCCGGGCGAGATGTGGTCCAATATGCAAAGTGGCGAGTGGTGTCGAGACGCCCAGCGACTCCCCAAATTTCCTGCAAATGAGCAAGGAGGCCCGCGATGGAAGACCGCGGCGCCACCGCCACACTTGACAAGCTGAAGCGG
>DASZKO010000219.1:0-3916 GCA_035605655.1 Caulobacteraceae bacterium | reverse complement strand
GATCCTCGCTCGCCGGGTCAGCGCGCCCTTGGCGCCGGCCGTCGCGATATCGGGATTGCAGACCATGTTGGCGTAGTCGAAGCCGCGCTCGCCCATCAGGCCCTTGGGGTCGATGGCCAGCCAGCCGCGCGGGCCGAAATCCAGCACATTGTCGTGGTGCAGGTCGCCGTGCAGGGGCGTCTCGTCACGCGGCGAGGCGAGCAAGCCCTCGGCCATGGTCCAGGCGTTCTGGAAGATGCCGCCGCGCTTGGCCGCGCTTTCCGGCAGGGCGCGGAACCACACATCGAGGGGGACGAGGCTGGCCGGCGGCCGGCCCGGGCGCGGGGCATGCAGAGCGGCCGCGGCGCGGCACAGGATCCGCATCGATTCGTCGTCCGCGCCGCCCCGCGCCATCGCGCCTAACGAGCGAGTCCCCTCGGCACGTTCCAGCAGCAGCGCGGGATCAGCCCAGGCCAGCACCCGCGCGGCGCCCTCGCCGGCCCACCAGGCCATGATCGCCGCCCCGCGCCGCTCCTCCTCGCCGTGGGCGATCTTGAGCATGGCCGCCGCGCCCTCGAAACGCACCGGCGCGAGGGTCGAGCCGAAGAGGCTGACGAAAGCCTCCCCGTCCGGCTTGAGCCGCCACCGCTTCAGCCAGGGCGCGAGGTCGGCGCCCGACGTGGCTCGCCTAGATATAGCGGCGCAGGGACCTCGCCAGCTCCGTGGCGCTGGTCTTCTTCTTCGCCTGCGGCGGCTGGTAGGCGAGGCGCGCGTGCTCCACGCAATAGGGACCTTCGTCCCCCGAGCGCCGGCCGCAGAAGGTGAATTCGGCGGTGGCCGGATCGCCGATCGGCCACTTGCACATGTGGGCCCCCAGCGTGAGGACAGTCGCCGTTCCGGGCTCCTCTATGTAGGGCGCGGGGCGGATCGCCACGCGATGGCTTTCCGGCCTCGGCTCCAGGCGGCGATGGGCCGCCCCGGAGCTGATCGCCGGACGCGGCGGCCGGGGAGCCCGGAAGGCCGGCCGGCTCGGCTGCGAGGGTGTCGCCCGCCCCGAAAGGCCCAGGCGGTGGACCTTGCCGATCACCGCGTTGCGGGTCACCCCGCCCAGCTGCTTGGCGATCTGGCTGGCCGACAGGCCCTCCAGCCACAGCTTCTTGAGCACGTCCACCCGCTCGTCCGTCCAGCCCATGTCGGACCTCCGCTCCCCGTTTGCCTTGCGATCGGCGCCGGCGGTACGCCGCCCTAGATATTGTGTTCCCTCGTGCCGCCGACGTCCTTGCCTACCAGATATCGTGTTCCCTTTTGGCCGGCGCCACAATAGGCGCCCCATAATCTGTCCACAGGATCAAGATATTGATTCACACCCGGCCCGGTCTTGCGCCGCAGCTTGGGCGGACGCAAATGGGGGCCATGAAGGACATGACCGAGCGTCTCTCCCCGCCGCTCCCGCGCGACTACCACGGAGCCAATTGGGAGGGGCTACGCACCCTCTACCTGCGCGAGGTCACCCGCTTCATCAAGGTCGGGACCCAGACCCTGGCCGCTCCGGTGGTCACCGCCCTTCTGTACATGCTGGTGTTCGTGGTCGCCGTGCGCGGCGCCTCGCCGCCGATCGAGCGGGTGGCCTTCGCGACCTTCGTGGCTCCGGGTCTGATCATGATGCAGATCCTCTCCAACGCCTTCGCCAATTCGTCCTCCAGCCTGCTGCAGGCCAAGATGAACGGCCTGCTGGGCGATTTCATCACCCCGCCGCTTTCACCTATGGAACAGGTGAGCGGCTTCGCCCTCGGCGCCGCGACCCGCGGCATCCTCGTGGGCGCGGTGACGGCCCTGGCGGTGCTGCCCTTCGCCCACCTCACCGTCAGCCACCTGTGGGCCGTCCTCTATTTCGGGATCGGGGCCTCGGTGGTGATGGGGATGCTCGGCCTGATGGCGGCGATCTGGAGCGTGCGCTTCGACCACATCGCGGCGGTCAGCAATTTCATCATCATGCCGATGACGTTCCTGTCGGGCACGTTCTACCTCGTCTCGCGCCTGCCCGAGCCGTTCCGCACGGCCAGCCGCTACAACCCGTTCTTCTACATGATCAGCGGCTTCCGCTACGGCTTCATCGGCCACATGGACGGCTCGCTGATCGTCGGCGTGATCAGCACCGCCGTCATCGCCATCGCCCTCACCCTCGTCTGCCTATGGATGTTCGCCACCGGCTACAGACTGAAGACATAGGGCCCGCGGCTCCCTTACGCTCGTCCACTCCAATCCGCTCTTCCCCGCGAACGCGGGGAGCCAGGCTCTTTTCGCTTTTTGCCGAGCCCGCCCATCCCACCCGACGAGCGCCAAGCTGGACACCACGGGATCCCCGCTTCCGCGGGGAAGAGCGGATTGGTGACGACTTGAGACTTCGTGTCCTTCGTGAGCTTCGTGGTCAGGATTCGAGCCTCTGCAATGATTCGCCAAAGGCAATTTTCAAGCTGCCAGCGTAGATTGCAAGTTGTAATACATCCCCCATGACCTCGACCCACCGACGCGCCGCGACGCACAAGGCCGG
Organism: Caulobacteraceae bacterium; assembly: GCA_035605655.1. Lineage (GTDB taxonomy): Bacteria > Pseudomonadota > Alphaproteobacteria > Caulobacterales > Caulobacteraceae > Acaudatibacter. The sequence goes on along the minus strand of DASZKO010000219.1, from coordinate 1,386 downwards.
GCCACCTATTTTACGGTCGATTTACGGTGACGAGTCGGCCTCGGTCGCTGCGAGCGTTCCAGTGCACCCATGCCGATGATTGACATCGCCGGGGCGCGGGAACAAAAGGCGGCGCTTCCCGTCCCCGCCCTCGCCGCGCGGGGACATCTTCGTTCTTGGAGGGAAGCCATGGCGCCCGACGTCCCCGAAGACCACCTTCTCGCCGTCTACGCCCGCGCTCCGCTGGCGTTCGAGCGCGGGGCCGGGGCGCGCCTCTACACGGCGCAAGGCGAGGCCTACCTCGACTGCCTGGCCGGCATCGCCACCACGGGCCTCGGCCACGCCCATCCCAGCCTCGTCGCCGCTCTCGAGGAGCAGGCGAAGAAGCTGTGGCACGTCTCCAACATCTTCCGGATTCCCGGCCAGGAGACCCTCGCGGATCGCTTGACCGCCGCCACCTTCGCCGACGTGGTCTTCTTCACCAATTCGGGGACCGAGGCGGTCGAGTGTGCCCTCAAGATGGCCCGCAAGTATCACTGGGCGGCCGGCCAGCCCGAGCGGATGGAGATCATCGGCTTCGAGGGGGCCTTCCACGGCCGCAGCTACGCCGCCGTCTACGCGGCCGGCAACCCGACCTATGTCGAGGGCTTCGGCCCCGCCCTGCCAGGTTACCAGCGCCTGCCGTTCGGCGACATGGACGTCCTCGAGGCGGCGCTCGGGCCCACGACCGCGGCGGTGATCATCGAGCCGGTCCAGGGCGAAGGCGGGGCACGGGCCCTCTCGCCGGGCGATCTTGATCGCTTGAGGGCCCTCTGCGACGCGGCCGGGGCGCTCCTCATCTACGACGAGATCCAGTGCGGCCTGGGGCGCACCGGCAAGCTCTTCGCCCACGAGTGGGCCACGGCGGCGACGCCCGACATCATGTGCGTCGCCAAGGCGCTCGGCGGCGGCTTCCCGGTCGGGGCGTGCCTGGCCACCGCCCGCGCGGCGAGCGGCATGAGCGTCGGCTCCCACGGCTCGACCTATGGCGGCAATCCCCTGGCCATGGCCGTGGGCTTGGCGGCCTTCGACGAAATCTCCAGACCGGAGCTTCTGGAGAACGTGGGGGCCATCGCCGGCTACTTCGGCCAGCAGCTCGCGGGCCTCAGGGACCGCTTTCCCGACATCATCGAAGAGGTGCGCGGCAAGGGCCTGCTGATCGGCCTCAAGCTCATCCCGAACAACCGCGCGTTCATGGCCGCCGCCCGCGAGGAGCGGCTGCTGATTGCCGGCGGCGGCGAGAACTGCGTGCGCCTCCTGCCGCCCCTCAACCTCACCCTGGACGAGGCGCGCGAAGCGATCGAGAAGCTCGAGCGGACCTGCGAGGCCATGCGGGCCAAGGTCGCGGCATGAGCGGCCCGCGTCACT
>DASZKO010000217.1:0-3646 GCA_035605655.1 Caulobacteraceae bacterium | reverse complement strand
GGGGGAGGGGGACCGCGAAGCGGTGGAGGGGGCGGTTGCAGCGCAAAACCTTCGCCATTAGAGCGCGCCGCAAGTTCGCCAGGTCACGGCCTATCCGTCGCTCGCCGCCCCCTCCACCCCTTCGGGGTCCCCCTCCCCCGTGAACGGGGGAGGATTCGATTTCGCGCCGCCTTAATCCTCCTCCGCCAAGCGGGAGAGGGTTCTCATATGCGATAGGCCTGCCCTCCTGGGCAGGGTCGCACGGAGTGCGAGACGGGTGGGGCCCGCGCCGCCACCCCATCCCTTCCCCTGCCCCCCGCCATCGGCGATGGTGGGAGAACGTGGGGCTGGACCCGGGCCTGCGCCGCCCCAAGAGGGGGAGGCGCTCTCGACGCCCTCCGCCGGGCTGTCGGCCCCGCCCATCCGCGCGTGCGGCTGACCTGCGCTTGCCGGCTTGGGCGTGCTAAACATCGGGCCGGCTGCGCTTGAAAACCAAGCCTGCGTCTCGCCGGGAGGCCCCATGGCGACCATCGACTGGATTTCCACCACCGGCGGCAATTGGTCGAATGCCGCGGACTGGTATGGCGGCGTCGTGCCCGGCTACCACGACGATGCGGTGATCGCGGCGGGTACGGCGAGCTACACGGTGACCATCACCGCCGCCGAGGCGGTGAATTCGCTCACGGTGAACAATTCTCACGCGACGGTTTCGATCGCATCCGGCGGCGCCATCGGCCTCGGCTCGGACCTGAATCTCGACGCAGGCGTGGTCACGCTTGGCGCGGGCGGAGTGATCAGCGGTGGCACGATCATCCAGAATGGCGGCAGCATCGCCTACGATGGCGCCACACTGGAAGGGGTGACGGTCGAGGGGACGCTGAACCTCAGAGGCGCCGGCTCTTCGGTCACCATCGCCGGCGCTGGGATTGTGTTGACGGGCGCGGGCGGGTCGGGCCCTGGCGCGATCTCCGTCCCAGGGGACAACAGCTACATTTTCGTTGAGGGCAATCAGACCCTCGACAACGCCGCTGCCGTTTTCGGGGACGCCACCGGCTTAGAGCAAGTTCAGACCTCGTCGGCTCCGGGCACTCTCACACTCGGGCCGAACTTCGTTTTCGAGCAGGCCGCCGGAGTCACCAGAATCTCCGATGTAAGCGCCACGCCAGGCGACGAGTGTGTCAATCAGGGGACCATCGAGGCCACGACCAACGGAATCTTCTTTTTGGAGGTCGTCGACTTCGTGAACGAGGGCGTGTTCCTCGCCGGCAATGGAGCGATCGTCTCCATAATCGGGCCAGCGTCGTTCGAGAACGCCGCCGGCGGGACCCTGGATATCGAGGCCGGCGAGAAGGTCGCCACCGGTACGGTGTCGGCCAGTTTCGCTGGACTACTCACTGGCGGTGGCAATTTCGCGGCGGAACGGGCGACCATCTCCGGCCTGACGGTCGGCGGTGGGTCGCGGTTTGTCGACTACGGGACCGTCACCCAGACTGGCGCCCTGACTCTCGGCGATGGCGCCGGGGGGACAGGCAGGCTGACGATCGAGAAGAACCGGACCTACCTCATCGCCGGCAGTTCCAACATCTTGCGGGGAACCTCGACGGCCTCGCGCGTCGTCGTCTCCGGCACGCTCGACAAGACCTCGGGCGGGGGGCTCGCTTCGGTGGCCGTAGCCGTAAGCAACGCGGGCGTGATCGGGGTCACGGCCGGCGTTCTGGACTTCACCCAGGCGATCACCGGCGCGGGCGCCTTTCAGATCGGCGCGGGGGCGACCCTGCGGTTCGGCGGCCGGGTCGCCGCTACGCTCACCGCGACCTTCGAGGCGGCTGCCGGCACGCTGGCGCTCACCCGGGCGACGGCCTTCGACGCCACGATCGCCGGCTTCGCCCCTGGCGATGAGATCGACCTGATCAACAAGAAAGCGACCACCGTCTCCCTGCAGGCGGGCGACAAGCTGCTGGTTCAGAACGGCTCGGTCACCGTCGCCGACCTGCAGCTCGCCGGCGACTTCACCGGGGACACATTCAATCTCACCTCGGACGGCAAGGGCGGGACGAACATTGCCGTCTCATCCGGGCCCGTCGCCGCCCACGCCCTGACGCAGGCCATGGCGGCCGTCGCCGCGCCGCCCGCGCCAGCGCACGCCCCGGTGGCCGTGGGCGCCGCCCACCCCGTCCTGCTCGCCGCGCCGGCCGGACACTAGGCGGCCCGGCCCTCTCGAGGGGAAGGAGGATCGGCGTCTTTCCTCCCTCCCCTTCTCATGGCTACCGCATTCACACATCTTTCGGATCGCGCCCTTGAACAACTCTCCCGGCGGGAGAGGGAGGGGCCCACAGCACAGCTGTGGGAAGGTGAGGGATTACGCGGCTAGGGGATTTGCCGAGCTTTAAGGAACGCGCCTTTTCCTGACACCCCTTACCCCCTCACCTTCCCACCGCAGCGCTTCGCGCTTCGGCGGGCCCCTTCCTCTCCCCATGGGAGAGGGGTTTTTGGACGGTCCGGCGAGATGTGTGAATCTGCTAGCCTTCTCATGGGGAGGGTGGATCGCGCGCAGCGGAAGACGGGTGGGGTCCGCGCCGCCACCCCATCCGTCGCGGCTTCGCCGCGCCACCTTCCCCATCGAAGGGGAAGGAGGGACGGCGTCCCTTCCCCTGCCCGCCGCCATCGGCGATGGTGGGGGAACACATGGGCGCCGCGATTCGCATTCTGGGGCTGGACCCGGGCCTGCGCCGCACCGGCTGGGGGGTGGTGGCGATCGAGGGCTCGCGGCTCTCCCACATCGCCCACGGGGTGATCGCGCCGGACGACACCCTCCCCCTCGCCGGCCGCCTCCTCGTCCTCTTCGAAGGCGTGAACGCGGTGATCGCCGCCCACGCCCCCCACGAGGCCGCCGTCGAGGAGACCTTCATGACCGCCAACGGGGCCTCGACCCTGAAGCTCGGCCACGCCCGGGCGGCGGTGATGATCGCCCCGGCCAGCGCCGGCCTCCTGGTCGCCGAATACGCCGCCAAGGTCGTCAAGAAGGCGGTGGTCGGCACCGGCGGGGCCGACAAGACCCAGGTCGCCTTCATGGTCGCCCGCCTGCTGCCGACCTGCGGCGCCCTCAGCCCCGACGCCGCCGACGCCCTGGCGGTGGCCATCGCCCACGCCCACGCCCGCACGGCGAGGGCGAGGCTCGCGAGCGTGGCGTGATCGGGCGCCTGCGCGGGGTGGTCGCCGAGGCCGCCGAGGAGGACGCCCTCGTCGATGTGGCCGGGGTCGGCTACGTGGTCCGCTGCGGGGCCCGCACCCTCACCCGCCTGCCGGCCCTGGGCGACGAAGTGACCCTGCACACCGAGAGCCAGTGGAGCGAGACGGCCGGCCCCCGGCTCTACGGGTTCCTCACCCGCGAGGAGCGCCGCGCCTTCGTGGTCCTGCAGTCGATCCAGGGGGTGGGGGCCAAGGTCGCCCTGGCGGTGCTCGACGTCCTGCCGCCGGCCGAGCTGGCCGCCGCCGTGCTGCGCGACGACCGCGCCCTGGTCGCCCGGGCCAACGGCGTCGGCCCCAAGCTCGCCGCCCGCATCCTCGCCGAGCTGAAGGACAAGGCGATCGGCGAGGGGGCGGTGGCCGGCGCCCATCCCGCGGCCGCGCCCGTCCACTCCCCGGCCGGCGAGGCGACGGCGGCCCT